>DATILI010000352.1:0-16990 GCA_035476635.1 Burkholderiaceae bacterium | reverse complement strand
GAGCGTACCAAGCAGGGCGATGGCAGCCTGGGCACGCGCTGGGCGCCGTGGTGGAAGGCGCGTGCCGCCGAGGGCCATGCCTTCGCATCGCACACCTATGACCATGCCTACTGGCGCGGCGACTTGGGGACCACGCCAGTGCAATTCCGGATTCGCCCCTCGGCCGGGCCGCGTGAGGGCCGGGACTTCACCATGACCGGCACAGAGTACTGCCGCGAGATCGGCCGCGCCTCCGATCGTTTGCAAGAAATTACCGGTGTCAAGCCGCTGCCCCTGTTCCGTGCACCCGGCGGCAAGACTTCGCCCGCCTTGCTCGACGCCGCCAAAGCCTGCGGGTATGCCCACGTGGGCTGGTCGACCGCGGGCTTCCTGGGCGATGAGTTGCCCAGCGAGCAAGTCAGCAACCGCGCGCTGCTGCAGCGGGCCTTGCAGGGCATCCGATCCGGGGACGTCCTGCTTGCACATCTGGGCATCTGGTCGCGCAAGGACCCATGGGCGCCCGCTGTGCTGGAGCCCCTGATCGTGGGTCTGAAGGAAAAGGGCTTTTGCTTTCGTACCTTGCGCGACCATCCCGACTACAAGGGCTGGATCGCGCAGCGCCCGTGAGGGCTGGCATGGACTGGATGACCGACGCCTTTTCCGATGCGCAGCAGTGGCTGTATGAAACGCTGGTCCAACCCGCGGTATTCGCGCTCGGCCTGGGCAATCTGGTGGAAGACGCGTTTGCCGCCACCGGCTGGCTGCTGGTGGGCTTGATCCAGATCGCCGTGCTGGTGGCCATCGTCGCCCCGCTGCAGCGCTGGCGCCCGGTCGAACCGGTGACCGACCGCGCCACCATTCGCACCGACATTTTGTACACGCTGATCCACCGCCTGGGGCTGTTTCGCCTGGCGCTGTTCTTTTCGCTCGATCCGCTGTTCGACGACTTCTTCGGCATGCTGCGCGTGGCGGGCCTTGGCACCTTTCACCTGGACCAGCTCTGGATTGGCGTGACCGACCAGGCCGTGGTGAGTTTTGCGCTGTACCTGATCGTGTTCGACTTTGTCGACTACTGGATCCACCGTGGCCAGCACGGCCTGAACTGGTGGTGGAGCCTGCATTCGCTGCACCATGCGCAGCGGCAGATGACGATGTGGAGCGACAACCGCAATCACCTGCTGGACGACGTGCTGCGCGACAGCCTGATCGTGGTCGTGGCGCAATTGATCGGCGTGGCGCCAGGGCAGTTCATCGCCGTGGTGGCCTTTACGCAGCTCAGCGAAAGCCTGCAGCACGCAAACCTGCGGCTGTGGTTCGGCCCGGTCGGCGAGCGCCTGTGGATCAGCCCGCGCTTTCACCGGCTGCACCACAGCATCGGCATCGGGCACGAGGCCGGCGGGCAGGCGCAGCTCTTGGTCAAGGGCCGCAGTCCCGCCCTTGGCGGGCACAACTTCGGCGTGCTGCTGCCGTGGTGGGACATGCTGTTCGGCACCGTCAACTTCGAGCAGCGCTACGACCCCACGGGCGTACGCGACCAGGCGGAGCAGGGCCGCGACTACGGGCGCGGGTTCTGGTCGCAGCAGTGGCTGGGGCTGAAGCGGCTGTTCGGCCGCGCGTAAACACCGCCTCGCGGAGCTACTGCGCCGCCGGGGTATGCTTCCCCCATGAGCCTGCTTCTCGACTCTTTCTGGCGCGCGGTGGCGTACTGCGTGCATCCGCGCGTGATCGCCCTTTCGTTCCTGCCGCTGATCATCATGGTGGCGCTGTCCCTGGGCCTGGGCTACTTCTACTGGGAGCCGGCGCTGGACTGGGTGCGCGGCGCGCTCGATTCCTGGTCGCTGATCGCGAAGCTGTGGACCTGGCTTGAGGGTATGGGCGCGGGCAATCTCAAGACCGTTGTGGCGCCGCTGATCGTCATTTTTGCGGTTACGCCGCTGATCGTGCTGTTGTCCCTGTTGATCGTGGCCATGATGATGACGCCCGCCCTGGTGGCGATGGTCGCCGAGCGGCGTTTCCCGGGGCTTGAGCGCAAGAAGGGTGGTTCATTCCTGGTCAGCGTGCTCTGGTCGCTGGGCTCGACGGCGCTGGCCTTTGTGGCACTGGTCATTTCCATTCCGCTGTGGCTGGTCCCACCGCTCATCTTGCTGCTGCCTCCCCTGATCTGGGGCTGGCTCACGTACCGCGTGATGGCGTTTGACGCGCTCTCCGACCATGCAAGCCGGGATGAGCGGCGCCAGCTCCTGCGGGAGCACCGCGGCTGGCTTCTGGGCATTGGCGTGCTGACCGGCTACCTGGGCGCGGCGCCCAGCATCGTCTGGGCCTCCGGGGCCTTGTTTGCGGCGGCATTCGTCATCCTGGTGCCGCTGGCGATCTGGATCTATACCTTGATCTTTGCGTTCGCTTCGCTATGGTTTTCCCACTATTGCCTCGCGGCTCTGGAAAAGCTGCGCGCCGACGCGGTTTTGGCGCCAGCGCCGGTTCCGATGGAAGGCTTGCCGGTAGCATTGCCGGATGAGCCCAAACCCGACCGCCCCATCCTCCTTCCCTGAATCCGTTGAAACGCCTGCCAGCTTCGGCCTGATCATCGTCGGCGATGAGATCCTGTCGGGCAAGCGTGCCGACAAGCATTTGCCCAAGGTCATCGAACTGCTGGCAGCGCGCGGCCTGCAACTGGCCTACGCCGACTACGTGGGCGATTCGCCCGAGCGCATCACGGCCACGCTGCGGCGCGCCTTTGCGTCGGGCGATGTGGTGTTCTCCTGTGGCGGCATTGGCGCCACGCCGGACGACCACACGCGCCAGTGCGCGGCCAAGGCTTTGGATGCAGAACTGCAATTGCACCCCGAGGCCGAAGCCCTGATTCGCGAACGCATGCGGGACATCGCGAAAGAGCAGGGCTTGCCCTACGAGCCCGACCGGCCCGACAACATCCATCGCCTCAACATGGGCGTATTCCCGAAGGGCGCGCAGATCATCCCCAATCCCTACAACAAGATCGCGGGCTTCAGTTGCCAGGGCTCGGCCGGGGGCGCCGTCCATTTCGTCCCCGGCTTTCCGGTCATGGCCTGGCCGATGATCGAATGGGTGCTGGACCACCACTACGCCGATCTCTTTCAACAGGCGGCCTATGTGGAAAAGTCCGTCATCGTCTTTGGCGCGATGGAGGCGACGCTTACGCCGCTCATGGAAGACATCGAGCGGCTTTTCAGCGGGGTCAAGGTGTTCAGCCTGCCGAGCGTCGACCACCCCGAATACGGGCGCCATATCGAATTGGGGGTAAAGGGTAGCCCCCAGTTGGTCGAGGGCGCCTACCCGGCATTGTTGACAGGCTTGCAAGGGTTCAATGCCAAACTGGGCCCCGAATTGGTGCGTTGATGGTCGCACTGTAAAGGTGCGGTATCGAAATTGCACCAAACCCAGGCGGTTGATGCGCGCGGCGCGGGCTACTTGAGGGGAAAGCGCGAAATAGCCATGCCGATCAAGGCAGAATACGGGGTTTGCAATCTGCGGCCCATGCACCAGCTTTGGCACAAAAACTGCATTCTTACCCTGTCCATTTTTTAACAACCATCCAATTAGGAGAAACCTGATGGCAAAGACCGTCGCAGACGTGATGAAGATGGTGAAGGAAAACGAAGTCAAGTTTGTCGACTTCCGTTTTGCCGACACCCGTGGCAAAGAGCAGCACGTCACGGTACCCGTTTCGCATTTCGACGACGACAAGTTCACGTCAGGCCATGCCTTTGACGGTTCTTCGATTGCCGGCTGGAAGGGCATCGAGGCATCCGACATGTTGTTGATGCCCGATCCTTCCACCGCCAACATCGACCCGTTTTTCGAAGAAACGACGATGTTCCTCACCTGCGACGTGCTGGAACCCGGCGACGGCAAGGCCTATGACCGCGATCCGCGCTCCATCGCCAAGCGCGCTGAAGCCTACCTGAAGGCTTCCGGCCTGGGCGACACCGCCTTCTTCGGTCCGGAACCCGAATTCTTCATCTTCGACGACGTGCGCTGGAACTCCGACATGTCGGGCACCTTCTACAAGATCGACGAGTACGAAGCACCCTGGAACAGCGGCAAGAAGATCGAAGGCGGCAACAAGGGCCACCGCCCCACCGTCAAGGGCGGCTACTTCCCGGTGCCCCCGGTCGACAGCACGCAAGACATGCGCGCCGAAATGTCCCTGATCCTGGAATCGCTGGGCATCCCGGTCGAAGTGTTCCACCACGAAGTGGCGGGCGCTGGCCAGAACGAAATCGGCACGCGTTTCAGCACCCTGGTGCAGCGCGCCGACTGGACCCTGCTGCTCAAGTACGTGGTGCAGAACGTCGCCAACGCCTATGGCAAGACGGCGACCTTCATGCCCAAGCCTCTTGTTGGCGACAACGGTTCGGGCATGCACGTGCACCAGTCGATCTGGAAAGACGGCAAGAACCTGTTCGCCGGCGACGGCTATGCGGGCCTGTCGGACTTCGCTCTGTACTACATCGGCGGCATCATCAAGCACGCCCGCGCACTGAACGCCATCACGAACCCCGGCACCAACAGCTACAAGCGCCTGGTGCCCGGTTTCGAAGCCCCGGTGAAGCTGGCCTACTCGGCCAAGAACCGCTCGGCCTCGATTCGCATTCCGTACGTTGCCAACCCCAAGGGCCGCCGCATCGAAGCGCGCTTCCCCGATCCGCTGGCCAACCCGTACCTGTGCTTCTCGGCCTTGATGATGGCCGGCCTGGACGGCGTGGAAAACAAGATCCACCCGGGCGAAGCCGCCACCAAGGACCTGTACCATCTGCCGCCGGAAGAAGACGCGAAGGTGCCGACCGTCTGCCACAGCCTGGACCAGGCGCTGGACTACCTGGACAAGGGCCGCAGCTTCCTGACCAAGGGCGGCGTCTTCACCGACACCATGATCGATGCCTACATCGAACTGAAGATGCAGGAAGTCACGCGTTTCCGCATGGCTACGCACCCGGTCGAGTTCGACATGTACTACTCGCTGTAAGCGGCAAGCAACGTGTTGCATGAAAAGGACGGCGCGAGCCGTCCTTTTTTTATGGTTATTGCGTGGACTTTGCGTTGCCCTGCGATTGCGGGATACTTGGGCGTAGCCCTGTGTGCTGAGTTGCGGGGTCAAAGCATGACACTGAAAAACGCCTTACCTTATCTACCGTTTGCATTGGCAGCCCTGCTGGCAGCGAACCCGAGTTTTTCCCAGGACCGCATCTACCGTTGCGGCAATGAATACACCAACAACGTCAGTACGGCCAAGGCCCGTGACTGCAAGCTCGTCGAAGGCGGCAACATCACGGTGATCGAAGGGCCGCGCGGCGCGCCAGCCGCAAGCCGGGTCGTGACGGCGCCGCAAGCCGGGCAGCGTGTGGAGGCCAATGACCAGCGCGCGCGCGACAACGAGGCGCGCAGCATCCTCGAATCCGAGTTGAAGAAGGCCGAAGCGCGCCGTGCCGAGATCGCCAGGGAATACAACGGCGGCGAACCCGAGCGCCGTGGCGACGAAGCGCGCAATTACCAGAAATACCTGGACCGCACAGCCGAACTCAAGGCCAGCCTTGCGCGGGTGGACAGCGACATCGCCGGCATTCGCCGCGAACTGGGCCGGGTTGTTCCCGCTGCGTCAAAATAGCAGGCTTGAACCCTTCATCCTTCTTCACGCGCTTTCAGGCCTTCGATCTTCTTGCGACCCTGGTCGCCGTTGTGCGCACCGACGGCCATGTGCTGTTTGCCAATGCCGCACTCGAGGATGCCATCGGCAGTTCTCGCCGGACCATCGAGGGTTCGCTCCTGGCCGACTTCTTTACCGAGCCGCACATCCTTCGCAATGCCCTGGACGGCGCCGGCAGCAACGAATTCGCCGCCTTGCGCTACGACGCCTGGCTCAAGCGCCTGAACCACGATCCGGTGCCGGTGCACGTCATCGTGGCCCAGACCGAGCGCCCCGGCGAGGTCATCATCGAACTGTTGCCGCTGGAGCAGCAGGCGCGCCAGGACCGCGAGGAGCGCCTGATCGACCAGGCCCAGGCCAACAAGGAGCTCATCCGCAACCTCGCCCACGAGATCAAGAATCCGCTGGGTGGCATCCGCGGCGCCGCGCAGCTGCTGCAGATGGAAATCGAGTCCAGGGACTTGATCGAATACACCCAGGTCATCATCCACGAGGCCGACCGCCTGCAGACACTGGTGGACCGCCTGCTTGCACCGCACCGCCGCCCGCACGTCGTGGGCGACGTCAACATCCACGAGGTCTGCGAGCGCGTGCGCTCGCTGATCCTCGCCGAGTTTCCCAAGGGCCTGCGCGTGGTGCGCGACTACGACACCTCGGTGCCGGAGTTCCGCGGCGATCGCGAGCAACTGATCCAGGCCGTATTGAACATCGTGCACAACGCAGCGCAGGCGCTGTCCGAGCGCATCACCCTGGGCGACGCGAGCATCGTGTTTCGCACACGAATCGCGCGACAGGTAACTTTCGGCAAGCAACGCTATCGACTGGCATTGGAATTGCATGTCATTGACAACGGGCCCGGCGTGCCGGACTCGATCAAGGACAGGATCTTCTATCCGCTGGTTTCCGGACGGGAAGGGGGGTCCGGGCTGGGGCTGACATTGGCGCAAACTTTTGTCCAGCAGCACCATGGCCTGATCGAGTGCGAGAGCGTTCCAGGCCGTACGGATTTCAAGCTGCTGATTCCGTTGCCCTGATTTTTATTGATGCGTTGACTGACCTGAGGTGACTAAAAAAACATGAAGCCGATCTGGATCGTAGATGATGACCAATCCATCCGCTTCGTGTTGGAGAAGGCGCTCCTGCGGGAGGACTTGCCGACCCGCAGCTTCACCAATCCCAAGGAAGTGCTCAAGGCGCTGGACGAAGAAGCCGACGACCAGGGTCCGCAGGTGCTGGTGAGCGATATCCGCATGCCCGGCGGCTCCGGCCTGGACCTGCTGGGCAAGGTCAAGGAAAAGCACCCGGGACTGCCGGTCATCATCATGACCGCGTTTTCCGACCTCGACAGCGCCGTCTCGGCCTTCCAGGGCGGTGCCTTCGAATACCTTCCCAAGCCGTTCGATCTGCCCAAGGCGGTCGAGCTGATCCGTCGCGCCGTCGAGGAAAGCCAGCGCGAGGAAGTGGCCGAGGAGCGCATGAGTGCCGCGCCCGAGATGCTGGGCCAGGCCAGCGCCATGCAGGACGTGTTTCGCGCCATCGGCCGGCTGTCGCAAAGCAACGTGACGGTGATGATCACCGGCGAATCGGGCTCCGGCAAGGAGCTGGTTGCACGCGCACTGCACAAGCATTCACCGCGGGCCAACGGCCCGTTTGTCGCGATCAACACCGCGGCCATCCCGAAAGACCTGCTCGAATCCGAACTCTTCGGCCACGAGCGCGGTGCTTTCACCGGCGCGCAGACCATGCGCCGCGGCCGCTTCGAGCAGGCCGAAGGCGGCACGCTGTTTCTTGACGAAATCGGCGACATGCCGTTCGACCTGCAGACCCGTTTGCTGCGTGTGCTCAGCGACGGCCATTTCTACCGGGTTGGTGGCCACAGTGCCGTGAAGGCCAATGTGCGCGTGATTGCCGCCACGCACCAGGACCTGGAGCAGCGCGTCAAGGACGGTGCGTTCCGCGAAGACCTGTTCCACCGCCTGAACGTGATCCGGCTGCGCCTGCCCGCCTTGCGCGAGCGCAGGGAAGACGTGCCCATGCTCACGCGCCACTTCCTGCAGCAAAGCGCCAAGCAACTGGGAGTCGAGCCCAAGCGCATTGCCGACGCGGCGCTGGCGCAGCTCGGCCTCTTCGGTTTCCCGGGCAATGTGCGGCAGCTGGAAAACATCTGCCACTGGCTCACCGTGATGGCACCGGCGCAAGTCATCGAGCCCAAGGACTTGCCCCCGGAGGTCACGATCGCCACGGCCTCGCCTGGTGCCGCAAGGCCCCAGAGTGCGGCGCCTCCTGTTTTCGAATCGCCCTCGCTGGCCGAACCGGCAGGGCGCGCCCTGCCCGCGAGCGCCGAACCCGGCGTGGCGCCCGAGGAATCACCGGCTTTCGTGCCGGCGGCCCCGGTTGCCGTGCCAGCCGCCGCAGCCTGGGAGGCAGGCCTGGAGGCCGAGGCATTGGCCCTTCTGGCCACCGGCCGCCACGATGTGTGGGATGCGCTGACGCGGCGCTTCGAATCCAAGCTGATCCTCACGGCGCTGGCCAATACACGTGGCCGCCGCATCGAGGCAGCGCAAAAGCTCGGCATCGGCCGCAACACCATCACCCGCAAGATCCAGGAACTGGGGCTGGAGTAAGGTTTCAGCGGCGCGCCGGCGGCACCCACCACCAGGTCAGCAGCACGAGCGTGGCGAACGCCGTGTAGAGGGCAACAAACTGCCACCACGGCGCCTCGAAGAAGATCAGCCGCGCCAGCCAGTGCTCGATGAACGATTCGCGGTAGCCGCTCTGGCCCGCGCGCCGCCGCAATGCCTGCTCCCATACCGTCAATGGGCACAGCGCGCCAAGCCAGGCCTGTACTGCGATGAACAGCATCAAGGCCAGGTGCGCAAGCCGCAGCGCCAGCTTGCGCACCCATCGCCAGGCGCGAAGGCCGCCCGCGAGGAACAGCGCCTCGCCCAGCACCACAAACCCGACCACGCCGGCGTGCAACAGCAGGATCAGGTCCGCCAGCAGTGCGGCAATGCGTGGTTCCAGGGCCTCCATAGGTTGGCATTGTGCATACTGGTATTTGGTTGCGCACGCAACAAAATAGCGGTATAAACGCGCATGTAGTTGCACGCGCAACCAATAAATACGGAGCCGCGATGAATCCTGATCTTCCCATTCCCGCCAATGTTCCGGTGCTGATTGCCGGCGGCGGGCCGGTTGGCCTGACCCTGGCGGCGCTGCTCGCGCGGCATGGCGTGGCCAGCCTCGTGATCGAGGCCGATGGGGGCTACTGCAGCGGCAGCCGCGCCATCTGCATGTCGCGCCGCTCGCAGGAAATCCTGGGTTGGGTCGGCGCCGACCGGCCGCTGGTGGCCAAGGGCTTGTCCTGGGTCGGCGGGCGCAGCTATTGGCGCGACACGCAAGTGCTGCATTTCCAGATGCCCAGCGAACCCACGCAGCGCTTTGCGCCCATGCTCAACATCCAGCAGTTCCATGTGGAGGAGTTCGCCCACCGCGCCGCGCAGGCGTTTGGGCCTTTGGCCGATGTGCGCTTTGACAGCAGCGTCGTGGCGGTGCGCCGCCAGGCGGATGGCGTGCAGGTGGACGTGCAAACCCCAGGGGGAATGCAAACCGTGCAAGCCGGCTACGTGGTCGCATGCGACGGCGGCCGCAGCACCGTGCGCGAGCAACTGGGCCTGCAGCTGCAGGGCACGCAATACGACGGCAAGTACGTGATTGTCGACATCGTGCAGAAAACCCGGCGCGCGGTGGAGCGCCTGGCCTGGTTCGACCCGCCCTCGAACCCGGGTTCGACCATCCTCATGCACCGCCAGCCCGACGACGTCTGGCGCATCGACTACCAGATCCGCGACGATGAGGATCCGGTGGAGGCGGTCAAACCGGAAAACGTGCTGCCGCGCGTGCAAAGCCATCTCGCGATGATCGGCGAGGACGCGCCCTGGGAGCCGCTGTGGATCTCGATCTACAACGCCAAATGCCTGAGCCTGGAAAGCTACCGCCACGGCCGCGTGCTGTTTGCGGGCGATGCGGCGCACCTGGTGCCGATCTTCGGCGTGCGCGGCTTGAACTCCGGCCTGGACGACGCGGGCAACCTGGCGTGGAAGCTGGCCCGGGTGATCGAAGGCGGCGCTCCTGAAAGCCTGCTCGACTCCTACTCGGTCGAGCGCGTGCACGCAGCGCGCGAGAACATCGCCCACGGCGCCAAGAGCACCGAATTCATGGCGCCACCCAACTTCGCCTTCAGCCTCCTGCGCGAGGCCACGCTGCGGCTGGCGGTCAGCGATGAAAAAGTGCGTTCGCTGATCAACCCGCGCCAGTCGGCGCCCATCCGCTATCTCGCTTCGCCGCTGAATGGGCCGCAGGCGGGTAGCTGGACGCACGAGCTGGCCGCTCCGGGCGCGCCCGCACCCGAGGCCCTGCTGGCCGGGCCCTCTGGCCCGCAGCACCTGAGCGGATTGTTTGGCGCCGATTTCCTGTGCCTGGTGTTCAGCGATGGCCCCATGCCCGAGGCGGCTCGGGCGCTGGTCCAGCAAGGCATCGCCGTGCTTGAAATTTCGCCCGAGGCCGACCCGCAGCGCCAAGCCTACGAGCGCTATGGCCTGCCCGATGCAGGCGCGCAAGCGCTGGTGCTGGTGCGGCCCGACGGCTATGTGCTGGGCCGCTGGCGCGGGCTCGATATCGCGCCGCTGCTGGCCACCATGAAAGAGAAGGGACTCCTATGACCGACGCTGATCTCGATCATTCCTATTCCGTGTTGTGCGAAACGCTGGCCGAAGTGGGGCCGCAGCAGGCACCATTGTTTCTGGCTATGGTTTGCCTCTCGCTCATGAGCCGCGCTGGCAGTGCCGATGAAGTACTGCCCTTGATCGCCAACGCGCACCGGCAATGCGCTGCAAAGGCTGCAGATGCCACGTAAGCCCGGCGAGGGCAGGGACTCGCCGCTTGACCAGTACCTCACCTGGCGGCTGCACCGCATCGCCAAGCTCACCGACAAGCACAGCAGCGATGCCTATGCCGAGGAGTTCGGCCTGCCCGTGGGCGAGGCGCGCTGTCTGGCCGCCATCGGCAATTTCGCGCCGCTCTCCGTCAACGACCTGGCGGCCGGCGCCAATCTCAACAAAGGCCAGGCCAGCCGCGCGGCGCAAGCGCTGGTGCAGCGCGGCCTGGTGAGCAAGGAGGCCAGCGTTACTGACGCGCGTGGCGTGGTGCTCACGCTGACCAAGGCGGGCAACAAGCTCTGGAACGACGTGATGGCCACGATTGCGCGGCGCAACGAGGAGATCTTTGGCTGCCTGTCCGTGGCCGAGCAAAGGCAGCTGGGAACCATGCTGGACAGGCTGATTGCCCATGCTGCGCGCTGAGTCATGCTGATTCAGGTGGCTTTTAGGTGCCTGAAACCTTAAAATATAGGGTTATCCCCAAAAGCCCCAGATGAACGCCCCAGTCGACGTTTCCTTTTTCGCGCGCGCCGCCAAGCCCATTACCAGCTACCGCAAGTACTGGGCGGCCCGCTTCGGCACGGCCAAATTCCTGCCGATGAGCCGCGCTGAAATGGACCAGCTCGGCTGGGACAGTTGCGACATCATCATCGTGACCGGCGACGCCTACGTCGACCACCCGAGCTTCGGCATGGCGGTGATCGGTCGCGCACTCGAGGCGCAGGGCTTTCGCGTCGGCATCATCGCCCAGCCCGACTGGCAAAGCGCCGAACCATTCAAGGCCCTGGGTAAACCGAACCTGTTCTTCGGCGTGACGGCCGGCAATATGGATTCGATGATCAACCGCTACACGGCCGACCGCAAGATTCGCAGCGACGACGCCTATACCCCCGGCGACGTCGGCGGCAAGCGGCCTGATCGCGCCGCCATCGTCTACAGCCAGCGCTGCCGTGAAGCCTACAAGGATGCACCCATCGTGCTCGGCGGCATCGAAGGTTCGCTGCGGCGCATTGCGCACTACGACTACTGGTCCGACAAGGTGCGCCGTTCGGTCGTGGTGGACGCCAAGTGCGACCTGCTGCTGTACGGCAACGCCGAACGCGCGATCGTGGAAATCGCCCACCGCCTGGCGGCACGCGAACCCGTGGAGAAGATCACCGACGTGCGCGGCACGGCCTTTGTGCGCCGCAGCGACGACGAAACCGGCAAGGGCTGGTTCGAGATCGACTCCACCAGCGTCGACGCGCCGGGCCGCGTCGAAGAGCATGTCAATCCGTACATGACGACCGCCGAGCAGGCGCAATCCCAGGGCAGTACCTGCAGCAAGGAGGAGGGTGGGGCCCAGGCGTCCGAGGCCAACCCGGCGATCCAGCCGTTGACCTTCGTGCCCAACCCGGCGCTTAAGCAAAGGCTCAAGGTGCCGCCGCGCGACCGCAGCGTGATCCGCCTGCCGAGTTATGAACAGGTCAAGAGCGACCCGGTGCTGTATGCCCATGCCAACCGCGTGCTGCACCTGGAAACCAACCCCGGCAACGCGCGCGCGCTGGTGCAGGCGCACGGCGAGGGTGTGACGGCGCGCGACGTCTGGATCAACCCGCCCCCCATCCCGCTGACCACGGCCGAGATGGACCACGTGTTCGACCTGGCCTACGCGCGCAGCCCGCACCCGTGCTACGCCGACGAAAACGGCAGCCATGACGGCGCGACCAAGATTCCGGCATGGGAGATGATCCGCTTCTCGGTGAACATCATGCGCGGCTGCTTCGGCGGCTGCACTTTCTGCTCCATCACCGAGCACGAAGGACGCATCATCCAGAGCCGCTCGGAAGACTCGGTGATCCGCGAAATCGAGGAAATCCGCGACAAGGTCAGCGGTTTCACCGGCGTCGTATCCGACCTGGGCGGCCCCACGGCCAACATGTACCGCATCGGTTGCAAGAGCCCCGAGATCGAAGCCGCTTGCCGCAAGCCCAGCTGCGTGTACCCCGGCATCTGCCAGAACCTGAACACCGACCACAGCGCGCTGATCAAGATGTACCGCCGTGCGCGGGCCCTGAAGGGCGTGAAGAAAATCCTGATCGGCTCGGGCCTGCGCTACGACCTGGCCGTGCAGAGCCCGGAGTATGTGAAGGAATTGGTGCAGCACCACGTCGGCGGCTACTTGAAGATCGCGCCCGAGCACACCGAGCAGGGGCCGCTGACCAAGATGATGAAGCCCGGCATCGGCACTTATGACAAATTCAAGGCGATGTTCGAGAAGTACTCGGCCGAAGCCGGCAAGAAGCAATACCTGATTCCGTACTTCATCGCCGCGCACCCGGGCACCAGCGACGCGGACATGATGAACCTGGCGCAGTGGCTGAAGAAAAACGGCTTTCGCGCCGACCAGGTGCAGACCTTCTACCCCAGCCCGATGGCCACGGCCACGGCGATGTACCACAGCAACAAGAATCCGCTGCGCAAAATCACGCGCGACAGCGAGCCGGTGGACATCGTGCGCGGCGAAAGGCGCCGGCGCCTGCACAAGGCCTTTTTGCGCTACCACGACCCCAACAATTGGCCGCTCCTGCGCGATGCGCTCAAGACCATGGGCCGTGCCGATCTGATTGGCAATGGCAAGCATCACCTGATCCCGACCTACCAGCCGCTGACTGACGGCAGCTACCAGAGTGCGCGCCGCAAGAATTCCACCGCCGCTCCTTCGGTCAAGGCAACGGGCAAATCGACCGATACGGTGGCTTTGAAACCGGTGCAGGCGGCGCGTGGCCGCATCCTGACCCAGCACACCGGCCTGCCTCCGCGCAAGAGCCGCTGAACAAGCCTGGGCTTCACCAAAACGCCGCTCCGTTCGCCGTGAAAGCTACTTCCCCGCGCCGCAAGTTCGTTGTCGTCGTCCTGCTCTGCCTCGCCGTGGCGGGTGGGGCCATCAGGTACTGGGCCGACAACCCGTCCCTGTTGCATGATCTCGGCACCTTGATGCTGGTCTTGTGGCTGCCGGTGATCGGCAATGTGGTGGGCTACATCGGCAACAAGCTGCCACGGCCGGCCCCGCCGCCGCTGGCCTTTGCGCATGGCCTTCCGTTCGCGGCGCATGTCGTCGTCGAGTTCACACCGCTGGCGTCTCACCAGGCGCAGTCTTTGCCAGTACCGCAAGACCCCGAGCAGCACCTCTTCACACTGGTCGTCGGCCGTGAGGGTTTCCGGGCGCGCAGCCCTCAGGCCCCCGCCAGCTACCTGGGCGCGCAAGAGGTGCAAAGCCTGGAGCTGGAGTTTCTGCGGCCGACGCAGGCGGTGCATCGTTTCCCGGTGGGAACGCCATTCCGCATGCTGTGGGGCTCCTCCGCAGTCGGCAAGGGCACGGTACTGGAAACGCTGCGAACCGCGGGCGGTTCGCGCGCCGACTGAGCCCAGGATTCGGGCGCGCACCGGCATGCCGCAAGACCGCACCCTGCTCGCCGCCGGTGCCCGCCTGCGGGTGGAGCGCGTGCGCTCGCATGCCGCTGCGCCGCAATGGAGCCCCGTCTACCACGCGGCCAGCCGGCGCCTGGTGCTGCCGGCAAGCGGCGCGACGCAGTTTCGCAGTGCCGGCGCAAGCCTTCTGGTGGACAGCCTCACGGCCTTTTGCGTCGATGCCGCTGTGGCCTATCAACTCAAGCCCGAAGCCGAAGGTGGCGAGCGCCACAGCGTGGTGGTGAGCGAGACACCAGGCGGCGCTGCGAGCGGCGCCACGCCGACGGCGGGCGCCTGGTTGCTGGCGCCCGCTGCCTTGTACCAGCTGCGCCTGCACTGGCGTTCTTTGGAGAACGGGCGCCACACCGTGCAAACCACCGCCAGCGTGCTCGCGCAGATGTTGCGCGAAGCGCTGCCGGCGCGCCAGGGCGAGAGCGAGTCGCATCCGGTGGTGCGGGCTCGGCGCTTCCTGCTGGCTCGGCCGGGCGCTTCCTGCACGCTCCAGGACGTGGCCGATGCGGCGCACAGCTCGGCGTTTCATTTGGCGCGCACCTTCAGGCGCCATACGGGTTTGAGCCTGCACCAGTACCGCCAGCGCCTGCGCCTGGCCGCTGCGCTGGCGATGCTGGAGGAGGGCGAGCGCGACCTCGCCGGCCTGGCGCATGAGTTGGGTTTTTGCAGCCAGAGCCATTTAGGGGCTGTGTTCCGCCGCGAAATCGGTGTGAGCCCGGCCCAGGCGAGGGCAGGCCTCGCCCGCTGAATTCAGCAGGATTCTGATAGCCGCCCGGGCCAGGCGTGCCCAGACTGGCGCCATGCATCAAAACCTTGTCCTGGGGGTAGTGGCCGGCCTGATGGCCGCTTTGATCGGCGCAGGTTGGCAGCTCGCTTCGCGCCACGGTGTCAGCACCACGCTGGGCCCGTTGGAGCTGGCCGTGCTTCGCTACGCCGTTCCGGCGCTTGTGCTTCTGCCCCTGCTGCGCCAAACCGGCCTGTTGCCACGCGGTTTGCCGCGACTCCAGCTGATGCTGCTGGTGCTTGGCGGCGGCCTGCCTTTCGGCTTGGTGGTGCTGGCCGGGGCGCAATGGGCGCCGGCTGCGCACATTGGCGTATTCATGGCCGGCAGCGTGCCGCTGTTCACCGCGCTGGGCGCCTGGCTGTTGGACCGTGAACAGGTCATGGGCCAGCGCCTGCTGGGCCTGGCGCTGGTCGTGGCCGGCATGGCGGTTTTCAGTGCGGGAGAATTTGCGGGCCTGGCCAGCACCTGGCGCGGCGACCTGTTGTTTTTTCTGGCTGCGATGCTCTGGGCCTTGTATACGCTGATGTTTCGCAAGAGCGGCCTGACGCCGTGGCAGGGCGCGGCTGTCGTCAATGCCTGGTCCTGTTTGCTGTTGTTGCCCGTCCTGATTTATTTCGGCGCCCCGCGGCTCTGGAGCGCGCCGTGGGGCGATGTGGCGTTCCAGGCGCTCGGCCAGGGGATCGTCGCCGGCCTGCTGGGGCTTGTGACCTATATGGCTGCCATCGCACGCCTGGGCGCGGCCAGGGCATCGCTCTCGGCAGCCCTGGTGCCGCTGTTGACGGTGTCGGGCGCGGCCTGGGTCCTGCATGAGCCGCTCTCGGGCGCTGCGCTTGTCGCGGCGGCGCTGGTGATGGCGGGCGTTGCGTTGGCGGCGAGAGTCAAGCAACCCGTGCAATTGGCAATCTGCCTACACCCACATAGGACGGTTCCTACACGCGCGGACGGCGGCGATTCCTAAGATGCCCCTGGGTGCATCTTCTCCTCCCTCCCTCCCTCCAAAAGGTGCATCTATTGAGCTGTCTTCGGGCAGCTTTTTTTTGGCCATTTGCTACGTTGTTGATAGCTGCAAGGGTCCATTGCATGCGGACTTCTCCTGTATTCCTGGTCTGGCATCAGCTCGGCATAATGGGACGATGCAGAAAACTGAAGCATGAGCATGGATGAGGCGTGGGCGCGGCGCGTGGTGCTGGCGCAGGCGATCGAGACTGCTGACACACGGGGTACGCTTCTTGGCGAGGCCGAGCGCAACGAGATCGACCGCCGGATTCGCGAGCAAGCCATCCATGCCGCCGGCGGGCCAAAGGGGCCACCCGCATTGGCGCATCTTCTGCACCAGCGCGCCGGGCTGGTTCTGGCTGCCGTGCAAAGACACGATTCGGCGCTGGCCGCGCTGCAGGAGCCGCGGCCGTGGTTGCGCTGGTCGGCCCAGGCGTTGCCTGTCATTGCATTCATCCTGGGTGTGCTGACCGACAGAGTTGCCAATCCCCAGCGCGTGGATCTGCTGTCCCTGCCGCTGCTTGTCATCGTGCTGTGGAACCTTGCGATGTATGCCTTGCTTGCCGTTTCGTACGCCGCGGCACGGCCACGTTTGCAGCAGCCACCTTTACCCGTACTGCGCTGGTCCGTCGACGCGCTGCGGGAATGGCGCCGCCGTTCGGGCAAGGTGCAGGCCGAGGTTGCGGCGCGGTTCTATACGCGCTGGCATGCCATGACGGCCGCTTTGAATGCGCAGCGCGGGCGGCGCGTGCTGCACTTGTGCGCGGCCCTGTGGGGCGCGGGTGTCGCGGTATCGCTTTTCACGCGTGGCCTGGTGGTGGAGTACCAGGTCGGCTGGGAGAGCACCTTTCTCAGCGCAAGCCAGGTGCACGCCATCCTGAGCGTGCTCTTCATGCCGGTGGTCGCGCTGTTCTCGCAAGCACCGTTCACGGTGGACGAAGTGGCGCGCCTGCGCTTCGGCGCCGGCAACGGCGCGGTCGCTGGCGCGCGCTGGGTCTACCTGTACGCGAGTCTGTTGCTGCTGGTGGTGGTGCTGCCCCGGCTGGTGTTGGCGGCGCTGGCCTTCGGACGGGAGCGAGCCATGGCACGCGACGTGGCGTTCGATTTGCAGGAGGCCTACTATCAGCGGCTCATTGCGGTGATCAGCCC
>DATILI010000351.1:0-2760 GCA_035476635.1 Burkholderiaceae bacterium | reverse complement strand
GAGGGCATGGAGGATTGCATCGGAACCTCCAGTGGCATGAGCGCGATCTTGCTGCTGTGCATGGGCCTGCTCAAGGCGGGCGACCATGTGGTGTGCTCGCGCTCGGTGTTCGGCTCCACCATCAAGCTGATCGGCAGCGAGTTCGCGAAGTTCGGCGTGCAAAGCAGCTTTGTTTCGCAGACCGATGTGGCCGAGTGGAAAGCCGCGGTCCGCCCCGAGACGAAACTGCTCTTCGCCGAAACGCCGACCAACCCGTTGACCGATGTCTGCGACATTCGCGCGCTGGCCGACGTGGCGCACAACGCCGGCGCATTGCTGGCGGTGGACAACTGCTTTTGTTCACCGGCGCTGCAGCAGCCAGTGAAGTTCGGCGCCGACATCGTCATTCATTCCGGCACCAAGTACCTCGATGGGCAGGGCCGAGTGATAGCCGGTGCCCTGTGCGCGAGTGAGGCGCTGATCAAGGACACATTCATTCCGGTGATGCGCAGCGCGGGCATGAGCCTGTCGCCGTTCAACGCCTGGGTGGTGCTCAAGGGCATGGAAACACTGGGCATCCGCATGGAGGCGCAGTCGCAGCGGGCGCTTGCGCTGGCCCACTGGCTGGAAGCGCATCCCAAGGTCGAGCGCGTGTACTACCCCGGCCTCAAGAGCCACGGCCAGCACGAACTCGCCATGGCCCAGCAATCGGGCAAGGGTGGGGCGGTGGTGTCGTTCGATGTCAAGGCGGCCGACGCCGACGAAGCCCGCCGCAATGCTTTCCATGTGATCGACAGCACCGAGCTGCTGTCGGTCACCGCCAATCTGGGCGACGTGAAATCCATCATCACCCAGCCCGCCAGCACCTCGCACGGGCGCCTGACCGAAGCCCAGCGCCAAGCCGCGGGCATCCGGCAGAACCTGGTGCGCGTGGCCGTGGGCCTGGAGCACCTGGACGATTTGAAGGCCGACCTTTCGCGCGGCCTGGACACACTGTAAATGGCAAAAATACGCACACGTTTCGCACCGTCTCCGACGGGCTTCATCCACCTGGGCAACATCCGCTCGGCGCTGTATCCGTGGGCCTTTGCGCGCGCCACGGGCGGGGACTTCATCCTGCGCATCGAAGACACCGACCTGGAGCGCTCCAGCCAGGCGGCTGTCGACGTCATCATCGAAGGCATGGCATGGTTGGGGCTGGACCACGACGAAGGCCCGTTCTACCAGATGCAGCGCATGGACCGCTACAAGGCCGTGCTTGCCGAGATGCAGGCCGCGGGCCATGTCTACCCCTGTTACATGAGCGTGGCCGAGCTCGACGCCTTGCGCGAAAAGCAGATGGCGGCCAAGGAAAAGCCGCGCTACGACGGTACCTGGCGCCCGGCGCCAGGCAAGACCCTGCCGCCCGTTCCCGTGGGTGTGCAGCCGGTGCTGCGCTTCAAGAATCCGCAAGGCGGCAGCGTGGTGTGGGAGGACAAGGTCAAGGGCCGCATCGAGATCAGCAACGACGAGCTCGACGACCTCGTCATCGCGCGACCGGCTCAGAACGGCGAAGCCGTGGGCACGCCCACCTATAACTTCTGCGTGGTGGTGGACGACATCGACATGGCGATCACGCATGTGATTCGTGGCGACGACCATGTGAACAACACGCCGCGGCAGATCAATATTTTCAAGGCGCTGGGCAAGGAAACGCCGATCTACGCCCATTTGCCGACCGTGCTCAACGAGCAGGGCGAGAAGATGAGCAAGCGCAGTGGCGCCAAGCCGGTCACGCAGTACCGCGACGAGGGCTACCTGCCCGACGCGATGGTCAACTACCTCGCACGCCTGGGCTGGAGCCACGGCGACGACGAGATTTTCAGCCGCGAGCAATTCCTGCAATGGTTCAACCTGGACCACCTGGGCCGCAGCGCTGCGCAGTTCGACGAAGCCAAGCTGCGCTGGGTCAACGCCCAGCACCTGAAGGCCATGGCCGATGAGGCGCTGGCGCCGCTGGTGGCTGCGCAATTGCAAAAGAGCGGTATCGCTGCGGATGCGCGGCTGCCGGCGATTTGCGGCCTGTTCAAGGACCGCTGCGACACACTCGTCGCGTTGGCTGGCTGGGCCACGGCGTTCTACGCGGACGTCCAACCCCAGGCCGGCGAGCTGGAGCAGCATGTCACGCCTGCCGTGAAACCGGCACTGGCATTGCTTGCCGAAAAGCTGGCAGGCTGCGCCACATGGGACAAGCCATCGATTGCCGCTGCCATCAAGGAAGTCTTGGCGGCGCAGGGCCTGAAGATGCCCGCGCTGGCGATGCCGGTGCGCGTGCTCGTGATGGGCACGGCGCAGACGCCTTCGCTGGATGCGGTTCTTGCGCTGTTCTCGCGCGAAATTGTTCTCGCGCGTTTGCAAAGAGCATAAAAACCGCTATATAATTCAAGGCTCGACACCAACGAGGCTTTCTCTTAAAAAGCTTTTTTAAGAGATTTCCAAAGGGGGTATAGCTCAGCTGGGAGAGCGCTTGCATGGCATGCAAGAGGTCATCGGTTCGATCCCGTTTACCTCCACCAAAAGTGTCGAGTTGGTTAGTCCACAGGTTTTGACCCTATCGTCTAGAGGCCTAGGACATCACCCTTTCACGGTGAGTACCGGGGTTCGAATCCCCGTAGGGTCGCCAAGTTTGGAGCACTTGACTCGCAAGAGTGAACGCTACCTACCAGGAGTGGTAGTTCAGTTGGTTAGAATACCGGCCTGTCACGCCGGGGGTCGCGGGTTCGAGTCCCGTCCACTCCGCCA
>DATILI010000350.1:0-3886 GCA_035476635.1 Burkholderiaceae bacterium | reverse complement strand
GGCGGCAAGCACCTGGCCCATGATGACTTCGCTGACGGCGTCGCCGGGCACGCCGGCCTGGGCCAGCAGGCCCTTGATGACGTGCGCGCCGAGCTCGACGGCAGGGGTCTTGGCCAGGGTGCCGCCGAACCGGCCCACGGCAGTGCGGGCGGCGGCGACGATGACGATATCGGACATGGTTGGCTCCTTTTTTCAGTGGGTGATGATGAACAACAAAGCAGGTGTCATGAAGCCTTCGCCTTCCACAGCGGTGGCCAGGTGGTCGTTGGCATTTGAATCGGAGTCAGCTTGTCGCCGGCAGGGCGACGATCTCGCCCAGCCATCGGTGCAGCGCATGCAGCAGCGCCTCGGGCTCGTCGGCATGCACCCAGTGCCCGGCGTCGCGGATGTGCTGCAGTTGCGCCCGGGGAAACAGGCGCACGATGCCCGCGCGCGATTCAGGCCGGACGTAGTCGGAATGCTCTCCCGCGACGAACAGGGCCGGCCCCGGGTAGTGCTGACGCATCAGCTGCTGCGGAAACCCGCAGAGCTCGCGCATGCACACGGCCGTGGCCATCAGGTTGAGCCGCCAGTCGAAGCGTTCAGCGTTGCGCCTGAGGTTCTGCATCAGGAAGTCGACCGGGGCTGCACTGCCCAGGCGGGTCGCCAGCGCCTGCTGGATTTCCTTGCGGCTGGTGGCCGCCGCCATATCCAGGCCGCGCATGGCGTTCACATAGGGCGAGAACTGGTCCGTGTAGGCCTCCGGCGCGATGTCGACCACTGCGACGCCCGAGATCGCGTGCGGGTGCTCCAGGGCCAGGGCCATGGCGGTCTTGCCGCCCATGCTGTGGCCGATCACCGCGGGCCGCTGCAATTGCTCGTGATCGATCAGCTCCAGCACATCCAGCGCCATGTCGGGATAGGACATGGCTTCAGCCCAGGGTGAAGCGCCGTGGTTGCGCGCGTCGGGCAGGTAGAGCCGATAAGTGCCGGCCAAGGCTTGGGCAATGGGCGCCCAGTTGCGCCCGGAGCCGAACAGCCCGTGCAGGATCACCACGGGGGGACCCTCGCCCATCGCTTCGAATGCCAGCTTCTCGGTCATGGCGCCGGGATACGGGTCATTACGGAGATCTGCTATGCAATCTCATCAGCGCCAGCACGGATCTGCGAGAGCACCGAGGTAGCGGTGCGGCTGGACCATTCCGACGCGCATTCCACTGACGCCAGCGCCGACATGTTGACCAGGCGCCTGACGGTGGCCGTGGGGGTGAGGATGTGGGCCGGCCTGGCCAGGCCCAGCAGGATGGGCCCCACGGTGATGCCGTGGCCCGCAGTGGCCTTGAGCACGTTGAATGTGATGTTGGCCGCATCGAGTGTGGGCATCACCAGCAAATTGGCGTCGCGCGTGAGTGCCGAACCCGGATGCACCTGGTCCAACAGTTCCTTGGACAACGCGGCATCCCCGTGCATCTCCCCCTCGACCTCGAAGCGGGGCTTCAGCGAGCGGATCAGCTCGAGGGCGCGGCGCATCTTGCGCGCACTGGGCGTGTCTTCGCTGCCAAAGCTCGAATGCGACAGCAGCGCCGCGTGCGGCACTACGCCAAAGCGGCGGATGCTGTCGGCCGCCAGCACGGTGATCTCGGCGAGCTGCTCGGGGCTCGGATCGTAGTTGACGTGGGTGTCGCAGATGAACAGCGTGCGCTCGGCCAGCATCAGCATGTTCATCGCTGCCAGCGTCTCGACGCCCGCGCGCAGCCCGATGACGTTGGCGACGACGTCGAGGTGGTTGCGAAAGCCGCCCCACATGCCGCATAGCAGGGCATCGGCCTCGCCGCGGTGCACCAGCATCGCGGCCAACGCCGTGGGATTGCGGCGCAAGGCGGACTCTGCCGCGAGCGGCGTGACGCCCTTGAGCCGCGTGAGCTGGTAGTAGTCCTGCGCAGCCTGCGGCATGCGTGCGTCGGTATCGGGATCCACCAGTTCGAAATCGCGGCCCGGAGCCAGGCGCAACCCGTAGTCCTGGATGCGCTGCTCCACCACCGACGGGCGGCCCACCAGGATCGGCCAGGCTAGCCCCTCGTCGACAACGATCTGCACTGCGCGCAGCACACGCTCATCTTCGCCTTCGGCATAGACCACGCGCTTGGGTGCCTTTTGCGCCGCGGAGAACACCGGTTGCATCGCCGAGCCGGAGCGGTAGACGAAGCGCGCGAGACCGGCGCGGTAGGCCTCGATGTCGGCGATGGGTCGGGTGGCGACGCCAGAGTCCATGGCGGCTCTCGCCACGGCGGGCGCCACCGCTTCGATCAGGCGAGGATCGAAGGGCTTGGGGATCAGGTAGTCGCGGCCGAAGCGAAGGCCGGCGGCGCCGTAGGCCTTGGCCACGGATTCCGGGATCTCGGCATGGGCCAGGTCGGCGATGGCGCGCACCGTGGCCATCTTCATTTCCTCGTTGATGGTGGTGGCGCCGACGTCGAGAGCGCCGCGGAAGATGAAGGGAAAGCACAGCACGTTGTTGATCTGGTTCGGATAGTCCGAACGCCCGGTCCCCAGGATCGCGTCGGGGCGTACGGCAAGCGCCTCCTCCGGCATGATCTCGGGCGTCGGGTTCGCCATCGCCAGGATGATCGGGTCGCGCGCCATGGTCTTCACCATCTCGGGCTTGAGCACACCAGCGGACGACAGGCCCAGGAAAATGTCAGCGCCCTCGCAGGCATGGGCCAGGGTCCGGGCGTGGGTTTCCTGCGCGTAGCGCGCCTTGCTTTCGTCGACCCCTTCGCGACCCGCGAACACCACGCCCTTGCTGTCGACCACCAGGACATTGCTCCGCTTCAGGCCCAGGCTGACGATCAGGTCCAGGCATGCCAGCGCCGCGGCGCCCGCACCGGAGCACACCAGCTTGACTTCGCCAATGTCTTTTTTCACCAGCCGCAGCGCGTTCAGGATGGCCGCGGCGGCGACGATGGCGGTGCCGTGCTGGTCGTCGTGAAACACCGGTATCTTCATGCGCTCGCGCAGCTTCTTCTCGATGTAGAAGCACTCGGGTGCCTTGATGTCTTCCAGGTTGATGCCGCCGAATGTCGGCTCCATGCGTGCGATGGTGTCGATCAGCTTGTCCGGATCGAGCTCGTCCAACTCGATGTCGAACACGTCGATGCCGGCGAACTTCTTGAACAGGCAGCCCTTGCCTTCCATCACCGGCTTGCCGGCGAGCGCGCCGATGTTGCCCAGGCCCAGCACGGCGGTGCCGTTGGTGATCACCGCCACCAGGTTGTTGCGCGCGGTCAGGTTGCCGGCTTCGCGCGGGTCTTCCACGATGGCCAGGCAGGCCTCGGCGACGCCGGGCGAATAGGCCAGCCCCAGGTCGCGCTGGGTAGCCATGGCCTTGGTGGGCGTCACCGAGATCTTGCCCGGCGTCGGGTAGCGGTGGTAGTCGAGTGCGGCTTCGCGCAGCTTGTCGGACATGGACGTATCTTTCGTAGTTTGTGGTCGTGAAAGGCCGGGTCAGATCGCGGCCAGCGCGAGAACTCCGGCCAGCCAGGGCTGCAGCGCCTGCAGCAACGCCGCCGGTTGGTCGGCATGCACCCAGTGCCCAGCCTCGGGAATCTGCGCCATCCGCGCGCCTGGGAACAGGCGCAGGATGTCCGCGCGCGATTGCGCGCGCACATAGTCGGAGTCCGCGCCTGCGGCGAACAGCGCCGGCCCTGCGTAGCGCTGGTACTTCAGCTGCGGCGGAAAGTCGCAGAGATCACGCATGCACAGCGCAGTGGCCATCAGGTTGAGCCGCCAGTCGAAGCGCTCTTCGTTGCGCTTGAGGTTCTGCATCAGGAAGTCGATCGGCGCGTCCGCCCCAAGGCGCATGGCAAGCGCGTCGCGGATTTCCTTGCGGCTGCTGACGCTTGCCAGG
>DATILI010000349.1:0-1688 GCA_035476635.1 Burkholderiaceae bacterium | reverse complement strand
GTGCCCGCGGCGAAGTCGTCCGGATCCTGTGTGCAGCCATGCAGCATGACCACGAGCGGCAAAGGCTGCTCCCCCGCCGCGGGCGGAACGTAGAGCTTGTACTCGCGGCGCAGGCCCGCGCCCGCGTGGCTGCCCGCGATGAAGCCTTCGGCGACGGGCGCCTCCACGCCTTGCCGCGCGTCGGATGGCAGTTCCCGGGCCTGGACGTCGATCACGTCCTTGAACGCAGGGGTCGGGGCCGCCCGGGTCAGGCCAGCGGCGGCCAACGCCGACTGGATCGCGGCGGTGGCCGCCTGCAAACGGCCGCTGCCGGTGAGGCGGGTGGCTTGGCTCATCAATTTCTGGAAATGAGGGTTCATGATGTCGAGCTCCTGGTGATGGGCGCGTTCATGGGGCCGCAGTGCGGCCACGCAATGCCGCCTTCACGGCCGGGCTGGCGTGCAGCGCACCCAGCACGGTGATGGATTCGATGGTGGACAGGGCCAGCGCGGGCGTGACGTCCAGGGCGATGGAGGCAAGCCCCAGTACCCTGATCTGCAGCGTCTGCCCGGCCGCCCTGACGGCTTCCAGGTCGGCGCTGCTGTAGTGCTGGATGCCCAGCACCAGCGTCTTGCGCGTCACCATCTGCCGCACCACGTCCTGATGGCCGGCGAGCTGGTTGCGGATGGCGGTGCGGATCAGGTCGCTGCGGTTGGCATAGAAGCCTTCCTGCACCAGCAGGTCGATCTGGCCGAGGTCCACACAGCCGATGTTGATCGTCAGCTTTTCATCGACGGGCTTGGGCTTGGCAACGGGGTTTGCGCTTCGGGCTGGCATGGAGTCATCCTAGCACCATCCAAGTGGATGGTGCTAGGATGATCTAAAAGCACTGTAACCAGGTGCCCGACGCTCCCGGCGAACCGTCGCGGCAGCGTTACGGCTTCTTCGCGCCCAGGCGCGACTCCTTGCCCTGCAGCAGCCGGTTGATGTTCTCGCGGTGCCGGTACGCGAGCAGCATGGCCATGGCGAAGAGCGCCATGGCGACGCCGCGGTCCGAATACCACTGGATGCGATCGCCCAGCAGGTAGTACGCCGGCGCGAACGCGGCCGAGATCAGGGATGCCAGCGACGAATACCGGAAGAAATACGCGATGATCAGCCAGGTGGCACCGGTCGCGAGCCCCAGCAGCGGATGGATGCCGAACACCACGCCGATGAACGTGGCCACGCCCTTGCCCCCCTGGAAGCGGAAGAACACCGGATACAGGTGGCCCAGAAACGCCGCGAGCCCCACCAGGGCCACGGTACCGTCTTCCAGCCCATAGGCCCTGCCGAACATCCGCACCGCGAGCACCGGCAGGAAGCCCTTCAACGCATCCAGCAGCAGCGTGATGATGGCGGCAGCTTTGTTGCCTGAGCGCAGCACGTTGGTGGCCCCCGGGTTCTTGCTGCCGAAAGTGCGCGGGTCGTTCAGCCCCATGAGGCGGCTGACGATGACGGCAAACGAGAGTGAGCCGATCAGGTAGGCCACGACAGTGGCGAGTGCGGGATAGAGTTGTTGCAAGCGGGAAGCCCTCCGGCGGCTATTCTGCCAGCGCGCAGTTCACCGGCCGGGCGCCGATCAGGCGCACACAGACTTCGGGCGCCAGCGCCACCAGGTAGCCGCGCCGCCCGCCGTTGATGGCGATGCGCGGCAGCGCCAGGATACT
>DATILI010000348.1:0-7033 GCA_035476635.1 Burkholderiaceae bacterium | reverse complement strand
GCGTATGGTGTCCCGGCCGCGGCGGCTTTCAAGCTTGCCCAGCGTGTGTTCGAGCAGATGCTGCAGCTTCAGGGCCGCCCCTCGCAAGGCGAGATCCTGGTTTTCCGCGTGATGGGTCACAGCCAGCGGCTGGTGGAAAGTGAGGCGCGCTTCCAGCGCGCAGCGCTTGTCGGCAGCGCCCTTGCCGCCGTTGTTTTCGTCGCTGAGCTGCACTTCAACACGGGTAATGTCCTGCCTGAAATGCCCGAGCGCGTCGTCCAGATACTGGGCGGCCCAACGCTCCAGCGACTCCTTGTTTTCAATTCCGTGACCGGTGTTGACTTGAACCTGCATGGCCGTTTCCTTTCAGGGGCAATGAAATCCAGTGTCCTCCTAAACGGGGCGCCTGTGCGTAGGAATTGTTCGGCAGTCCCCGCGCAGGATGCAACGAGTCGTTTGACTTGGGGGAGATATTGGCCACGGCGCCCGCAGTACGGGGCGCGCCTGGCCGTTGCGTTGAATAGACCGCTTTCGCCTTTGCCGGCGAAGGGCTATTTACTCTTGATTTTGCCGCGCGGCATGACCGTGGTCACGGGCGGCATGGGGCGATCCGAAGGGCTGGTCTGCTTCGGGGGCGAAGTGTCCTTCTTGGGTTTCTTCGCCATCTTGTTGCTTCGTTGTTCGCCTTTGGCCATAGGTCCTCCGTGGTTGGTCTCGCAAAGTGAAATCTCAACCTGGAATGTTACGGCATAAAGTGACGCGCCGGAGCGCCGCGTGGGGCGTCCGGTCAGGCGACGGGCCCCGGTGCCGCTTACGCAGCTTTGCGCGCGCGGGCTTTGCCAGCGGCAGCAGCGCGCTTGACGGATGCGACCGTGGCCTTGACTTTGCCGCCGGCGATCTTTTCGGCGAGTTGGCCGGACTTCTGTTCGATCTGGCTGGCGACCTTGCTCACCGCCAGGGCCGCGGGCACGGCGGCCAGGGCGAGCTGGCTCAGCGTTGCCGTACCGGTTTGCTCTTCGAAGCGGCTGGCGTTGGCGGCGACCTGGGTGACGCCTTGGCCCGCGAGTTCGACCACCTTGTCGACCAGTGCATCGGCACCGGCGCTAGTCAGGGCGATGCTCTTGCTGTAGTAGCCGTTGAGCAGGTCGTGCAGAGCTTGGGCATTCTTGCGCACATCGGCGCCCAGCTGATCGCTGGACTGGGTCAGTGCGCGGTCCCAGCGCTGGTCCACGAATTCGGCGACGCGCTCGCCGCTGGCACGGTAGGCGTTGATGACGTTCCTGGCGGTATTGCCATAGGACTCGATCAGGTCGGTGGTCACGGTGGAGAGGGATTGCGTGCGCATGGATATTTCCTGTTGAAAAGAAAGTAGGGATGCGCCAAATTTTCACAGTTCGCCGTAGGGCGCGGGCTCTAATAGCGGCGCAAATCCTAGAGCTGACCGTCTAGGGGCCTCCTAGACCTCGCCACCAAACTTCTTGATCAGGTTGGCGATGTACTTGTCTACGAGCTTTTCGAACTCACCCTCGACAACGGGCGCAACCACCATCTTCATCAAGCCAGGCAGGGGAACGTCCACCGTGCCCTGGATCTTGAGTTCGATGGCGGTGGACTTCTTGTTGTCGGCAATCACCCAGCTGCCGCCGACCAGCGCATTGCCCACGCCCTTGACCGGCGTCCACTTCACGGTGCCCTTGGCCTTGTCGCTCACGTACTTGCTGGCGTAGATCGTCTGGATGTTGACCTGAGCGGTGCCGACCTTCTCCATCTCCCATTTGTAGACGCCGTCGCCCATGTCGGTGAGTTTTTCGACCTTGGGAAAGTGGCTGACCGAGGCGGGAACGTCCGACAGCAAGGCGAATACATCGGCCGCCTTGGCCTTGACCTCGAATTCGTAGCCCAGATCGATGTTGACGGTAATGGCCATGGGAGTCTCCTTGTTCTTTAAGGCAAGAGCGTTGTTGGAAAGGGCAGGCGATTTTGCCACCCGGTCGCCAGCATAAGCGAACGTGGCTGGCCCGGCCCCACAGCTCGGGCTCGCGTTCGAGCACGCGGGTCGCGCAGGTGCCGTACACGCCCTGCAGGCAGGAGGCGTCAGTCTTCCAGGAAATTGCCGGCAGAAAAGTGCACAGGCGGTGCATCGGGGTCGAAGTGCACGCCGGCCGGGTCCTTTCCTTCCCCTATGGCGTCGAGTTGCTGTCGCAGCAACCGGCGCAGCAGCGCGATGCCGCGGTCGCTGGTGGCCAGGTGCTCTTCGGAGTGCGAAGCAATCGCACCCTGGCTGACCTGCGCTTCATAGTCGCCGGGGAACTGGCGGTGTTCTTCTTCGGTGAGTTCTTCCCAGAGCTTGCCATTCAGGCGCGAGCGCATCCTGGAGAGCTCGCCTTGTTCGCGTACGCGGCCCACCACGTAGATGCGAAAGCTGTGGTCGTCGATCGGCAGTATCCAGCCGAGCGACTCCACCATGCCGTGGCGGCCGATGCGCGGGCTCGGTATCACGCGCAAGGTGGGAAGGCCGGCTTCGCTGATGCGGCGCAGTGTCTTGCCGCCCTCGAGTTTGCGGATGGAAATGGTGCGCACGCTGTGATTGGCCAAGTCCCAGGTGACCTCGGGCATCACGGCCATCTGCTCCACAAACTGGGTGCCGCTGAATGAGGCGTGCAGGATGACCACGTGGAACGGGTCGACCAGGTTCTCATAGTGCTGCAACCAGTTGCAGGGAATGATCTGCGGGCCGCCGCCGCCGATGCTGTTGTCGTCGGCTTCGAGGAACTCGCCTTCTTCCAGCGTTTCCAGGCACTCGTAGCGGGGAAGGACCGGCTTTTTGTCGGGCGGGCCCATGTAGGCCCAGACAAGGCCATACAGCTCCTGTACCGGGTACCAGGGCAGGCGCACCCTGTCGCGCGCACGGCCGCCGCCAGGTTCGCAAGGCTGCTCCACGCAATGGCCCTGCACGTCGAACAGCCAGCCGTGGTAGCAGCAGCGGATGCCGCGTTCGTCCACCTTGCCGTAGTAAAGCGATGCGCCGCGGTGCGCGCAGTGCGGGTGCACCAGGCCGGGCCGGCCTGTCTTGTCCCGAAACAGGATCAGGTCTTCACCGAGTACACGGACTTTGCGCGGTGTGTCGGTGGCATCGTGCGCCATGCCCACGGGGTGCCAGTAGCGGCGCAGCAACTCGCCCATGGGCGTGCCAGGGGCCACTTCCGTCAGGTTCTTTTTGTAGGTAGGCACGGGGCGGCCATAGGCCGTGCCGGTATCCAGCGCGATGGGGATGACGCGCGCCCGGGTTTCGGCTGTGGTGTCGTTCATGGGGGTTCGCTCTTGATGATGTTTGCGCTGCAGATGCGGCGCGCTACTCGGCCGTCACGCCGGCCGCCTTGATCAATTCGGCCATGCGTGGGTAGTCGGCCCGGTACAGGTCCATGAATTGCGTCGGTGTATTACCCAGCGGCTCGAAGCCATAGGCCGTCAGGCGCGCCGACACCTCGGGCATGCGTGTGATTTCGCGCAGGGCGGCAGTCCAGGCCTCCACGATGACCGCTGGCGTCCTGGCCGGCGCATACACGCCAATCCAGCTGTCAATGTCAAAGCCTTGAAAGCCCTGTTCGTTGAACGTGGTCACATTGGGCATGGTGGAGACACGGCGCGTGCCGGCAATGCCCAGCGCCTTCATCTTGCCGCCCTGGGTCTGTGCCCGCGCCGTGGATGGGTTGGCCCAGGCAAAGTCCAGCACCTCGCCGAACAGGTCGTTGTGGGCCGCGGCTTCGGCCTTGTAGGCCACATGCACAAGGTTTGCGCCGGTCTGCCGTTTGAGCAGTTCGCCGAAAAGGTGCGCGGTGGAGCCATTGCCCCAGGTGCCGTAGTTCAGGGGCTTGGGGCTCTTCCGGGCGAACTCGACGAACTCCTTGAGATCGTTGAAAGGCGCATTGGCGCGTGCCACCAGCATCGGCCCGCCCGTGGCCAACTGCGAGAGCGGGCTGAAGTCTTTCACCGGGTCATAGGGGAGCTTGGGCTGCAGGATGGCGTTGTTCACATGCGTCAGCGGTAGCGTGAACATCACGGTGTGCCCGTCGGGCAGCGACTTGGCGACGAAATCGGCAGCGATGATGCCGCTGGCGCCGGGCTTGGCATCCACGATCACCGATTGGCCCCAGCGCTGTTGCAGTTTCTCGGCGTACACGCGTGCCAGTGTGTCGATCGGCCCGCCGCCAGTGCCGAAGGGCACAATGCGGATGACCTTGTTCGGAAAGGGCTGCGTGGGCTGGGCCAGGAGGGGCGCGCTGGCCAGGGCGGCAAGGCCGCCGACGAAGGTTCTCCTGCGAGCGTTCATGGGTTGTCTCAGTAGTTGTTCAATCCTTTGCATGATGCCTCTGGCGCCACGCGCAGCACAATTCGAATGTTTGGATATGAGATATGAATCCGCGTGATATCCGCAGCCTGGACATCGGCATGCTGCGCACCTTCGATGCGCTGATGCGCGAGCGCAGCGTTTCACGTGCCGCGGCCAGATTGTTTTTAAGCCAGCCTGCGGTGAGCGCGTCGCTGAGTCGGCTGCGGGAGACCTTCGACGACCCGCTTTTCAGCCGCACCGCGCATGGCGTGACGCCGACGCCTCGTGCCTTGGCGCTGGCGCCTCCGATCGAAAAGGTGCTGGACGACATCGCCGCGCTGCTCGAATCCGAACAGCCATTCGACCCCGCAACCTCCAGCCGGATCTTCCGCATTGCCGGCTCGGACCATGCCAGCCGCGGCATCCTGCCTGAATTGGGCCGTCTGCTCGCGGCTGCGGGCTCGGGCATCCGCATCGTCTGGGAGCCCCCCGGCACCTGGTCCATTCCAGAGCGTTTGCAAAAAAGGGATCTGGACCTGGCGGTGATCGCGCGTATCAAGCGGCCGCGCGACATGGAGTGCGTCACGCTGTACGAAGACCGGTATGTCTACGCGATGCGCGTCGACCATCCGCGCGCTGGCGAGCCGGTCACCCTGGACCTGTTCTGCGAGATTCCGCAGATCTTCCTGGGCTACGGCTCCTCGATCCTGGACGACACCATCGACGACATCCTTGCGCGCGCGGGGCGCCAGCGGCTGGCCCAGTTTGCGGTCACGAGTTTCGGCCAGATCGTCCACCAGCTGCAGCACAGCGACCATGCAGCCGTGCTGGGATTTCGCGTTGCCCAGGCCCACGCGGAAAAACTGCGCATCCAGCCCCTGCCGTTTGCGCTACCCACTTATCAGGCGCTGCTGTGCTGGGACGCACGCGCCAGCGGCGATGCGGGCATCCAGTGGATCAAGGAAGCGCTGGTGGGTATCCTGGGGCAGGGCGCTCGACATGCTCCATGGAAGGGGCATGCACCGGCCCAGTCTTCAGTTTGAAGAACAAGGTAGTACAATCGCAGGTGGCCCTAAAAACGGCCTTGCGCCTGACCCCTGCGGGGCGGGCTCGTTACCAAGACGCAAATCCGGCCCTCTGCGCGAGGAGCATGCCGCCAGATTTGCAAGCACCGGCGCCTTGGCTAGCCGGACTTATGTTTCCGACAACAATCACCCGTGGCGGCGCCAAGCCTGCTGCGGCGAAGCACATTGAGCTATTCATGAACTATTCAGACAAGAACATCACCGTGGGCAAGTACCTGATCTCGCCCCTTCCCAAACTGCTGGAAAACGGCTGGTGGGCCAGCTCGGTCTCCATCCGCTCTGGCTCCGGCAGCGGCACGCACGACCGCATACTGCGCCTGACCCGCCTGTTCCGCGACAAACTGGGCGCCGCCGAGTACGCTTGCGCCGAAGGCAAGCAATGGATCGGCCAGCGCCACGGCGCCGCCATTCCCGTTTAAGGAGTAAACACCATGGCCAAAGAAGAACTGATCGAAATGCGCGGACGTGTGTCCGAAGTGCTACCGGACTCGCGCTTTCGCGTGACGCTGGACAACGGGCACGAGTTGATCGCCTACACCGGCGGCAAGATGCGCAAGCACCACATCCGCATCATTGCCGGCGACAACGTGTCGCTGGAACTCTCGCCTTATGACCTGACCAAGGGCCGCATCATGTTCCGCCACATCGCGGGACGGCCGGGGCCGGCACCGGCACGGCGCTGAGCCAACCGGGCGCTGGGGCAGCGGGGCGCCCAATCGCCGTCCGTGATCGGCTACGCTTGGGGGTTTCCACCAAGGTGATCCATGACGACACTGCCCACGCCCGTCTTCGAAGTGCTGCCTCGCGACTTGTCTGCCTACCGCAAGGGCAATGTCGGCATCGACTACGTGCACCGCTTCGAATCCGGCAGGCCCGGGCCCCATGTGCTGATCAACGCACTGACTCACGGCAACGAGTTTTGCGGCATGGTTGCCGCCACCCACTTGCTCGATACCGGCGTGCGCCCGCAAATCGGCACGCTCACCGTGAGCTTTGCCAATGTGCAGGCCTACGAGAGCTTTGACCCATCCCGGCCGTTCGACAGCCGCCAACTGGTACACAACCTCAACCGCATCTGGTCCCCCGAGTCGCTGGAAGGCGCGCAAGACAGCCCTGAGCTGCGCCGCGCCCGCGCGCTACGGCCTGTCGTGGCGGCGGCCGACCATATTCTGGACATCCACTCCACCAGCCAGGACGTGACCCCATTCTGGGTCTACCCCGCATTCGAACGCAATGGTGCCGCGGCATTGGCCCTTGGCCGCCCGAGCGTGCACCTGGTCATGCCCGACGGATTGGGCTCGGGTACCCCGTTGATCCAGCACGGCCGTCACGGGGAGTCCGGCAGCGCCGGCGTTGCCTTGGTGGTGGAGTGCGGTCAGCATTTCCTGCGTGCTTCAAGCGACCTGGCGATTGCCGTGGCCCAGGATTTCCTGGCCCATTTCGGCCTCGTCGATCGGCCGGCCGCCGCGCCGCCGCCCGAGCCGCAGCGGCGCTATAACTTGCTGCAGACCTGGGTCATCAAGACCCAGGAATTCCGCTTTGTGCGCCCGCTGGTCGGCTTCGAGGTCTTTGCCGAGGGCGAATTGATCGGCACCGACGGCACCGAAGAAATCCGCGCGCTGTGCGACGACTGCACCAT
>DATILI010000347.1:0-14380 GCA_035476635.1 Burkholderiaceae bacterium | reverse complement strand
CCGGGTGATTGCGCTGCGCAACATCGCCGGCGACGCGGGCCAGCCCAGCCTGGCCGCGATGATCGAAGTGCCGCTCGCGCAGCCACGCAACCAACTCGCGACCAAGGAGCACCCGGAGTTCCTGCGCCTGCGCCGCGAGCTTTACCAGTACTTGGGGCACTAGGTGAAGCAGCCCCGAAGAGGTTCGGTTGAAGGCTCTGCGTGCGTTCGCGACAGGCGGTACCCGCTGGCGGCGAGGTTGAGGCCGGGGGGCGTTCTCGCCGAACAACAACAACCGTCACTGCAAAGGCGCGTGCGGGCAGGCGGCTGCGGCGCGCCTTTGCGAGGCGCCGAGAAGCGCAGAGCGCGTGGCCGCGCGCGCAGCGCGCTTCGTCATCTGACTCGTCGCAACTGTTTGAACGGAGTGCGCAACGCGCACGCAGTGAGTTTTGCGACGGGCCACGTGATCGAGCATCGCAGGGAAGTCGCGCAGCGACCGCCTCGCGAAAGCGCCGCGGCCGCCTGCCCGCACGCGCCTTTGCCACCCCGAACGTGTCTTCTGAAGGCACAATTCACGCACGCGATACGCACTTGATTTCAACAACACTGAAGGAGCGGGAATGCCGCACTTGAATTTCATCAAAGAGGGCCAGGGGCCGGTGGTTGTGCTCAGCCATGCGCTGGGTTGCGACCTTGGCATGTGGGACGGCGTGGCCGACGCGCTGCGGTCGCGCTGCACCGTGCTGCGCTATGACCACCGCGGCCACGGGAAATCGGAAGTGGTGCCTGGGCCGTACAGCATCGACATGCTGGCCGACGATGCCGCAACGCTGATCCGGCGCGAGGTCGACGGGCCGGTGCATTTTGTCGGGCTCTCGCTGGGCGGCATGACGGCGCAAGCGCTGGCCGCGCGCCATCCGCAACTGGTGAAAAGCATAGTCATCGCCAACTCGGCCAGCTACTATGACGAAGCCGCCCAGGCCATGTGGCAGGCCCGCGTGCAGACGGTGCTTGGCCAGGGCGTGGCAGCGATCGCCGATGGCGCGTTGCAGCGCTGGTTCACCCCGGAGTACCGCGCCGATGTCGCCGGTGGCGGGGCGGCCCGCGTAGCCGCGCTGCGCACACGCCTGGAGGCGATGGATGCCAAGGCCTACGCCGCCAGCTGCGGGGCTGTCGCCGGCATTGATTTCCGTGCGAGCAATCCCTTGCTGCGCTGCCCGGCGCTGGTGATTGCCGGCAAGCGCGACGAAGCCACGCCCGTGGCCATGTCGCAAGCCATGGTGGATGCCATTCCCGGCGCACAGTTGCGCACGCTGGAGGCGGCACACCTGAGCGCCGTCGAGCAGCCCGCGGCGTTTGCCAAGTTGATCACCGAATTCCTGGAAACCCTATGAAGACCGCCCTCATTCTCAATGGCCCCAACCTGAACCTGCTCGGCACGCGCGAGCCGGCTGTCTATGGCTCGTCCACGCTGGCCGATGTGGAGCAGCTCTGCGCCAAGGCCTGCGCCAGCCACGGCTTTGCGCTGGACTTTCGCCAGAGCAACCATGAAGGCGCGCTGGTCGACTGGATTCACGAAGCAGCAAGGGCGCATGCGGTGGGTACGCTGGCCGGCGTGATCCTGAACGCCGGTGCCTACACGCACACCAGCATAGCGCTGCACGATGCGATCAAGGGCACCGGCATCCCGCTGATCGAGCTGCACATCAGCAATGTGCACGCGCGCGAAGCCTTTAGGCACCACTCCTATATCTCGCCGGCGGCCAAGGCCGTCATGGCGGGGTTTGGCGTGCAGGGCTACGCACTGGCCATTGCCGCCTTGGCGACTTTTTAGGCTTTTTCTAGCCAGCGCGTTGCGCCACCAGGCGCCGGAAATGCGCGTCCATGCGCGAGGCGTAGGGGTCGATGCCGGTGAACAGCTTGAATGCGCCAAAGGCCTGGCCCACGGCCATGTTGCCGCCATCGACCGTGGCGCAGCCGGCGCGGCGCGCCGCCTTGAGCAGCGCCGTCTCCAGCGGGAAGTAGACAATCTCCGACACCCACAGTGCCGGCCGCAGCAAATGTTCCGGCAGCGGCAGGCCGGGCAGCTTGTCCATGCCCGTGGGCGTGGCGTGGATCAGCCCGCTGGCAGGGGCCAGGGCCGCGGCAATGTCGGCGCTGGATTCCACGCGCGTGCCGCCGTACAGGCGGTTCAGGTCGGCGGCCAGCGCGGCGGCACGCGCGGCGTCGCTGTCGACCACGATGAGCCGCAGCGCGCCCAGGCGCAGCACCGCATGCGCGATCGCCGAGCCGGCACCGCCGGCACCCAGCAACACTACGCAGCCCAGGTCGGCATGCGGCAGCGCGCGCCGAAAGCCCCAGCTCCAGCCCGAGCCATCGGTGTTGTGGCCGACCAGCCGGCCGTCGCGATGCACCACGGTGTTGACCGCGCCCATGGCACGGGCCTCGTCCGACAGATCGTCCAGCAGCGGGATGATGGCCTGCTTGCAGGGGAAGGTGACGTTGAAGCCGGCAAAGCCGATGGTGCGGATGGCGTCGAGCAGCCCCGGCAGCGCCTCGACCCCGACACCCCTGGTGTCCAGGTCCATCAGCTGGTAGTGCAGGCGCAGGCCGTGGTGCCGCGCCTCCTCCTCGTGCATCGCGGGCGACAGCGACTTCTGGATGCCGGCGCCGATCAGGCCGATCAGCACCTTGGGGGCGGCCGGCGCCGGGTCAGCGACCGTGGCGTTCATGGTGGGGACTCCTCTCGGTTGGAAGCGGTGCCTCTGTGCTTACTTGCGCAGCTTGGCCAGCTCGGCGGTGAGCTCCTTGACCGTGGCCTCGCCCACGGCCGCGGCGTGCTTGTCGATCACCGGCTTGACCTTGTCGCGCAGCTTGGCGACCTCTGCCGGGCTGAACTCGGTCACTTGCATGCCGGCCTTCTTCAGGTCGGCCAGCGCCTCATCGGCCTTGCTGCGCGATGCGCCGCGCTGGTAGGCGGTGGCTTCGGCGACAGCATCGCTGATGACTTTTTTCTCCGCGGCGCTTAAAGCCTCCCAGAATTTCTTGCTCATCAGCACCGACTGCGGGTTGTACACGTGGCGCGTGATAGCCAGGTGTTTTTGCACCTCGGGGAACTTGGAAGCCAGGATGGTGGAGTAAGGATTTTCCTGGCCGTCGATGGCCTTTTGCTCCAGCGCGGGATAGACCTCGGGGAACGGCATCGGCGTGGCGTTGGCGCCCAGCGCATTGAACATGTCGATGTAGATTGGCGACTGGATTACGCGGATCTTCAGGCCCGCGATGTCCTCGACCTTGCTGATGGGGCGCTTGCTGTTGGTCAGGTTGCGAAAGCCCAGTTCCCAGTACGCCAGGCCGACCAGGCCTTTGTCGCTGAGCTTGGTGTGCATGTTCTTGCCGAAGGCGCCGTCGGTCACCTCGTCCGCTTCCTTGGGGTTGGCAAACAGGAAGGGGAAGTCGTAGATCGCGAATTCCTTGACCTGTGCGCTCAGGATGCCGGAGTTGAGCACGGTCATTTCCACCGTGCCGCCTTGCAGCGCGGAGACCGTCTGCAGGTCGCCACCCAGCGTGCCGCCGGGGAACAGCTTGACCTGCATCTTGTTGCCGGACTTGGCCGCGACGAGTTCCGCGAACTTTTGCGCGCCCATCTCCTGCGGGTGCCCCTTCTGGTTCTGGAACGCGAACTTGATATTGCGTTCCTTGATGTCTTGCGCCATGGCCAGACCGGTTGAAGCGACCACCGCCAGGGCGATCAGGGATTTGAGCATCAAGCGTTTCATGAGTGTCTCCTTAAGTAAATACAAGAACAACGAATAACGCGTCAGGACGCGACCTGGGAAATCTTCAATAGAACCAGCGCAGCGGAACCATCACGATCTGCGGGAACAGCACCATCAGGAACATGACGACAAACTCCGCCGCCATGAAGGGCAGCACGCCGCGGGTGACTTCGTCCATCTTCATGCGCCCGACGCCGGCCACGACGTTGAGCACCGTGCCCACCGGCGGCGTGATCAGCCCGATGGAGTTGTTGATGATGAACAGCACGCCGAAGTAGATCGGGTCGATCCCCGCGGCCTTGATCACCGGCATCAGCACCGGCGTCATGATCAGGATGGTGGGCGTCATGTCCATCGCCGTGCCCACCACCATGACCAGCACCATGATGGCGATCAGCAGCAGCGTCTGGTTGCCCATGAAGGGCTGCAGCAGCGCAATCACCTTGCTCGGCAGATCGGCCACCGTGATCAGCCAGGACGACACCATGGCCGCCGCCACCAGGAACATGATGATGGAGGTGGTCTTGGCGGCGGTGACGAAGATCGGATAGAGACTGCGCAGCGGCAGCTCGCGGTAGACCACGGCCGCCACGAACAAGGCGTAGACGGCTGCAACCACGGCGGCTTCCGTCGGCGTGAACACGCCCATGCGCAGGCCCACCAGAATGATGACCGGCAGCATCAGCGCCCACACCGATTCGCGCGCGGCCTTCAATACCTCGGCGCGCGACTTGGCTGGCGGCGTCGAGATCTTTTCCCGGCGGCTCAGCCACCACCAGGTTGTCGCCAGCGCCGCGCCGATCAGCAGCCCCGGCACGATGCCGGCGATGAACAGCTTGCTGATCGACACATTGGCCGCAACGCCGAAGATCACGAAGCCGATGCTGGGCGGGATGACGGGGCCGATGACGCCCGACGCGGCGATCAGGCCGCCGGAGCGGGCCTTGTCGTGGCCGGCCTGGACCATCATCGGCAGCAACAGCGCCGTGAGCGCCGCGGCATCGGCCACCGCCGAGCCGGACAAGGCCGACAGCAGGCAGGCGGCCATGATGGCCACATAGCCGAGCCCGCCCTTGACGTGGCCGACCAGCGCCATCGCGAAGTTCACGATGCGCCGCGACAGGCCGCCGACGTTCATGATCTCGCCCGCCAGCATGAAGAACGGCACGGCCAGAAGCGGAAAGCTGTCGGCGCCATTGATCACGTTTTGCGCCAGGATCTGCGCGTCGAACAAATCGAGGTGCCACATCAGGGCGGCACCGCTGGCCAGCAGGGCATAGGCGATCGGGATGCCGAGCGCCATCGCGCCGAGCAGGGCGCCGAGAAAGATGGCGACGGTCATGGCTTGTTTCCTTTTTGTGCCGGGCTGGAGGCAGCGTTTTCACGGGCCAGTTCGGCCTGCAGCGCTTCGAGTTCCGCCTGCTCTTCGGACTCCTTGACCATGACCAGTTCGTCGTCGCCGATCTGTCCGGTGAGCGTGCGCCACAGTTCGACCAGCAGCAGCAGACCGGCCGAGGTGGCGAACACCACGCCCGCGCCGTAGAAGATGGCCACGGAGGCGCCCGTGACAGGGGCTTGCACGTCGAAGTTGATGCGCGCCTGCGCCAGGCTGCCGGAGAAAAACAGCCACGTGAGGTAGAGCATCAGCACCTGGCCGAGCACCAGGCAGAGCTTCTTGCCCCAAACCGGCAGGCGCGACACCAGCATGTCGGTGCCCAGGTGGCCGTGCTCCTTGATGGCGACGATGGCGCCCAGAAAGGTGAGCCAGACGAACAGCCAGCGCGAGACCTCCTCGGACACCGTGATGCCGGAATTGAAGGCGTAGCGCAACACGACGTTGCCGAACACCAGCACCACCATGATGGCCAGAAAAAATGCACTCAGGCCGTCGAGCAGCCGGCAGTAGCGGTCGATCAAGATTTTCACTTTGTCTCCTCACGGTCCGAGCCGGGGTGGTTTCTGATGCTCGGGAAATTGTCATCAGTGCCCTAAATGTACGAACTGGTTAGTTTTATTTGAATTGGTAGTTACCCTGGTGCTGGGAGGCGGACACCGCCGCGCGCAGCGCTAGCAAATAGCTGTCGACACCAAACCCGCAGATCTGGCCCTTGACGATTTCGGCGAACACCGAGTGGTGGCGAAAGGTTTCGCGTGCATGGATGTTGGACATGTGCAGTTCGACCACGGGCACCGTCAGGATCGCCAATGCGTCGCGAATGCCGTAGCTGTAGTGCGTCCACGCGCCTGCGTTGATCAGCACTGCGTCCGCGCCATCGGTGAAGGCTTGGTGGATGCGCTCGCACATCGCAGCTTCGCTGTTGGTCTGGAAGCTCTCGACTTCGGCGCCTAGGTCGCGGCCGAGCGTCTGGAGTTGCGCATCGATCTCGGCTAGCGTGAAGGTGCCGTACTGCACCGGATCGCGCTTGCCGAACATGTTGTGGTTGATGCCGTGCAGCATGAGGATCTTCATGGTGTCTCGTGTTCCATCAGACCAGCGGGATCGTCATGCGCTCGATGAGGGCGCGGGTGCCGGGGTGCACGCCGCGCCACCAAGCGAAGGCCTCGGCCGCCTGCTCGACCAGCATGCCGACGCCGTCGGCAAGTTGCGGCACACCGGCGTTCCGCGCCAGGCGCAGGAACGGCGTGAGGCCATTGCCGTAGACGAGCTCGTACGCCAGCGTCGCGTCCTTCAAAACGTCGGCAGGCACTGGCGGCAGCTCGGCCCTCAGGCTGGCGGAGGTCGCGTTGACGACGATGTCGAAGCGCTGGCCGGGAAGGTCGCCGTAGCCTGACGCGATCACACGGCCATGCGATGCGAATTTGTCCGCCAGCGCCTTGGCGGTCGCCACCGTACGATTCGCCACGACGAGCTCCACCGGCTGCTGCGCCAGGAACGGCAGCAGCGCACCGCGCGCAGCGCCGCCAGCGCCGAGCAGCAGCACGCGCGCGTCCTTCATCGGGACGCGGAGGTTGCGCGTGATGTCGTTGACCAGGCCAACGCCGTCGAAGTTGTCAGCCAGGATGCGGTCACCCTCGAACTTCAGCGCATTGGCGGCGCCGGCCAGTTCGGCCCGCTCAAGTTTGTCGGTTGCCAGTGCGAAGGCCTGCAGCTTGAACGGCGCGGTGACGTTCATGCCGTGGCCGCCGGCGTCGCGAAACGCATGGACGGCGCGGGCGAAGCCATCGAGTGGGCTTTCGATCGCGCTGTAGTCGATGTCCTGGTCGGTGGCCTGCGCAAAGCTGCCGTGGATCATGGGCGACTTGGTGTGCCCGATGGGGTTGCCGATGACGGCATAGCGGTCGGTCATGACGTTCGTCCCCTTCACTTGCTGTAGAGCACGCCGTCGGCCTGCATGTCGGCGATCTGTGCATCGCTGAAGCCCAGGGCGGCGGCGATGTCGGCGTTGTGCTGACCGAGATCGGGAGCGACCTGTGCCTGCGTGGTGTCGTAGCCCGAGAAGCAAAACGGCAGGTTGGGCAAGCGGATCGTGCCCAGCGCAGGATGCTGCTGCTCCAGCACCATGCCGCGCGCCTGGATCTGCGGATCGGCCAGCACTTCGTCGATGCGCTGCACCTTGGCGCAGGGCACGTCGATTGCGTCGAGCAGCTTCAAGACCTCCGCCACCGGGCGCGATGCGACCCATGCCCGAACGAGCGGCAGAATCTCCAGTCGATTCGCGTTGCGGCCGGCCGAGCTGTGATAGCGCGTGTCGCGGCCGAAGTCGGCCGGGCCCCCGGACTCGGCGACCAGCGCGGAAAAGCGCTTCCAGGCGTCGTCGACCTGCGCGGCGATCACCAGGTCGCCGTCCTGCGCACGGAACACCCCGTACAGCGTCGAGTTGGGCATGTCGTGGCCCGTCTGCACCGGCACTTCCTTGCCGCCCGAGAGCGTGTAGCACTGCACCGCATACTCGTGCATCGACACCAGGGTGTCGTACAGCGCCATGTCGATGTGCTGGCCCTTGCCCGACTTCACGCGGCCGAATAGCGCAGCATTGATCGCGGCCACCGCGTGAATGCCGGTGTACATGTCGCCGAGCGAGATGCGCAGCAGCGGTGGCGCCTCGCCCGGGTTGCCGACCATCTGCATGATGCCGCTTCTGGCTTCGGCGATCAGGCCGAAGCCGGCGCGGTGCGAATCGGGGCCGGTGTGGCCGTAGGCCGAGATCGAGCAGTACACCAGCCCGGGGTTGCGTGTCGCCAGCTCTGCATAGCCCAGGCCTAGTTTCTGCAGCGCCCCGGGGCGGTAGTTCTCGACGAACACGTCGGCGCTGTCGACCAGCTTCTGCATCAGCGCGTTGCCGCGCGGATCCTTGGTGTTGACGCACAGCCCCTTCTTGCCCATGTTCTGCTGCAGGAAGTAGCCGCTGTGGTCGCCGACGAACCAGGCGTGCTGGCGGCCGGCGTCGCCGGTGCCGGGTCGCTCGACCTTGATGACTTCGGCCCCGAGCGCCGCCAGGCAGCGGCCGACATAGGGACCGGCCAGAAAGTGGCTGTAGTCGACGACGCGTAGGCCAGCCAGCGGCAACTCTTGCTGCGCGCTCATGACGGCCTCCGCGGCACCATCACGCGGTGCTCGCCCTTTTGCACCACTTCGTCGCGTTGGTTGATCAGCTCCGAAGGCAGAACCAGGATGCCCCAGCCCGGGCGGCTCTTGGATTCGCGCTTGGCGCCGACGTGGAACCTCACGCGCACGGTGTCGCCGAGCTTGATCGGCCCGGCGAAGCTCCATTCCCAGCCGAGCGACATGCCGGGCAGGAAGCGCATGTCGCTCCTCGTCTTGAGCCCATCGGCGATCGACAGGCCGAACAGGCCATGCGCGACGCGCGTGCCGAAGGGCGTGGTGCGGGCGTAGGCTTCATCGGTGTGCACGGGCGTGTGGTCGCCGGTCAGGTCCGCGTAGGCCATCACGCGGGCCTCGGTCACTTCGTAGGGCGGGCTCGTGCACTCTTCGCCGACGATGGCGTCATCCCAATACTTGTCTTCGATGGTGGTCATGCTGTGTCTTTGTTGGATCGGTTGTTCAGGCGCGGGGATCGACGGAAAGGGCCTGTGCGACCGCGCCGGCACTGGCCTGGATGAATTCGACCGCGAGGCCGTCGGGCAGGCGCAGCCAGTTGCGGCCCTGCGGCATTTCGGTGGCGCCAAAGGCCTGCGCTGCGACGAGCGCGGCCTCGAGGTCCTCGCACATCACGCCGAGGTGACCGAGGCGGCCCTCGGAACCTGCGTAGTCAGGCTTGGCCATGAACTGCATGCCGCCCAGCGTCCAGTACTGGATCGGCTCCTCCGCCGTGCCTTGCACCTCGCGCATGGTCATACCGCATACGTCGTGGAAGAATTTGATGTGCCAGTGGATGTCCCTCACCCAGATCGCGACATGCTCGACATAGGCTCTCGGTGCGACGCTCATTTCGCCTCCATGCGGCGCTCGATGCCCTTGATCGCAGCGACCAGCGTCTGGTTGACCGGCGTCGGCACGTTGTATTTCCGGCCATTGCGCACCACCGAGCCGTTGATGAAGTCGATTTCGGTGATCGACCCCTTCTCCAGGCTCTGCAGCATCGAGGTTTTGAATTCGTACGGCAGGCCTTCGGCGGCCATCAGCCACGCGTCGCGCGGCGCCTCGATCGACAAGGTGACGCCGCTGGCCCTGGCCACTGCCATGGCTTCGGCGACTGCGGCGATGGCCGTGGCTTCGATCTCCGGCACCGCGTAGAGGCTGCCGTACACCTGTCCCGTGATGCCGCTCAACGCGCCCGTGCAGACGTTGATGAGGAGCTTGTCCCACATCACGCCCATGATGTTGTCGCTGACCTCGCAGGGCAGTTCGGCGCGCTCGAACTCGGCGGCGATTGCCCTGGCGCGTTCGCTGATCGCGCCGTCGAGCTCACCGATGACCGTGCGCTTGCCTCGTGTGGCGGCAATGACGTGGCCGGGGCCGAGCAGCACGCCACCCACATAGGTCTTGCCGGCCAGCACGCGCTCGCGGCCCACCACCTCTGCCAGGATCTCTTCGTGGCCCATGCCGTTTTGCAGCGACATGACAGCCGTGCCGGGCCCGACGATGCCCTTGGCGCCTTCGATGGCCGAACGCGTGTGGAAGGATTTGACCAGCACGATCACCAGATCGGCGGGTTCCAGGCCGCTGCCGTCTTGCGCCGCCCGAACCTTGACGACACGCTCCGTGTCGCCGTCCCGCATGCGCAGGCCATCGCGGCCGATCGCGTCGACGTGCTCCTTGAAGGGGTCGATCAGCGTGACTTCGGAGCCCGCAGCGGCCAGTGTGCCGCCAATGGCGCAACCCAGTGCACCGGCGCCCAGAAAGTAGATCTTCATGCGTGTCTCCGTTGGAATGCCGCAACGATAGGTTTCGACCTTCATTTCGTCCATGACATGGGTGAAATGGTCTACATTTCGTTTTGAAATGGAATTCGACAACGAAACCGACGGCGGAACCGCCCTGCTCAGCGTCAAGCTGCTGCGCCTCTTCGACTTGCTCTACAGCACGAACAGCGTGACGCGCGCCGCCGAACAACTCGGCCAAAGTCAGCCGACCGTGAGCAACTGGCTTGGCCGGCTGCGCAAGCAATTGGGCGATGAGCTTTTCGTGCGAACGGCCACCGGCATGCAGGCCACTCCGCGCGCGCAGGAGCTGATCGTGCCGGCGCGCGAAGCGCTGGTTTCGTTGCGACGTCTGGCCGCGCCTGCGGAGGACTTCGACCCATCCAGTGCCACGCGCCGCTTTCGCATCTGCATGACGGACGCCAGCCACGTCACGCTGCTCCCCCAATTGCTGGCGCACGTGCGCGCCGTGGCGCCGGGTGTGCGATTGGAAGCGGCACGTATTGACGAGCAGAGCGCGCAAGCGCTGCAATCCGGCCAGGCCGATCTGGCCATCGGCTTGGTGCCTTGGCTGGAGTCAGGCTTTTATCAGCAGGTGCTGTATCCGCAGGACTGGGTGTGCCTGATCAATGCGCGCCATCCGCGCATCGGCGGCAAGGGCGTCGGCCTGCGCGACTACAAGGCAGAGGCGCACGTCGGCATCGTCGGTGGCACCGGCGTTCAGTTGTTGGAGGCGGCTCTCTTGCGGCATCGCGTGGAGCGCCGCATCCTGCTCGAGCTTCCGGGCTTCCTGGGCCTGGCCGCCATCGTGTCGACGACGGACCTGATTGCCACGGTACCGCGCCACATCGGCGAGACGCTGGCGCGCGCCGGCGAGCTGAAGGTGTTCGACTGCCCGGTGCCGGTCCCGCCCTTCACGGTCAAGCAGCACTGGCATGCGCGCTTCCACCAGGATCCGGCCAACCGCTGGCTTCGCGGATTGTGCGAAGACCTGTTTGCTGGGAAAGCGGCGAAGTCCAGGTCGCGAAGGTAGACGCCTCGCGCAGCACTACTTGCGCACGAAGCGCACGATCATCTCGACGATGCTGTCGCGCCGCGCCTTGATGGCGCGGGGTGTGGCGAGGTCGCGCTTGAAGATCAGGGCGAAGGTGTGGCGGTTCGATACGTTGAAAAAGCACAGGGCCGAGATCGACATGTGCAGGTCGATCGGGTCGATGCTGGCGCGGAATGCGCCGCTGGCCAGGCCCCGCTCGTAGACCTGGCGCACCGCGTGGATGGCCGGGATGTTCAGGGATTGAATGCTCTTGCTCTGCGCCAGGAACTCGCCGCGATGGATGTTCTCGGTCATGACCAGGCGGATGAAGTCTGGGTTGTCCAGCTGGTAGTCGAAGGTGAAGCCAACGAGTTTGCGCAAGGCATCCTCGGGCGCAAGGTCTTCCAGGTGCAGTTCGGTCTCGATGCTGCGGATGCGCCGGTAGGCATCTTCGAGGACGGCGATGTACAGGCCTTCCTTGCTGCCGAAGTAGTAGTAGATCATGCGCTTGCTGGTGCGCGTGGCGGCCGCGATTTCGTCGATGCGCGCACCGCTCAGGCCCTTGTCGGAGAACTCGGCGGTCGCTACTTCGAGGATCCCGGCCATGGTCCGTTCGGGGTCGTTGGTGCGTCCCGGCGCCGCGGCGGCCTTCTTCTTGGCTGCCGTTCGGCGTGCAGAATGTACTGGTTCGTTCATCGCCAAAGTATAGGGCGCCGAACTACCATCACGATGCTGCCCAGGACCGAAGAGGACACATGCAAGAACTGCCACCACAGATTCATGAGCTGCTGAAGAGCGCCACGCAAACGCACACCCCATGTGGCAGCGGCAGCGTTGTTTGGCACAGCTGGGGCAGCGGTGCGCCGGTGGTGCTGCTGCACGGCGGCAGCGGCAGCTGGACGCACTGGTTGCGCAATATCCAGGCGCTGGTCGACGCGGGCCGTCAGGTGCTGGTGCCGGACCTGCCCGGCTTTGGCGATTCGGCCTTGCCGCCCGGGTCGCATGACGCCGATGGCGTGCCTGCGCCGCTGGCCGAAGGCCTGCAGTTGCTGCTGGGCGATGCGCGCTGCGACGTGGTCGGCTTTTCGTTTGGCGCCATGGCCGCCGGCTTGCTCTGTGCCGACCATCCCGAGCGCGCGGCGCGGCTGGTGATCGTGGGCGCACCGGCCCTGGGTGTCGTGCCCAAGCGCCTGGTGGATTTGAAGGGGTGGCGCCATTTCAAGGACCCGGCCAGGCAGGATGCCGCGCACCGCCACAACCTGGCGGTCTTGATGCTGCATGACGCGAACGGCATCGATGACGAAACCTTGGCCTTGCACAAGGCCAATGTCGTGCGCGACCGCATGCCGGGCCGCCGCCTCGCCTATACCGACCTGCTGGCGCAAGCCCTGCGCCGCGTGGCCTGCCCGGTACACGCGATCTACGGGCAGGAAGACGCGCTGTACCGCGGCTATATGCCAGCCCTGGTTGCGGCCCTGCCGCAGGGCACCGGCGATTTCAGGGGCCTGCGGCAAATCCCCGGCGCCGGGCACTGGGTGCAATACGAATGCGCCGATGCGTTCAATGCGGCGCTGGCGCAAGCCTTGGCGGCCTGATCTCGTGTCAGCCGCGGCGGGCGATGCTGTAGGACGTGGCCCAATTTTCCTGCGCAAAGCCGTGTGTTTGCGAGAACGCGTGTTTGCCCCGCCATACTGGCTTGTGTCCAAACTCAAGGAGAACCCGTTGAAGACATCATCCATGCTGCGAAGCTTCCCGGCCGTGCTGGCCATTACGCTGTGTGCCTATGGCTTGAGCGCCCACGCGCAAGCGCCGGCCGATCCTGCCGCCCGGCCCGCGTCCGCTGCCAAGGCCGATGAAGGTGTGGTCGACAAGACCAAGCGCGTGACCAAGAACGCCGCCGCAGGCACGAAGCGCGTTGCCAACAAGGCCACTGACGCGACCAAGCGCGGCGCCAACCGGGCCGCGGGTGCGGTGCGCAATACCGGCGAAAAGATCGGTGAGAAAGTTCCTCCGGGGCCTAACGACGGCAAGATCGATTCGACCGGCCAGCCCAAGACGACGCCTTGAATGCAAGGCCCTGCGAGGGTGGCGGCCCGGCCGCCCTTGCAGCCAGGTGCCGATCGGTTGAGAATGGTCCGGGGCGTAGGGACGCAGGCCATCGAACAGCAACGAACTCTGCGGAGGGTCCATGTTCTCAACCATCAAGAACCGCCTGATCGGCATCACGATCGCCATCGTGGTGCTCACGCTGTTGGCTTCCACGGCGGCCACCTATTTCACGGTACGCGGCCAGACCCTGAGCAAGGTGGGGAACGACTTGACGGAGCTGTCGCGGGCGCACGCTGCGGCCATCAGCACCTGGGTGCGCACGCAAAAAGACATCGTCACCGCGATGGTTCCGGTGGCGCAGGCAACAGACCCCGTCCCGTTTTTGCAGCAGGCCGCCAAGTCGGGCCGGCTGGACACGGCCTATGTGGGCTTTGCAGACAAGCGCATCGTGTTCTCCTCGCCGCAGACCTTGCCGCCCGACTACGACCCCACTTCCCGGCCCTGGTACAAGCTGGCCGAAGCCGCCGGCGCGCCGGTGGTGACCGCACCCTACGCCGACGCCGCCACCAAGCGCCTGGTGATGACGTTCGCGCTGGCCGTGAAGTCGGGTGGCGCCACGCAAGGCGTTGTGGCCTCGGATGTGTTCATGGACGAAGTGGTCAAAACCATCCAGTCCATCAAGCCCACGCCCAACGGCTTTGCCTTTTTGGTGAACAAGCAGGGCGTGGTGATTGCGCACCCGAATGCTGCGCTCTCGCTCAAGGCCGCCAGCGACATTTCCAAGGACCTCGATGCACCGACCCTGGCGCGCGCCGCCGATGGTGCGGCCGCGATGCCGGCGGTGACGGTGGGCGATGCCGGCTACCTGCTGCGCGCCGTGCCGGTGGAAGGCACGGAATGGATGCTGGTGAGCGCTGCCAACCGCGCGGAAGCGCTGGCATCGGTCACCTCGTTGCTGCAAACGGCCGGCCTGGTGCTGGTGCTGGCCTTGATCGCTGCCGCCATCGCGGTGACGGTGGCCATCAGCTCGATGCTGCTGGGCCTGGCCCGGGTGCGTGATGCGATGGACGACATCGGCTCGGGCAGCGGCGACCTGAGCAAGCGGCTGCCCGTGGCCGGCAATGACGAGATCTCGCAGATCGCGGCTTCGTTCAACCAGTTCGCGGAAAAGATCGCGTCCGTCATCCGCGAGATGCGC
>DATILI010000346.1:0-5091 GCA_035476635.1 Burkholderiaceae bacterium | reverse complement strand
CAACTTCGTCGCGGGCGTCTATTACTTCAAAGGCGATGTCTCGCAGGAGATTTCGCCCGTGCTGAACACCGGCGCCTTCAAGCTGGGGCAGCGCAACATGATCACGGCCGAGACGACGAGCCTCGCGGCCTTCGGCCAAGCCACTTATCGCGTGAACAAGCAGCTCTCGCTGAATCTCGGCGCCCGCATTGGGCGCGAGGAGGCAATCGCAGGGCGAACGGCTACGCTCGCCCCCGGCGCCGTGGGGCCGCTGTCCTCACTGGCCACAGTGAGCGGCAGTACGTCGGATACGTACGCGTCATATCGCGTAGGTGCGCAGTACGAGTTCACGCGTAACAACATGGGTTACGTGAACTATGCGCAGGGCTACAAGGGGCCCGCCGTCAACGACAATGCGACCAACCCGCTCGTGCCGCTGATCGTCAACCCCGAGGTCCCCAAGACGCTTGAAGTCGGCTTGAAGAACTTGTTCCTCGACGGCCGGTTGGCAATCAACGTCGCCGCATGGGACACGAAGATCCACGACTTCCAGGCGCAGGTCTACAGCCCGTCGACCCTGGGGTTCGTGTTCTCGAATGCGCCCCAGGCCACGAATCGCGGCGTTTCCATGAACGTCTACGGCCGACCCAGCGCGGCATTGACCGTTAACGGAGGAGTGGCCTATATCGAGTCCAGGTATGGGTCTGGGTACAAGCTGGAATGCGCAGTGGGTTCGCCCGCGGGTTGCACCCAGGATGCGACGGGGGCGCAGATTGGCGGCGTGCCGCGCGTCAAGGCCACTATCGCGGCCGAGTACGCCTTCAAGGTCGGTGACTACAAGGCTTTCGTGGGCGCGGATGCCGTGTACACCTCGGAACGCGTGCTCAACCCGCAGGATCCCATCCGCAATATCGAGGCGCGGACGACACTGGGTGCACGCATGGGCTTCCGCTCGGCGAATGACAACTGGGGCGTGACACTCTACGCCCGCAACCTCACGGATGAGTTCCAGCCCACGTACCGTCTTGGCAACCTGCTCGGCTTCGTCGCCGGTGACTCGAAGTCCTATGCGCAGTTCGTCGGTCCCGAAAGCCGCCGGCTGATCGGAGTGAGCTTGGATGCGAAGTTCTGAAGCGGCCGACATGACGATGACTCGCCGGGCCTCGCTCAAGGCAGGGTTCGCGCTGTTCGCCGCCACAATGACCTCCAGCTCCTTCGCCCGCAAGGGGTTTTTCGCCGAACGTGGATTGCCGCTCGGTCTGCAGCTCTACACGCTGGGCGATGCCCCGCGTACGGACCTGGAGGGCACACTGAAGCGGGTCGCCGCCATCGGCTACAAAACGGTGGAGCTCCCTGGCCTGAGGCTGGGTGACGCGGCCCGAGTCAAGGCGGCGGCCGACAAGGCCGGCCTGTCTATCGGCAGCGTGCACTTGCAATCGCAGCCGAGGGGGGAAGACATGAGTCTCGCTCTCGAGCCCTCGAAGCTCGCTGCCGAGCTACGCACGCTGGGCGCGACAGAGGTCGTGCTGCCGGTCCCGCTGTTTCCGACGGTGAAGCCCGAGCCCGGAGAAGATCTGTGGCAGGCCGTGACTCGTGCATTCGCTTCCGCCGGTGCGGACAGCTGGAAACGCACAGCCGCGTTCCTCAACAAGCATGGCGAATGGCTGCGGCGCGAAGGCATCCATCTGAGCTACCACAACCACAATTTCGAGTTCGCGCCGGTGAGCGGCGGCGTCAGCGGCTGGGACATCCTGGTTGCGGAGACCGACCCGAAGCTGGTCTCCTTCGAGGTGGACACCGGCTGGGTCGCCGCCGGCGGTATCGATCCGGTCGCGTTCTTGAGGCGCCATGCCGGACGGGTGCGCCTCATGCACGTCAAGGACATCCTGCCCTCGACCAAGCCCAATTTCAGGGGTTCGATGGATCCCACGGAGGTGGGTAGCGGCACGATCGCATGGAAGGAACTCCTTCCAGTGGCCCACGACGCGGGCGTGCGTCACTTCTACGTCGAGCAGGAACCTCCGTTCCTCATCGACCGCTTCGACGCCGTGGCACGGAGCTACGCGTTTCTGACCAACAAGGTTTGAGCGAGCAGAGCATGAATGGAGATGTGTCGCTGGTGCTGAGCCGGCGAGAACTAATGGCGGGCGCCGTGCTCCTCGTCGGCGGCGCGGCTGCCAGTCTGCCCACGAACTTGTGGGCGCGCGATGAAGCGCCACGCTTTTTCGACAAGGAGCGCTTCGCGGTGCTCGAGGCAGTATGCGAGACGATCATTCCGGCCACCGATACGCCTGGCGCTATCGGAGCCGGTGTGCCCGCAGGGATCGACGCGCTGATGCGCAACTGGGCTTCGCAGCAGCGCAGGCGGCAATTCACACTCTTGCTCGACGCGTTCAACGATGCGGCCATGGCACAGGCGGGGAAGCCGCTGCCGGCGCTGGCGCCGGCGCAGCAGCTGGAGGTCGTCACGCGGTTTGACGCCGAGCGAGTCCGTGCCGATATCGTCTACACCAAGTTCAAGGAATTGGTCGTCCGCCTCTACTACCTCTCAGAGGTTGGAGCGACGCAGGAGTTGCGTTATGACCCGGTGCCGGGCCGCTGGGAGCCTGTAGTGAAGATAAATGCCGACACCCGCGCATGGGCTGAGCCAGGCTGATACGAAGAGAGAAGTGATGTTTGATGCAATCGTGATCGGCTCAGGCATGAGCGGAGGCTGGGCCGCAAAGGAGCTCGCGGAGCGCGGCTTGAAGACGCTCGTGATCGAGCGCGGCAAGAACCTGGAACACCGCACCGACTACTCGGACATGACACCGCCCTGGAAGTTGCCCGATGCGGGCATGGTGCCGGAAGACGAGCTTGAACGCGACTACGCCGTGCAGTCCAAGTGCTACGCCATGTCCAGCGCGAACAAGCAGCTGTGGGTGAAGGACAGCGAACATCCCTACAGCCATCCGCCGGAACGGCCTTTCTATTGGATCCGGGGCTACCATCTCGGCGGGCGGTCGCTCACCTGGGGCCGGCAGACCTACCGCCTGAGCGAGATGGACTTCGCCGCAAACGGGAAGGACGGCCACGGTGCCGACTGGCCGATCCGCTATGCCGATCTCGCGCCCTGGTACGACCACGTCGAGAAGTTTGCGGGGATTTCCGGATCGAGCGAGGGGCTCGCGCAGCTGCCGGATGGGCAGTTCCTGCCCGCGATGGCGCTGCTTCCCGCGGAGGAAGATTTCGCCAAGAAGATTTCAGCGGCCTTCCCGGGTCGCAGACCGATTCCCGGACGCTGCGCACACCTCACCGCGAGCCGGCCGCAGGATGCAGAGCTCGGACGCTCCCCGTGCCAATACCGCTCCGTCTGCGAACGCGGCTGCAGCTTCGGCGCCTACTTCTCCAGCCTGAGCGCCACGCTTCCCGCTGCCCGGCGCACGAACAACGTGACCATCGTCACTGACGCGATCGCGCACAGCATCGTGTACGACCCGAAGACAAATCGCGCCACGGGCGTCCGTGTCATCGATGCGAACACTCGCGAGGGCAAGACCTACGAGGCACGCGTGATCTTCGTGTGCGCCTCCGCGATCGCCACTGCGCAGATCCTCCTGAACTCCACATCCGAGGCCTTTCCGAACGGCCTGGCCAACCGCTCCGGCGCGGTGGGGCGGTACCTCATGGATCACCTGGGCGTCTCGGCCGCCGGGCCGTACGCGGGGTTCCAGGACCTGTACTACCGGGGCCGGCGGCCATCGGGGCTCTACATTCCGCGCTATCGCAACGTCACCGAACCGGCGACGTTTTTGCGCGGCTACGGCTTTCAAGGGGGCGTCTACCGCATGGGCTGGAAGCTCGGGGGGGCGACGCAACCGGGCGTCGGTACGGCATTGAAAGCCCGGCTGCGCCAGCCCGGCCCTTGGGTGGCCGGGCTGGCTGGCTTCGGCGAGATGCTGCCCGATGCCAACAACCGCGTGACGCTCCATCCCACGCGGGTGGACCGCTGGGGGGTGCCGATCGTTCACATTGATTGCACCGTGGGCGAAAACGACAAGCAGATGATGGCGCACATGCTGGAGGATGCCAAGGCGATGCTGCAAGCAGCGGGCGTGCCGGTCGCGATGGCCAGCAAGGGCGAGAAAAAGCTGGGCTTGGGCATTCACGAAATGGGCACGGCGCGCATGGGGCGGGACCCGGCGACTTCGGTGCTCAATAAGTTCAACCAGGCGCACGACGTGCCCAACCTCTTCATCACCGATGGGGCTGCGATGGCTTCCGGTGGTTGCCAGAACCCATCGCTGACTTACATGGCGATGTCGGCGCGCGGGGCGCATCACGCGGCCGAGTTCCTGCGCTCAGGAACGATCTGAGTTGCCAGCCGGTCCGCAGCCAGCCAAATCTCCAGAGCCGCCACTTGTCACTTTTTCGTTTAGCAACATGAAGCTGCAGAACCTATGTCTCGCGGCTCTCGTGGCACTCAAGATCGCCGGCAGCGCGCAGGCCGCAACTGCCTGCGCGGACCTCCTCCCCGGCACGGTGATTGGCAATGCCCAGATCATCAATGCCCGAACGGTGAATGGAACCATCGCAGGAGCCGGCCAACAGAAGGTCGAGGCGATGCCTGATTTCTGCCGTGTCCTGGCGCGCGCCAAGCCGGAGCCGGCGTCGCACGTCCTGATCGAAGTCTGGTTACCTGTCCCCGAAAAGTGGAACGGAAAGTTGCTGGGCATCGGTAACGGCGGTGCAGCAGGAGTCATTCAGCTAGGCCCGCTCGGCGCCGGCGTGAAGCGTGGCTACGTCTCTGTCGACACTGACATGGGAATGTGGCCTTCAACCGCGAACAATGCCGAATTCCTGGTGGGCATCGGCCGGCCAGAGGTCGTCAAGGACTTCGGCCATCGCGCGACCCACGAGGCGGCCATCCTGGCGAAGGAGTTGGCGCTGCGCCACTACGGCAAGCCGGCGCGCAAAGCCTACTTCACGGGTTGCTCAACGGGTGGCCAGCAGGCTCTGATGGAGGCCCAGCGCTACCCTGACGACTACGACGGCATCATTGCCGGTGCTCCGGCCAACAACCGCACCCATCTGCACACGATGCTGGCGGCATTGGCAATCTTCTTGGACCGA
>DATILI010000345.1:0-22830 GCA_035476635.1 Burkholderiaceae bacterium | reverse complement strand
TGTTTCCGGTGCTCAAGCAGATGCTGAACCGGCGCGGCGGCGACTTGTCCGGCGGGCAGCAACAGCAGTTGGCCATCGCGCGCGCGCTGGCAGCCGCGCCCAAGCTTTTGATCCTGGACGAGCCGACCGAAGGTATCCAGCCCAGCATCATCAAGGACATTGGCCGCGTGATCCGCATGCTGGCCGACCGCGGCAACATGGCCATCCTGCTGGTGGAGCAGTACTACGACTTTGCGCAGGAGCTGGCGGACGACTACCTGGTGATGGAGCGCGGCGAATTCATTGCGCGCGGCGCCGGCAAGGACATGGAAGCCAACGGGGTGCGGCAGCTCGTCGCGATCTGAACGGCGCTGATTTTCGGCGTGCCGACGCTGTGCCCGCGCTGAAGCTATAGTGCGGGGAATTCCTCCAAACGCATGGCAAAACCAGATGGAACCCACCAGGCTGTCCAAGTTCTATGAAGTCGCCGCCACGCTTGGCTATGGCTTCGAAGGCGAGATCAAGATCGGCGGCAACTATGTTTCAACCGTTCGAAACGGCAATGAAATCTACGTCAGCGGCCAGATCCCCCGTGTCGGCAACACCGTTGTTGTGACTGGGCGTGTAGGGGCCGATGTTTCCCTTGCCGACGCGCAGAAGGCGGCAAGGGTTTGCGCCATGCGTGCACTGGCCCTGCTGTCTCAAAGCGTCGGCTCGCTGGACCACGTGAAGCGCATTCTGCGCGTCGGCGTCTATGTTCAGTCAGCGCAGGACTTCACGCAGCAAAGCGAAGTCGCCGACGCTGCGTCCGAGGTGTTCCACGCCGTCCTCGGGCCCTCCGGCGCACATGCCCGGACCTCGATCGGCGTCTACCAATTGCCCAAGAACGCAGCGGTGGAGCTGGATCTCGTTGCCGCGGTGGAGTAGCGACCAAGAGAGAGACGCAAATGGCCATCGAAATTCCCAAGGAAGCGCGCAAGGAAGCCATCGCCTCGATTGAACGGTACTTCGAGGAAAACATGGAGGAGAAGATCGGCAACATCACTGCCGGTGCGCTGCTCGGCTTCTTCCTTGAGGAACTCGGCCCCATCGTCTATAACAAGGCGGTTGCCGATGTGCAGGAGCGCCTGCAATCCCGCATTTCCGAGATCGACATCGAGATCCACGAGGACGAGTTCCAGTACTGGCGCAAGTACGACCGGCAGCGCAAGAGCAAGTAATCGCGCATGGTCACGCTGGCGCCTGGAACCTGTTGAAGGAGACGCCCAATGAGTACCTTCGTTCTGGTTCATGGTTCCTGGCATGGCGCCTGGTGCTGGCACAAAGTTGTCCCGCTGCTGCGACAGGCAGGGCACTCGGCCATTGCCGTGGATTTGCCGGGGCACGGCCGTGACTGGACCGCCGCGCGCGATGTCTCCATGCAAAGCTATGTGGACACCGTTGCGAAGGTGCTGGACGCGCAATCGGAGCCGGTGATTCTGGTGGGTCATAGCCGCGGCGGCATCGTTATCTCGCAGACGGCCGAGCAGCGGCCAGAGAAGATACAGACCTTGGTCTACCTGGCGGCCTTCCTGATCCCGAACGGCGAGGCCATGTTGCCAATGGCGCTGAGCGACACAGAGTCGCTGATCGTGTCGAATCTGGTGGTGGATGAAGCGCAAGGCCACCATATGCTCAAGGAGGACGCTTTTGCGCAGGCGCTGTATGCGGACTGTTCGGCGCAAGACCTGGCACTGGCGCAAGCGCTCTTGACGCCTGAGCCCAACGCGCCGGTCGGCACACCCTTGCTGCTCTCCGATGAACGCTATGGCCGCATCCGGCGGATCTATATCGAAACGAGCCTGGACAAGGGGGTGACCCCCGGCCTGCAGAAGCGGATGTACACGGCCACACCATGCCAAAGAATTATTTCCATGGACACTGGTCATTCGCCATTCCTGGCCGCGCCGGAAAAGCTGGTGAGCCATTTGACTTCGCTCTAGCGCGTGGCTTGAGCAGGATGTGGCGGGTTTTGGCAGAATCGCCAAGCCCGCAACTCAAAGCTTCATTGCCATGCGCAATCCAAACGTCCCCACGCTCTACGAATGGCTCGGTGGCATCGACGCACTGAATCGCCTGACCCAGCGCTTCTACGAACACGTCAAGGTGGACCCGCTGCTCGGGCCGGTCTTCGCGCACATGGGGGATGACCACCCCGTTCATGTTGCCGCGTTTCTGGGCGAGGTGCTCGGCGGGCCGGCCGCCTACTCGGAGCGATACGGCGGTCATCCCAACATGATCCGGCACCACTTGAATCGGCACCTTGCGCAGGAGCAGCGGCGCCGCTGGGTCAGCCTGCTGCTGGAAACGGCGGACGAGCTGGCGATGCCCGAGGACCCGGAGTTCCGTTCCGCGCTGGTCGGTTATCTGGAGTGGGGCTCTCGCCTGGCGGTGATCAATTCACAGGCCGGCGCCACGGTCGACGAGAACGCGCCCATGCCGCAATGGGGCTGGGGCGAGGTCAAGGGTCCGTATGTGGGTTGATGCGCTGCGCCTGCCTTAGCTTCGACCGCGCAGGCCAATTGACTTCTTTGATTAACTGTAGCTACAATTAATCATGCGGATTGAGTTCGATCCGACCAAGGAAGCGGTCAATCAAGAGAAGCACGGTCTCTCCTTGGCGTTGGCTTCCGAACTCGATTGGGACGCATCGCTGGTCTGGATTGATGAGCGGTTCGAGTACGGTGAGTTGCGCATGATCGCGCTCGCGCCGACGACCGGAATCCTGTACTACGTGGCGTTTGTGGATCGAGGCGAAGCGCGAAGGATCATCAGCTTGCGCAGGGCCAATCGACGTGAGGTGAAGCACTATGTCCAAAATTGCTAAGCGGCCTGTGGTCGTCATGCCGACTGTTGCGCAAGACAAGTCCATCACGGCAGCGGCCAAGGCCGACCCTGATGCGCAGCCACTGACGCCGAAACAGTTGCAGGCGATGGTTGCGTTGAAGTCTTTGCGCGGCCGCCCGAAATCCGAGAACAAGAAACTGCTTGTCTCGGTTCGCTACAGCCCCGAGGTCGTGGCGTACTTCAAGTCGACGGGCGATGGTTGGCAGTCCCGAATGGATGGCGTCTTGCAGCAGTACGTTGCGCGCCATTCACGTCGCGCGTGAGCCGGCGCGCAGTCTTCGGGTAGCATAGCGCTCGGGCCAGCCCCATTGCTGGCCACGTCGCTCGGACGGTTCCGGGCGCTTACGTGAGAGTTTTCCCATGTCCGTTTCTACTTCGGCCAAGCGCCGCTTTGCGCGCATCGACCGCCTCCCTCCCTACGTCTTCAACATCACGGCCGAGCTCAAGCTCGCGGCGCGCCGGCGCGGGGAAGACATCATCGACATGAGCATGGGCAACCCCGATGGGGCGACCCCGCCGCACATCGTGGCCAAGCTCACCGAGGTCGCGCAGCGGCCCGATACGCACGGCTACTCGGCCAGCAGGGGCATCCCGCGCCTGCGCCGCGCCATCGCGCATTGGTACCAGGAGCGCTACGCCGTGGAGATCGACCCCGACAGCGAGGCCATCGTCACCATCGGCTCCAAGGAGGGCCTGGCGCACCTGATGCTGGCCACGCTGGACCGCGGCGACACCGTGCTGGTGCCCGACCCGAGCTATCCGATCCACATCTACGGCGCCGTGATCGCCGGGGCCGACATCCGTTCCGTGCCGGTTTCGCCGGATGTCGATTTCTTCGCCGAGCTGGAGAAAACCATACGCGGCAGCTATCCCAAGCCCAAGATGATGATCTTCGGCTTTCCGAGCAATCCCACGGCGCAGTGCGTCGAGCTCGACTTCTTCGAGCGCGTGATTGCGCTCGCCAGGAAGCACGACATCCTGGTGGTGCACGACCTGGCCTACGCCGACATCGTGTTCGACGGCTGGAAGGCTCCTTCCATCATGCAGGTCAAGGGCGCCAAGGACGTCGCGGTCGAGTTCTTCACGCTGTCCAAGAGCTACAACATGGCCGGCTGGCGCATTGGCTTCATGGTGGGCAACCCCGACCTCGTGGCCGCCCTGGCGCGCATCAAGAGCTACCACGACTACGGCACGTTCACGCCGCTGCAGGTGGCGGCCATCGCGGCGCTGGAGGGCGACCAGCAATGCGTGGCCGAGATCGCGCAGCAGTACCAGCGCCGGCGCGACGTGCTCTACAAGGGCTTGACCGAAGCCGGCTGGGCGGTGGACTGCCCCAAGGCCTCGATGTACATCTGGGCGCGCATTCCCGAGGGCTACCGAAAGCTGGGTTCGCTGGAGTTCGCGAGGCAATTGCTGGACAAGGCCAAGGTCTGCGTGTCGCCGGGCATCGGCTTCGGCGACCAGGGCGACGACTACGTGCGGTTCGCGCTGATCGAGAACGAGGCGCGCATCCGCCAGGCGGTGCGCGGCATCCGGGCCATGTTCAAGGCCGACGGCCTCACCGTGGCTTGACCGGGCCGGGGCGCGGAACTATTCTCGGGGCGACCAGTTACCCCAAGACGAAGAACCCAGGAGAGCCCCTTCCCCATGAAAGACGACTCCAGCACCGCAGCCGTACGGAGCCTGCAAGCATTGATCGAACGGGAGACGGGCACCATGCTGCGCCCGGCCGTCGAGTCCGAAATCGCCGCGATCGTCCACAAGGCCCGCAGCGCCGCGAATGCGGGCACCTCCGATCTTTCCGTGGAGCGGCGCGAGGTCACCATCCTGCTGGCCGACCTGCGCGGGTTCACGGCCCTGTCGGCCACGCAGCCCTCGGGCACCGTCATCACCATGCTCAACAAATGCCTGGGGCGCATGAGCGAGGTGGTGTTTCGCTACCAGGGCACGATCGACAAGTTCATGGGCGATTCGATCATGGTGCTGTTCGGTGCGCCCTATGAGCATGACGACGATGCGGCGCGCGCCATGGCCTGCGCCATCGAGATGCAGATGGCGATGCGCGAACTCAACAACGAATACCAGCGCTCGCGCATGCCCGAGCTGTACATGGGCATCGGCATCAACACCGGCTCGGTGATGGCGGGGCGCTTCGGCTCCGATGCCTACTCCGAATACACGGTGATCGGCAACGAGGTGAACCTGGCCTCGCGCATCGAGGCCTTCAGCCTGCGCGGGCAAGTCCTGGTCAGCGAGAGCACCTACCAGCGTTGCAGCAGCTCGGTGCTGGTGACCGATCCGATGGAGGTGTATGTCAAGGGCAAGTCGCAGCCGGTCAGGCTGCGCGAGCTGATCGCGATTCCCTCGCGCAAGCTCAAGGTGCCGCGCCAGGAGTTTCGCCGCAGCCACCGGGTCGAGGTGAAGATTCCCTGCACGCTGCAACTGATCCAGAACAAGATCGTGGTACCGCACGCCATCAAGGCCTACATCCGCGACATCGGCTACCACGGCGTACTGCTGGAAGTGGACCACCTGCTGGAGCACCATGTCGAAGTCAAGCTGGAATTCGACCTGCCGCTGGTCGATTTCAAGGTGTCCGACATCTATGCCAAAGTCGTGAAACTCAAGCGCGACAGCGACCACCTGATGGCCGGTTTGGAGTTCACCTCGATCGACAGCGAGACGAACATGAAGATCCAGATGTTTGTGCAGTTGCTGGTGGGCGCGCAGTAGAAAGTCCGGCGAACGCTCAGGTCGACCAGATCCTTGGGCTCGCCGCCGGCATCGCCCAGAAATGCCCGCGCCAGGCCTGCCACACCTTGCGCATCAAATCCATCGCCGGCTCCACCAGCGGAGCCAGCGCGCGCACCACGATCACCTGCCCGTCCGGGCTCGTCGCGCCGGCCGTGGCGCGCAAGGGGTGGGCTTCGATCAACGCACGCGCCGCATCCAATGCCTGCTGGCGTCGCTCGCGCGGGAGCTTGTCGCCGGCGGCAAAGAAGATCGAGGCCAGGCAGCGGTTGCCGGCAAGGCCGAGCGGACTGTCCAGCAGGCGCGTGTCTGCGGCATCGATGCAGCCGCGTTCCAGCCAGACCCCGGGAAACTCGATGTGCTGCTGGAACCTGCCCAGCGCAAACGGCTGCTGCGCATGGGGCAGGCCTAGCGCCGTGATGTCCCAGCCGATCAGTTCGGCGCCGCTTGCCAGCTCGAACCGAAGCTCGTTGTGCGCGCGGCAGCCGTTGTAGGCAATGGCCTCCAGCGGCAACCATTCCATGCGCGCGCCCTCTTCGACCTTGAGCACACTGCGCTGCACGGCTGCCTCGCCAGCGGACTTGTAGAAGCGGGTCGCGCCCGGTGTGGTGACCAGCCCGTGCGCGCCCGCAGCGGCCGAGAGGCGAATGTCCAGCGTATCGCCGCCAACCAGGCCACCGGGCGGATGGACCAGCACGTTGTGGCACACGGCATCGCCTTCGGGATAGAGGCTTTGCAGGATGCGCAGCGGCCCGTCGTGCTTGAAGCGGGCTACGGTGCGGCTGGATTCGAGGCGGTAATCAAGCTGGAGATGGGCGTGCCAGGGCATGCGGGCTCAGTCGGCGCCGGGCCGTCCCAAGGCGACTGACGCCCCCTCGGGGGGCAGCGCAGTACACGAAGTGACAAGCGTGGGGGCCATACGCAGTCAATTGCTCGGCGGCAGGACCGGAACGCGCCGCTTGCGCCGCACGATCACCGCCGGTGCGGCAGCGGCTGGTGCTGTAGGCCCGATGCGGCTGGTGTGTGCCGAACCCAGGGCGGCCCGCACGCGCGATGTGTTCAGGGTCTGGATGATGTCGCCATTCACCTGCACGTACTCGCCTTTCGGCGTCAGCGCGAGCGCACCCATTTCCAGGCCGCGCTGCACCGTGCCAAGGTAGCGGAAATCGGGATGTTCTCCCGCCGTAAACCGCTGGAGATTGGAGTCCAGCCTGATCGTCATACGGGTAGCCATAGGTGAATTGGACGGGGGGTTGATCGATGTGCGGACGAGATATGCATTCGTCGCATACAAGTATGCTACTGCTAAGGGGTCCGCAAAAGCGTCATTTTTTCCAAAAATTACGGTGCAAGGCGGCGATTTCCGCCTCCATCGCCGCCACCGGGCCGATGACTTCGACCGCCTTTTGCCCGCGCGCAAACACCTCGCGGCAGGGCAGGTCCATCGTCGGATTCTCCGCGTGGCTGCCGGTCAGCTGCAACAGGCGCTGCTCGGTCATGCCGTAGACGAGCCGCCCGATATGCGCCCAATACTGCGTGCCGGCGCACATGGCGCAGGGCTCGACGGTGGTCACCAGGGTGCAGTTCCAGAGGAACTCGGGGGCGTAGTTCAGCACGGCGGTGCGTGCCAGCACCGACTCCGCGTGGTTGACCGTGTCGACATTGCCCTGCTCGGCCAGCACGGTTTCCCCATCGGGCGCGACGAGGATGGCGCCGAAGGGGTGGCGCCCAAGTGCCATGGCGCGGCGCGCAACCTCGTTGGCGCGGCGCAGGTGGCGCACTGCCTGTTCCAGGATCAACGGCGGCACGGCGGCGCCGGGTGCGCTGGGCTGGCTCATTCGTTTTGTGAACCGCGGTGCGCCCAGGCCGTGGTGTGCTTTTCAACGTAGCTGAAAAGCTCATACATCACCATCGCCATGGCGCCGACCACCACCAGCCCGGAAAAGGCCAGGCCCATCTGCATGGCCGAACCGGCCGAGATCAGCAAGTAGCCGATGCCCTCGTTGGCGGCGGTCATTTCCGACACCGTGGTGCCGACAAAGGCGAGCGTGATGGCTACCTTGAGCGAGCCATAGAAGTAGGGCATGGAGCGTGGCAGGCCGACCTTGATCAGCACATCCCAGCGCTTGGCGCCCAGCACGCGCAGCACGTCTTCGAGCTCGGGCTCCAGGGTCGCCAGGCCGGTGGCGATGTTGACCATGATCGGAAAAAACGAGATCAGGAACGCCGTGAGGATGGCCGGGCCGACGCCGATGCCGAACCACACCACCAGGATGGGCACGAACGCCGCCTTGGGCAGCGCATTGAAGGCCGTCATCAGCGGATACATGGCCGCGTAGGCCAGGCGCGAGCTGCCGATGATGAAGCCGAGCAGCACGCCCACCACGATGGCGATGCCAAAGCCCGCCATGGTGACCCAGTAGGTGCGCCAGGCATGGGCCGCGATGATCCATTTGAATTCGACGAACTGGGTCCAGATGCGCCAGGGGCTTGGAAAGATGAACTCTGAGACGTCGAAGGCCGCGCAGATGATTTGCCACAGGGCAATCACCGCCACCAGCAAAATCCAGGGCGACCAGGTTTCCAGTTGCTTCTTGTTCATGGCGCCACCCCCGCGCTGGTCTTGCGAATGGCACCGATGTGCCCGCGCAGCTCATGCACGATGTCGGTGAACTCTTTCGTGTAGGTGATTTCAAGCTCGCGCGGGCGCGGCAGCTCGATCTCTTTCTTCACGACGAAGCGCCCCGGGCTTTTGCTCATCACGTACACCGTGTCGGCCAGGAATACCGATTCACGCAGGTCGTGCGTCACCAGGATCACATTGAAACGCTGCTCGGTCCACAGGTCGCGCAGGATGCACCAGAGTTCTTCGCGCGTGAACGCGTCGAGCGCGCCGAACGGCTCGTCCAGCAGCAGCATCTTGGGCTCGTGGATCAGCGCGCGGCAGATGCTGGCGCGCTGCTGCATACCGCCCGAGAGCTGCCAGGGAAACTTGTCCTCATAGCCGGCGAGCCCGACTTTTTGCAGCAGCTTGCGCGCGCGTTCCTCGAATTCCTTGCGCTTTGCCTTGAACTGGCTGCGGAAGGGCTCGACGATTTCCAGCGGCAGCAAGACGTTGTCTACCGTGGTGCGCCACGGCAGGAGCGATGGCGCCTGGAAGGCCATGCCGGAAATCTTCAAGGGGCCGGTCACGGGCTGGCGGTCGATCAGGATCTGGCCCCGGGACGGCATCTTCAGCCCCGTGGTCAGCTTCATGAAGGTCGACTTGCCGCAACCCGAGGGGCCGACGATGGCGATGAACTCGCCCTCGCGCACCTTGAGGTCGATGGCTTCGACCGCGAAGTGGTTTTGCGCGAGCAGTTCTTCGTTGTAGGCGAGCCAGACGTCGCGGAAGTCGACGAAGTTGGCGTCTGAGGCTTGTGGCATCAAATGGATTGAGCGGTCTGGGCTATGTTTATTTCTTCGGGAGAATATTCAGTTCGGCCGCACTGGGCAGGAACGTTGCATTCCAGATCGCATCGGGGTTGACGCGCGTCTTGGTGCCGAAAGCGTCCGACACCTGCGAAGCCATCAGCGACAGGCGCGGGCCCTTCACTTGCCCAAAGCCATCGGCGCGGGCGTCGGGGCTGTTGATCACGGTGTCGATCGCCAGTTGCAGGCGGCGTGTTTCCAGCGCCACGTTGATGATGCCGTCACGCGCCTTGACGTCATCGATGGCGGCCGCGGGCTTGGCGATGACGTCTTTCACGCCCTTGGTAAAGGCCAGCAGGAAGGCTTTCACCGCGGCCGGATTTTCCCTGATGATCTTCGGCGTGGCGATGATCACGTTGCCGTACAGCTTCACGCCGTAGTCGGCATAGGGCAGCACCACCACGTCTTCGGCCTTCACGCCGCGCGCTTCCAGATTGAGCAGCGAAGTGAAGGTGAAGCCGGTGATGGCATCCACATCGCCGCGCGCCAGCATGGTCTCGCGCAGCGGCGGGTCCATGGCCGTCCACTGCACGCCGGTCACGCCATTGGCCTTGGAAAAGATCGGAAAGGCGCGGCGGCCGGCGTCGAACACCGGGGCGCCGAGCTTCTTGCCGCTCAAGTCGGCCGGGCTCTTGATGCCCGATTTCTTCAGCGCCATGACCGAGGCCGGCGTGTTGTTGTAGACCATCATCACGGCCACCGGCTTGTTCGGCGCGTCGGGGTTGTTGGCGTGGAACTCCATCAGCGCGGCCAGGTCGGCAAAGCCCATGTCGTAGGTGCCCGAGGCCACGCGCGTGACGGTGCCGCCCGAGCCATTGCCCGCGTCGATCGTCACGTCGAGCTTCGCATCCTTGAAGTAGCCCTTGGCCGCCGGCGTGAGGAACAGGGCGGCCGGGCCTTCGAAGCGCCAGTCCAGCTGGAATTTGATCGGCGTATTCTGGGCCTGGGCCGTGCCAAAGGTGGCGACGGCTGCGAGTGCTGCGGCGGCCTGAAGGAATGCGCGTTTGGTCATGGAAGCTCCTGGGCAAAAAGATATGTATTGAAACTAATTAGCAAAAACGATGCCCATGAAACTTTCGCGTGCACCATCGTGCGTCGGATTTTCGGTCAACTCTGGTGCAAAAACCGTTGATCTTCCTCGGGAAATACCCCAGAACGGGGCGCGGCGCGGGATCGGCCGGCGCCCGCCGCGAGAGTTTGGGGCATCGGCGGATCGCTACAACGGCGTCCCATCCGACAGACCGAAGTCCCGCGATGCGTACGATTGAACTTTTTTACGGTGGCGGATGCCGGGTCCTCAACTCTTCAGGAGACGCAAAATGACCAGCAAGAACACGATCTGTCTGTGGTACGAGGGCGGCGCTGTTGACGCCGCAAACTTCTATGCCGAAACATTTCCCGACAGCGCTGTCGGCGCCGTCTTCCGCGCACCGGGCGACTATCCCGACGGCAAGCAGGGCGATGTCCTGACGGTCGAGTTCACCGTCGCCGGCATCCCCTGCATCGGGCTGAACGGTGGCCCGCATTTCAAGCACAACGAGGCCTTCTCCTTTCAAATCGCGACCGACGACCAGGCCGAAACCGACCGCTTGTGGAGTGCGGTGGTCGGCAATGGCGGCCAGGAAAGCGAGTGCGGCTGGTGCAAGGACCGGTGGGGCTTGTCATGGCAGATCACCCCGCGCGCCCTCATCGCGGCAATATCCGACCCCGATCGTGCGGCAGCCAAGCGCGCGTTCGACGCGATGATGACCATGAAAAAGATCGACATCGCCGCGATAGAGGCGGCACGGCGCGGCTGAAACCTATCCTCGCGGCGCCTGGGCAACGTCAGTTCAAGGAACGACCGTGGTGAACAGGTAGACCGCGAAGATGACGAGGTGCACCGTTCCTTGCAAGACGGTGGTCCGGCCGGTGCCGAGCGACAGCGTGGCCACCACCAGCGAAAGCAGCAGCAGGACGGTGGACTTGATGTCGATGCCCAGGGTCAGCGTCCAGCCGGTGGCCAGCGAGACGATGGCGACGGCGGGAATAGTCAGGCCGATGCTGGCCAGCGCCGAGCCCAGCGCCAGGTTCAGGCTGGTCTGCAGGCGGTTGGCGCGGGCCGCGCGCACGGCCGCCAGCCCCTCGGGCAGGAGCACCACGGCCGCGATGATGATGCCCACCAGCGCCTTGGGCGCGCCGATGGCGGCCACCGCGGCCTCGATGGTTGGCGCCAGCGCCTTGCCCAGGAGCACGACGGCGACCAGGCAGACAACCAGCAGCGCGGCGCTGGTCCAGGCCGCCTTGTTGGTCGGCGGCGCCGCGTGCACCTCTTCATCAGTGCCGGCGTCGGGTGGCAAGAAATAGTCGCGGTGGCGCACCGTCTGCACCAGCACGAAGGTGCCGTACAGCACCAGCGAAACGATGGCGATGAAGCCGAGCTGGCTCGGGCTGTAGACCGGCCCCGGCGTGGTGGTGGTGTAGTTGGGCAGCACCAGGGTCAGCGTGACGATGGCCGCCAGGGTGGCCAGCGATGCGCTCACGCCATGCAGGCTGAAGGTCTGTTCATGGTGGCGCGAGCCACCGGCCAACAGGCACAGGCCCATCATGCCGTTCAGGATCAGCATCACGGCGGCGAACACCGTGTCGCGCGCCAGCGCGGCCGTGGCGGGGCCGCCGGCCAGCATCAGCGAAACGATCAGCGCCACCTCGATGACGGTGATGGCCACTGCCAGCACCAGCGTGCCGTAGGGCTCGCCGACGCGGTGCGCCACCACCTCGGCGTGGTGCACCGCCGCCAGTACCGAGCCGAGCAGGCCAGCGGCCAGCAGCGCGGCATACCAGCTGCCCAGGCCCAGGGCCGTGCCCCCGAGCAGCAGCCAGCCCACGATGGGCGCAACAATCGACCACAGGGGCAGGGAGGTTGGGTTTTTCATCCCGGCGATCATATCGGCGGGACTGGATCGCCCGGCTATTTCGCCTGCACGTACGAAACCAGTTCCCTGCGCTCGTATTCGTTCAGCGTGCCGGTGCGCAGGCGGACCTTGTAGTCCTGCGCAATATCCGCATTGACGCCCGGTGCAACCCAGATCGTCCGTTCGATCGAAGCCTGGAGTTCCAGGTTGAAGCCGCGCGCCTCGATGCGGAAGGCCTCGAAGCTGCCTGCCGGCACCGTGATGCGCTCCTTGCCGACGACCTTCAGGTCGTACTGGAAGGTGTAGGTGATTCCATTGGGCCGGGACTGCTTGAACCGCGTCCGCCATTTTTTCCCCACAATCAGCTCGGCCGGGTAGAACTGCCGGGGCGTACTGAAGACACCCAGCTGGTTGGCGGTGGTGTTGCCCATCAGGTCCGATTCAAAGGCGCCATCGTTGAAGACCACCCGCTCCGCCGCGAGGTCGATCTGGGTGATCTTCATGACCAGGGGCTGTGCCGTGTTCTTGAAGCCGTCGATCACGTTGATCCTGAACTGGTCGCCCAGGGTGTATTCCCGCCGGTGCTCGGCATAGCCCTTGAAGAAGGGTGTTGGAGCCAGCGTCGTGGCCGGAGGTTCCTTGGGCGCGGAGGCCAGCGCCAGCCGCTCGGACGCCAACCGCTCTGACGCCAACCGCATCATTTCCTGTTGCCGCTGCTGCGCCACACGCGCCAGCTCGGCCTGCGCCGCCGCTGCTTGCGCGGCCCGCTGGCGGTCCTCCGCTTCGCGCCGGGCGTTCTGGGCCTGCAGGCGCTCCAGCTCAGCGCGCGCGGCGGCGACGCGCCTGGTCTCTTCTTCGGCTGCGCGGGCCCTTTGCGCCGCGAGGCGCAGCGCTGCGTTCCTGTCCGCCAGCTCCTTTTCGGCCTGGACGCGCAGCTGTTCCTGGCGCGCCGCCTCCAGCTGGGCCTGCTGCACACGCTCCGCTTCGGCGCGTTGTGCCTGCAGCCGCTGCTGCTCGGCCTGCTGCGCTTTCTCGCGTGCCGCCGTCTCGGCTTCAGCCAGCTCCCTGGAGGCAACCAGCGTGGCGTTGGAGGTGGGGACGCGTACGGTCGACGGCTCGCCACCGTAGGCGGCGACCAGCATGCGATTCAGGCGCGATTGCGCCAGTTCGCTGGCATAGCCGCTGGGGTACTCGCGTATGAAGTTGGACAGCTCGGCGATATCCGGATTCAGCCTGACCCGTTGCCAGTCGCGCAACTCGCGTTGCATCAACTGGTCGATTTCGGCTTCGGTCAGCAGCTTCTTCTTGCTCGGGAACAGATAGATTTCTTCCTCCAGCGACGTGCTTTCCCATGGAATCTGCCGGCCCCTGGAGGCCAGACGCACGTTGAGCCGGACGCGCTTGAAGGCTTCCTCGAGGCGGGCGTCGCGTACCGAGAGCTCGCGCAGCAGGTTGCTGGTGTAAAGCCCGTTGCTGCCGTCGCCATCCAGTGCCACGGTGCCCGGGCCCGTCGCGTAGGCCAGGAGACTGCCCACGGGCGCGTCGAATTGGCTCAGCCCTTTCGAGTCCGGGACATAGGTTCCCGCGAATGGGTCGTCGCGGCAGGCGTCCAGGATGACCAGGAAGTTGCGGCCCTGTGCATGTTCCAGGTAGTCGATCAGGCTGCTGATGTCGACGGTCTTCTCCGGGACTTCCTTGCCGCTGCGCGGCCGGCCGTCGATCGGCACCAGATAGTTGTGCCAGTTTTGCTGGACGCCGTGGCCGGCATAGTAGAACAAGCCGAACTTGACCTCCGGCGCCCGCGCGGCGCGGCCGAACCGATCCACCGCGGCACGCAGGCTGGTGAGGTCGGTATCGAGCTGCTTGTCGACGCGAAACCCCGCGGATTCAAGAAGCGCCGCCATGGATTCAGCGTCGTTGCGCGGATTCGCCAGGGGCGACCAGATATACGCCGAGTTGCCGATGACCAGGGCGATCCGCTCATTCGCCAGCGGCGACGCGCAATATCCGGCCAGCGCGAAAGCCAGGGCAAGCATCGCACGCCGGCCAGCGAGACTCCGCCAGAAACGCAAAAGTGAAGGCATGCCGCCAGCCATGAATGCAACCTCGGTTCTTGGGACTCCAATCGCTGGCCAGGGTTGAGGGGGTTGAACAGGCGCTGTCTTTGGCGACTACTGGCGCGTACCGATGAAGGTGCCATTGTGGTTGACCTCCACGTCGCTCCAGGTTCCCGAGAACACGCCTTCGGGTGAGATGCTGCCGGAGAACGTCCCGTCGCTGCTGCTGCTGCCACCGAAGTTCGCCGAGCCGCCTGAGGCCACTTGCCCCGTAATCGATTCGGTGCCGAAGGTCTGCGACGTGGCCGTGCCCGAGATGAAGCCGCTGCTGTTGATGGTGACGGTGAACGTCCCCTGATCGTCTCCCGCGAAGGTGCCCGTGTAGGTGCCGGCATAGGCCGGAACGCTGGGCTGGAAGCCCGGTTCAATCGAGACGGATGTGCCGCCGCCCGGCGCCACGGTGATCACCGTGTTGTCCAGAACAAAATCGTACCCCGTGTGGTCTGCCAGGAACGGGGTGATCAAGGGATCGTAGGACGCCGCCGCGATGCCTGCCGTGACGATTACCGAGGTCAATGCCGTTCGCAAGGCGGCCAGAGAAGTGCCGATGGAGGACGCATGGGCCGAAACGACGGCCGGGGTCAACTGGCTGGAGCCGGACAATCCGCCTGCAATGGCCACATCGGACGCGATCTTGTCGGTGATGCCGCTGATGTTGATGGTGATGAAGCCGCCTTTCTTGAGCGGCGTGACACTCGGCGCCCGCCGGACCGTTCCATCGGTCCTGGTGACCCGCACGACGAATGGCGGTGTGAAGCCGGTCACGTTGGCGCGGTAGTAGCCGCTGCTGTCCGTCGTTGCGTTGGCCGTCTTGCCCCCCGCATCGGTGATGACGACTGCGCCGCCGACGATCGGGGCGCCGTCGCCGGCTGTGCCATCGGCACCGGCCGCATCGCCATCGCCGCCTACACCGCTGGCGTCACCGGGCGGAACGACGCGCCCGAAGCTGTCCAGCACCGTGGCGCTGCCGCCCGCCGCGCTGCCATCGCTGCCCCCGCCGCCGCAGGCGGCGACCAAGGACACCAGAAACGCAAACACGAAAAGACGCAGGGCATTCTTTGTCTTCATGATCGACCCCGGAGCTTTGGCAAATGGGTGGTCAGTATGGAGCGGCTTTCCGAAGAATGCGCCATAACCCTGGCGTGCTCATGGTCAGCGCGGCCCGCGCGCCGCGTGTCCTCCTACGCCCCGCCCGCCTTGGCGCCCGCCACCGCCAGCGCCGTCATGTTGACCACGCGCCGCACCGTGGCCGACGGCGTGAGCACATGCACGGAAGCCGCCGCGCCAAGCAGGATCGGGCCAACCGTCACGCCGTGCCCGCCGGTCATCTTGAGCACGTTGAACAGGATGTTGGCCGCGTCCAGGTTCGGGCAGATCAGCAGGTTGGCCTCGCCGCTCAAGGCGGTGTCCATCAGGCTGCCGCGGCGCACGGTCTCGGACAGCGCCGAGTCGCCTTGCAGCTCGCCATCGCATTCCACATCCGGGGCCATCGCACTGAACAGCTCGCGCGCCAGGCGCATCTTGCGCGCCGAGGGGCGGCTGGACGAGCCGTAGTTGGAGTGCGAAAGAAAAGCCACCTTGGGCGGCAGGCCGAAGCGCTGCACTTCCGCGGCGGCCATCACCGCGATGCTGGCCAGCAGCTCGGCGCTGGGGTCCTCGTTGACGTAGGTGTCGGCGATGAACAGGGTGCGCTCGGGCAGCAGCAATGCGTTCAGCGTGGCAAAGCCCGGTGCGCCGGGTCGCATGCCGATGACGTCGCGCACATGGTCCAGGTGCGCATCGAACTTGCCGACCAGGCCGCACAGCAGCGCGTCGGCATCGCCCAGTTGCACCGACAGGGCGCCGATCAAGGTGTTGGAGCGGCGCACTGCCGCTTTGGCCGCCTCCGGGGTGACGCCGTGGCGTCCCATGCGCTGGTGGTAGGCCTCCCAGTACTGGCGGTAGCGCGTATCGCTTTCGGGGTTCACGCATTCCACGTCGTGGCCAAGCTTCATGCGCAGCCCGGCCTTGGCGATGCGCGCCTCGATCACCGCCGGCCGGCCGATCAGGATCGGCGTGGCGAGGCCGTCATCGATGGCGAGCTGGGCGGCGCGCAGCACGCGCTCGTCTTCGCCCTCGGCAAATGCCACGCGCTTGGCGGGCGCCTCCTTGGCGGCCTGGAACACCGGGCGCATGATCATGCCGGTCTGGTAGACGAAGCGGGTCAGGCTCTGGCGGTAGGCGTCGAAGTCGGTGATCGGCCGCGTGGCCACGCCCGACTCGGCCGCCGCCTTGGCCACGGCCGGCGCAATGCGCAGGATCAAGCGCGAATCGAAGGGCGTCGGGATGATGTAGTCGGGCCCGAACGAAAGCTCCTTGCCGGCATAGGCGTTGGCCACTTCCTCGCTGATGTCGGCCTTGGCCAGGTCGGCGATCTGGCGCACGCAGGCCAGCTTCATGGCTTCGGTGATCTTGGTGGCGCCGCAATCCAACGCGCCGCGGAAGATATAGGGAAAGCACAGCACGTTGTTGACCTGGTTCGGGTAGTCCGAACGGCCGGTGGCGATGATGCAGTCCGGCCGCACGGCCTTGGCCAGTTCGGGCCGGATTTCCGGCTCGGGGTTGGCCAGCGCCAGGATGATGGGCTTGGGCCCCATGGTCTTGACCATGTCCTGCGTCAACACGCCCGGTGCCGAGCAGCCGAGGAACACATCGGCGTCTTTCGTGACATCGGCCAGGGTCCGGTCGTTCGTGTTCTGGGCGTAGCGCGCCTTGGACTTGTCGTAGCCGCCCGGGCGGCCTTCATAGATCACGCCCTTGGAGTCGCAGACAAAGACATTCGCGCGCTTGACGCCCAGGCCGACCATCACGTCCAGGCAGGCGAGGGCGGCGGCGCCGGCGCCCGACACCACGATCTTCACTTCATCGATCTTCTTGCCCACCAGTTCCAGCCCGTTGAGCAGCGCCGCGGCGGAGATGATGGCCGTACCGTGCTGGTCGTCGTGGAACACCGGGATGTTCATGCGCTCGCGCAGTTTGCTCTCGATGTAGAAGCACTCGGGCGCCTTGATGTCTTCCAGGTTGATGCCGCCCAGGGTGGGCTCCAGCGCGGCAATGATCTCGACCAGCTTGTCGGGGTCTTTTTCGGCGAGTTCGATGTCGAACACGTCGATGCCGGCGAATTTCTTGAACAGGCAGCCCTTGCCCTCCATCACCGGCTTGGAGGCCAGCGGGCCGATGTCGCCCAGGCCCAGCACCGCCGTGCCATTGGTGATGACGCCGACCAGGTTGCCGCGCGAGGTGTATTCGGCCGCCAGCGACGGGTCGGCCTCGATGTCCAGGCAGGGGTAGGCAACCCCGGGCGAATAGGCCAGCGAAAGGTCGCGCTGGTTGGAAAGCGGCTTGGTCGGCGTGACGGAAATCTTGCCCTTGCTGGGCACACGGTGGTATTCACGCGCGGCTTCGCGCAGGGCTTGTTCAGCCGGGGAAAGTTCTTTGCTCATGGTCGCGTCTCCTGCTTGTGCGTTGCACAAGACTACTCCAAAGCAAAGCGCTTTAAGTACGTGGAAACGCGATTGAGTTTTGACCTTGGGGTAACGACTCCTTGTGGCAGACTACCGCGCCCGCTCAGGTCGCCGGGGCGTCCGGGGCGACTGGGTGCTGCGCCATGTTCTCCAGCGCCCTGACCAGTGCCGAGTGGTCGGCCTGGCCATGGCCCAGCGCCACGCACGACTGCATGAGCTGTGCCGCGCTCGCGGTCTGCGGCAGCGCGACACCCAGGGCGCGCGCGCCTTGCAGGGCGAGGTTCAGGTCCTTCTGGTGCAGGGCGATGCGAAAACCCGGCGCGAAAGTGCGCTTGATCATGCGCTCGCCATGCACCTCCAGGATGCGCGAGGAGGCGAAGCCGCCCATCAGCGCCTGGCGTACCTTGGCCGGATCGGCCCCGGCCTTGGAGGCGAACACCAGCGCCTCGCCCACGGCGGCGATGTTCAGCGCCACGATGATCTGGTTGGCGACCTTGCAAACCTGGCCGTCGCCCGCGGCGCCCACCAGGGTGACGTTCTTGCCCATCAGGTCGAACAGCGGCTTGACGCGGTCGAAGGCATTTTGCTCGCCGCCGACCATGATGGTCAGGCTGGCGGCCTTGGCGCCGACTTCGCCGCCGGAGACCGGGGCGTCCAGATAATCGCAGCCCAGGGCCTGGATCTTTTTTGCGAAGCCGCGCGTGGCAATCGGGTCGATCGAGCTGCAGTCGATGACGGTCTTGCCCTTGGACAGGCCCGAGGCCACGCCGTACTCGCCGAACAGCACGAGTTCGACGTCGGGGGTGTCGGGCACCATCACGAAGACGATGTCCGCGCGCTCGGCCACGCCGCGCGCATGGGTGCAGATGGTCACGCCGCCATCGATCAACTCCTGCGGCACCTTGCTGTGCGAGTTCACGAACAGCACATGGCCGGCGTTGAGCAGGTGGCCGGCCATGGGCGCGCCCATGATGCCCAGGCCGATGAAGCCGAGTTTGAGTCCGGATTTGGTCATTTACTTTTTTCCTTAGGAGGTGAGGGCCGTACGCCAGGCCAGGCCTTGCGTGGTGGTGGTCTTGGGCTTGTATTCGCAGCCGATCGCACCGGTGTAGCCCAAAGCGTCGATGTGCTGGAACAGCCAGCGGTAGTTGATCTCGCCGGTGCCGGGTTCGTTGCGCCCGGGGTTGTCGGCCAGCTGAATGTGGCCGATGCGGCCCAAGTGGTTCTTGAGCGTGTTGCCGAGCTCGCCTTCCATGCGCTGGGCGTGGTAGATGTCGTACTGCACGAACAAGTTGTCCGAGCCCACCTCCTCGACGATGGCCAGCGCCTGGTCCGTGCGCGTGAGGAAGAAACCCGGAATGTCGTAGTGGTTGATCGGTTCGATCAACAGGCGGATGCCCACTTCCTTGAGCTGGGCGGCGGCGAACTTCAGGTTGCCGACGAAGGTGACATGCGCATGCTCGCGCAGCACACCCGCCGGTATCTTGCCTGCCAGGCAGTTGACTTGCGGGCAGCCCAGCGCCTTTGCGTAGTCGATGGCGCGCGCCACGCCGTCGCGGAATTCGCTGACGCGGTCCGGATGGCAGGCAATGCCGCGCTCGCCGGCATCCCAGTCGCCGGCCGGCAGGTTGTGCAGCACCTGGGTGAGCTGGTTGTGCTTGAGAGCGGCAACCAGTTCGGCCTTCGGGTAGGCGTAGGGGAAAAGATATTCCACGACGTCGAAGCCGGCGGCGCGGGCTGCAGCGAAGCGCTCCATGAAGGGTACTTCGGTGAAGAGCATCGTGAGGTTGGCGGCGAATCTAGGCATGATTTTCCTTAGTCGAGAAGCGCTGTCGCAATGGCGGTAGGCGCGTCGGACTTGCGCGCTGCCAGCTCCTCGAACTCGGTGATGTTGTTGATCTCGGTGCCCATGGCGATGTTGGTCACGCGCTCCAGGATCACCTCGATCACGACTGGCACCTGGTACTCCTTCATCCAGGCCTCGGCCTGGCGGATGGCCGGTGCCAGCTCTTCCTGCTTGTGCACGCGCACCGCCTTGCAGCCTAGGCCCTCGACCACCTTGAGATGGTCCACGCCATAGCCCTTCACGGCCACGTCTTCCTCGGGTGTGTTGATGTTGTCAAAGCCCAGCTGCACGCAGTAGTCCATCTCGAAGCCGCGCTGCGATTGGCGGATCAAGCCGAGGTAGGAGTTGTTGACCACGATGTGGATGTAGGGCAGCTTGAACTGCGCGCCCACGGCCAGCTCCTCGATCATGAACTGGAAGTCGTAGTCGCCCGAGAGCGCGACGATCTTGCGCGTCGGGTCCGCGGCGCGCACGCCCAGGGCGGCCGATACGGTCCAGCCCAGCGGGCCGGCCTGGCCGCAGTTGATCCAGTTGCGCGGCTTGTAGACGTGCAGGAATTGCGCGGCGGCGATTTGCGACAGGCCGATGGTGCTCACATAGCAGGTGTCTTCGCCAAACGCATTGTTCATGCACTGGTACACGCGCTGCGGCTTCATCGGCACGTTGTCGAAATTGGTCTTGCGCAAGAGGGTGCGCTTGCGCTCCTGGCACTGGGCCACCCAGGCGCTGCGGTCCTTGAGGCGGCCGGCGGCCTTCATCTCGGTCGCGACCGTGATGAACAGTTCCAGCGCAAGCCTGGCGTCCGACACGATGCCGTAGTCCGGCGCGAAGACGCGGCCGATTTGCGTCGGCTCGATGTCCACGTGCACGAACTTGCGACCCTTGGTGTAGACCTCGACCGAGCCGGTGTGGCGGTTCGCCCAGCGGTTGCCGATGCCCAGCACGAAATCGGATTCGAGCATGGTGGCGTTGCCATAGCGGTGGCTGGTCTGCAGGCCGCACATGCCGGCCATCAGCGGATGGTTGTCGGGAATCGTGCCCCAGCCCATCAAGGTCGGGATGACAGGAATGCCGGTGAGTTCGGCGAGTTGGACCAGCAGATCCGATCCATTGGCGTTGATGATGCCGCCGCCGGCCACGATCAGCGGCTTGTCGGATGCGTTGACCATCTCCAGCGCCTTCTCGACCTGGGCGCGCGTTGCTGCGGGCTTGTAGACCGGCAGCGATGAGTAGGTGTCGGGGTCGAATTCGATCTCGGCCATCTGCACGTCGAACGGCAGATCGATCAGCACCGGGCCGGGCCGACCCGAGCGCATCAGGTGAAAGGCTTGCTGGAAGGCGCGCGGCACCTGGGCCGGTTCGCGCACGGTGACCGACCATTTGGTGACCGGCTTGGAGATCGACTCGATGTCCACCGCCTGGAAATCTTCCTTGTACAGGCGCGCACGCGGCGCCTGGCCGGTAATGCAGAGGATCGGGATCGAATCGGCCTGGGCCGAGTACAGGCCGGTGATCATGTCTGTTCCGGCCGGGCCCGAGGTGCCGATGCACACGCCGATGTTGCCCGGGTTGGCGCGGGTGAAACCTTCGGCCATGTGCGAGGCGCCCTCGACATGGCGCGCCAGGATGTGGCTGATCGTGCCCTGCTTGCGCAGCGCCGAATACAGCGGATTGATCGCAGCGCCGGGAATGCCGAAGGCCTGCGTGATGCCTTCCTTCTCCATCACCCAGACGGCGGCCTGGGCGGCTGTCATTTTTGCCATGTCGAAATCTCCTTTGGTTGAGTGGACTTTAGGGAGGGCAGGGTGTTTGCGGAAGGCGGCAGCAGGCCATAAAACCTATTCCACAGCGGAATAAGTGACTACACTGCGGGCATGGACAGATTGCAGGCAATGCACATGTTTGTGCGCGTGGTGGAGACCGGCAGCTTCTCCAAGGCCGCCAAGGAATTCGCCACCACCCAGCCCACCGTGACCAAGCAGGTGGCCGCCACCGAGGAGCGCCTGAAGGTGCGCCTGCTCAACCGCAACACGCGCGGCGTGAGCCTCACGGAAACCGGCGCGCTGTACTATGAAAAGTGCAAGTCCATCGTGCGCGAGGCGGAAGAGGCCGACAACATCGTGCGGTTGCGCCAGACGCAGGCCCAGGGCTTGCTGCGCATCGGCACCTCGGTCGCCTTCGGCCGCCGGGTCATCGTGCCGCTGGCGCTGGATTTCATGGCCAAGCATCCGCAGGTGCAAGTCGACCTGAGCTTTGAAGACCGCTACACCGACCTGGTGGCGCAGGGCATCGACGTGGCCGTGCGCATGGGCAAGCTGGCCGACTCCACCCTGGGCGCGCGCTTTCTCGGCATGAATCCCTGGGTGCTGGTGGCTGCGCCCAAATACCTGAAGAAGCACGGCGTGCCCAAGCGCCCGCAGGACTTGAGCGCGCACAACGCGCTGATCTACTCCAGCGTGCAGGGCGACGATGTGTGGCGGCTCCTCACGCCAAAAAGCGAGCCCGTTACGGTGCCGGTGACGGGCAAGCTGCGCTCCAACAATCTCTCGGCCGTGCTGGCCGCAGCGCGTGGCGGCCTGGGCGTTGCGGCGCTGCCGCGCTATGTGGCCGAGGACTCATTGGCCTCCGGCCATGTGGTGGAAGTGCTCAGGGACCACACGCTGCCCGAGCAGGAAATCCACGCGGTGTTTCCCTCGCCCAAGCTGGTGCCGGGCAAGGTGCAGGCCTTCATCGCCTATCTGCAGGGCTGGTTCGGGCCGCGCTGGTGGGAAGCATTGCCGAAGGTGTGATGGCCGTTCGCTCCAACGCGCTTTCTGACGTCGGTGCAGGATCAGAGCGGCGAGGCACTCTGCTCCGCGAATGTCCCCCGCCTTCGGCTTCTCCTTTATTTCACTACGCAGAGCGCCTCACCGCCCTGATCTTCAATCATTGATGGCTTGTCACGCGTCACCTAGCGGGACTCCCCGAGGCGTCTGTGCGAGGACGAAGCGTGACAGACTGGAACGGGCTCGAAGCCGAGTCGCGCTACGATATGCGCAACTGCCGGAGACGGCCACGAGCGGCCGGCCATTTGAATTTCTGCGGTGTGCGCAATCGGTGCCGGATCAGGCCGGCGAGGCACTCTGCTCCGTTCATGTCCTCCGGCCTGCGGCCTCCCCCTCTACTTCTCTACGCAGAGCGCCTCACCGGCCTGCTCTTTGAGCGCAGTCGTTGTTCAACGATGCGCAAACCAAGCAGTGCGATCACAGCCAAGGGCGCCGGGTGGCCGACGTAGAGAGGTAAAGGGGGAGGCGGCCGCAGGCCGACGGAGGACACGAACGGAGTCGGCCACCCGGTGTCCTTGGCGCCTACGCGGGGGGTCAATATGGCAGGCCGCTTTGGGC
>DATILI010000344.1:0-13029 GCA_035476635.1 Burkholderiaceae bacterium | reverse complement strand
CGCCAAAACCGCCTGAGCCATGACTAGAGCGGCTCGAACCGTTTGCCTCATCACCGGCAATCACCTTTGCCGGAACCCGCGCGTCCTCAAGGAAGCCGATTTGCTATACGCAGCGGGGCTCCAGGTCATCGTCCTGGGGGCCTGGCTGGTTGGGGAACTCGCGCAAGAGGATAGGCAGCTAATGAGCGGAAGGCAATGGACCTTCACGCCGGTGGTCGACCTCACGGCCACTGCCGGCATACAAAGGAGACGCTGGCTAAGGACCCGGGCCGCGATCGGTCGCTACGCCGGTGCAAGGCTAGGTCTCCAGAACCGCTGGCAATTGGGCTATTGCGCACCGGAGCTCTTACAGGCCGCCCTTCACTCCGGCGCCGGGCTCTTTATTGCCCATTCCGAGCAAGCACTGTGGGTTGCCGATTCACTCTTGTCCGCAGGCCATCGGATCGGCGTGGATATGGAAGACTGGTTTTCGGAGGACCTCTTGCCGCAGGTCCGCCGCCAGCGACCGCTGCAGCTATTGCGGCGCCTTGAAGGCCGCCTGCTGCGCGAGGGCCGCCACACGACATGCCCCTCCCACGCCATGAGCCTGGCTTTGGCAGCGCAATACGACTGCCGCCCCCCTTTGGTGAACTACAACGCGTTCGCCTGGTCAGAGCGAGCAGCGCTGGATGGGCAAATCAAGGATCGCCGGAACCTGCAACTGCCGTCGCTGCACTGGTACTCACAAACGCTCGGTCCGGGGCGTGGCCTGGAAGACTTATTCCAAGCTCTATGGCACATCAACGCAGACACGGAAATACATCTGCGAGGATGCCTCTCGGCAGATTCCCAAACTTGGCTGGCAACGCTTATTCCATCACCATGGAAAGACCGCGTGTTCATCCATCCCCTTGTCAGCAATTCCGAACTGTTGTCGCGCATAGCCGAACACGACATCGGGTTCGCCGGCGAAATGAAGTACTGCCCGAGCCGCGACCTCACCGTCACCAACAAGATCCTGCACTACCTGCTGGCCGGACTGCCCGTGGTGGCAAGCGACACCGCAGGTCAAGTCGAGGTGGCGGCCAGGGCCCCCGGGGCCGTGCGGCTGTACCCCAGCGGCAACAGCCAGGCGCTGGCCGCGAACATGAACGAGCTTTTAGGATCCGCCGACCGGCTGCAAGCTGCGAAAATCGCGGCCACGCAGGCGGCGCGTGACACCTTTTCCTGGGAACAACAGGAAGCGGCCTTGCTAGCCTCCATCCAACGCGCTCTTGCCGCCTGACCCCAATGAGCCCAATGAGCCCAATGAGCCCAACGACCCAACTCCTGTGCCGCTGCCGCCGCCTGAGGACACGCCGGCCTCGAGCCATCGGCATCGACAACCCGAAGGGGTTCGGTCAGTGAAACGCCGCCTGCTGATCGTCACCAGCACCTATGCGCCGGCTGTCACGGCCGACATGCACAGGGCGCGCCTACTGGCGTGGGAATTGCCCGCGCTGGGATGGGACGTGGAAATCCTGTGCCCCGACACCGCCTATCAGCTGCCTCTCACCATCGAGGACGCCGCCGCCGGCTTTTTCAACCCCGACACGCCGGTGCACCGCGCCCCGCAACGGCATGCGGCCCTGCACCGTTTGATGGGACTCGGCTCTATCGGATGGCGCTCGCTGCTTCCCTTGCATCAGACCGCAGCCCGTCTCTTCCAAAAGCAACGCTTCGATCTGGTGTACTTCTCCACCACCCAGTTCAACCTGTTCATGCTCGGTTGGTACTGGCGGCGGCGGTTCGGTCTGCCCTATGTCCTGGACTTCCACGACCCGTTCTTCAAGCCCGCCGCCGAAGGCTTCCACGGCGGCACGCCGCAAGGCTTGAAGCGCGCGATCAACAGCCTGCTCCACAAGCGGATGGAAGCCATCACGACCCGTTCGGCCGCGGGGCTGGTATCGGTGTCGCAGGACTATGTCCAAACCTTACGCACACGCCATGGCGACAAGCACCCCGAGTGGCTGCGACCGGATCGCCACGCAGTGATTCCGTTTGCCGCCAGCGCGCGGGATCTGCGGGAAGCCGCGTCCACCGCGATCGCTGCCGGGCCACCACGCCGCCGCATTGTCTATGTGGGCGCCGGCGGGCCGATCATGGTGCGGGCCTTCGGCGTCATCTGCCGTGCACTGGCGCAGCTGAAGCGGCAGGGCGACCTTGGTGCGGACCCGATCTGTTTCGAGCTTTACGGAACCATGCTCCACTGGCGGGCGGGCGATCGCAAGCATCTGCTGGAGGTGGCCCAGGAACACGACGTGGCCGATCTGGTCCAGGAAGACCCGCGGCGCGTGTCGTACCGGCGCTCGCTCGAATTGCTCACCGGCGCCGATGGCGCCTTGGTCCTGGGCGTGGACGAAGCGGGCTACATCCCATCCAAGCTGTTCACCTACGCGCTGTCGGGAAAGCCCTTACTCGCCGCCTTCAGGGAAGGGTCCGCGGGCCATGCCGCAATGGCTGCGCGCCCGGCGCTGGGCCATCTCCTGTGTTTCGGGGGCAATGCCTTGCCGGACGCACAAGCAGCTTCGGTTCTCCAAGCGTATCTTGGCGAAGTGGCCCAGGGCCGCCAGATCGACCGTACAGCGGCCCTGCAGGGCGATCTGTCATCGGCGATGGCCAGGAGGCACCTGGCTCTGTTCGAGGCCTGCGTGACAGGCCCGGCCGCTGGGCACCGCGCGCCATGAGCATTCTAGCCGGCCATCCGAGCGGGAACCCCAACTCCCACAATGCGGCGCTCGCCCACCTGGAAGCGGGCCGGCTCGAAGCCTTCTGCGTGCCCTGGCTGCCCAAACCCTGGGAGTTGGCCCTGGCCGCTCGTTTACCGGGCTTGGGCAGCCAGGCCGCGAGCTTGTCCAGGCGGTCATTTGCACCCCTGCATCAAGCTCCGCTGCTGCAGGGCCGCACCCAGGAATGGTGGCGCATGGCCCGCCGCGTTTTTGCCGGCGGCCGGTTCGGCGGCGAAGGGCTGTCCTACGAAGCCAACGACTGGCTCATGCGCACTATGGCCCGCGAATGCCAGCGCCCCGCCGTGACGGCCGTCCACGCGTACGAAGACTGCGCTCTCTGGCAGTTCCAGCAAGCCAAACGCCTCGGAAAAGCCTGCATCTACGACATGCCGATCGGCTACTACCCCGCATGGGAAGCAACGCAGCGCGAACTCGCACTGCGCTTCGCTGATTGGTTGGGGCCGGGCGGCCTGCGCTCCAGCCAATTCGTGCGGCCCCAGCAGAAGCAGCGGGAAATGGAGCTTGCCGATGTGGTGCTGGTTCCAGGGAGCTTCGTCGAAAAAACAGTGAAACAGTTCCACCCCGCCAAGGCCACGGCGCGGCTGCCCTATGGCGTTGACTCTCACTTCTGGCGGCCAGCGGACGAGCCGGAAACGGGCCGGCCTTCCGGCAACCGCGATTCGCAGCCCTTGCGCTTCATCTTTGTCGGACAGCTGTCGATCCGTAAGGGCACACCCCTCCTTCTGGAAGCCTGGAAAGCGGCGGCTCTTGCAAATGCCGAACTGCACCTGGTTGGCATGTGGTCGCTGGCAGAGGAAAAGCGGGGCGCCCTGCCGCCCGGCGTGAGTCTGCACGGGCCCTTGCCAGCCATGGAGCTGAGGGCTCGCTACCAGGCCTGCGACATCTTCGTGTTCCCGTCCTTTTTCGAAGGGTTTGGCCTGGTTCTCCTGGAGGCCATGGCGTGTGGCCTGCCCGCCATTGCCACGCAAGCCACGATGGGTCCCGACTTCATTGATGCACAGAATGGTCGTCTCATCCCCACCGGAGATGTCGATGCGCTGGCCACTACTTTCGAGTGGTTCAATACCCATCGCGCGGCCTTGCCCGAAATGAGCCGGGCTGCGCGCCAGACGGCCGAGGCCTCCACCTGGCTGCAGTATCGTTCCGCGCTTTCCACCGTGTGCGCGGATTTCTGCTAGACAAACATGGCAGGTCCGCAAGACACACCAATTCGGCTGGCCTTCGTGGTGTCGCACCCGATCCAGTACTACGTGCCACTGTATCAGCGGCTGGCACGCCGGAACGACGTGGACATCAAGGTCTTCTACACCTGGCAAGCCGACCGGGCCCCGGTGTTCGACCCGGGCTTCCAGCAGCACATCGCCTGGGACATCCCGCTGACCCAGGGCTACGAGTTCGAGGCGGTGTCAAACACATCGCGCGACCCTGGGACGCACCATTTCTTCGGCCTGACCAATCCCGGTCTGGTCGAGCAGGTGCTGGCGTGGAAGCCGCACGCCGTGCATGTGACCGGATGGGCGTGGCATTCGCATCTGCTGGCGCTACGGCGGCTTCGCGCGATCGGTGTCCCTGTGCTCTTTCGCGGGGATTCTCACCTGCTGGATGCCCCAGGGTCGCGTCTACGCGCATTCGTCAAGCGCGCCCTCCTGCGGCGGGTGTTTTCCTGGCCGACGGTCTTTCTCTACACCGGCCAGGCCAACAAGGCCTACTTCGAGGCCTTTGGCGTCCCACCGGAGAAGCTTTCTTACTGCCCGCATTCCATCGACGTCGATCGCTTCGCACGACCGGCCGCTGACCTGGAATCCCAGGCCCGCCGATGGCGACATGAGCTTGGCATCACAGACGAGCAGAAAGTGGTGCTTTTCGCCGGCAAATTCGAGCCCCGCAAGCGCCCCCTCGAATTGATGAAGGCGGTCCTCGCCCACACGCCCTGCGTCTTGATCATGGTGGGGGGCGGCGAGTTGCAGCCCCAGGTCGAATCCCTGGCCGCCACGGCTGCGTCGCGCGTGCGGGTGCTTGGGTTTCAGAACCAGGCGACAATGCCGGTCGTGTACCGGATGGGCGATGTCTTCGTCCTGCCTTCGGCGCACGGAGAAACCTGGGGCCTGGCCGTGAACGAGGCGTTGGCCTGTGGCCGCCCCGTGGTGGTCAGCGACCGGGTTGGCTGTGCGGCAGACGTGATCGACGACAGCTGTGGCCGCACGTTCCCTGTCGACGGCGTTTCTGACATGATCCGTGCCGTGCAAGAGATCATCCGGGATTCGAGTCGCGAGGCCCTGCGGCGCGGCGCCACCGCGCGATCCATGAAATTCGACATCGCGCGAACAGAGACCTCGCTCCTCCATTCGCTTCACGCCCTAGCTTATGCTCGCTAACGTCAATCGCCAGGCACAGAAAGAGGGCATGCGCGCGTTGCTCGTAGGCGCCGTCGTGCTGGCCTTGTATGGCATTGTCACAGCGAAGTCCGACTACATTCTGGCCGCCTACCTCGTTCTGGTATTTGCGTGCCTGCTGCCCACGTTTCTTTGGCTGCGCTCCGGTGCCGAAGGCATTCCCATTCTTCCGGCGTTTGCCCTGGCGCACCTGCCCTATTTCGCCCTCTCGGTGATTCGGCCCGAGGGCTTGTTGCACCTCTATGAGCCTGAGGAGATTTTGGTCGCGTCATCCACCGTGAGCGCCTTCCTGATTTCGGCGGCGGCAACGGCCCATCTGGGCCGCTCGGCCCAACGCCTCCGGCCGCCTGCGCCGGATCCCGAACAATCCGCCCGGCAACTCAGCTTGCTGATCCTGACCGGACTGAGTTGCGGCCTGGTCTTCCAAGTGGGGGCGGCCTCTGGCGTGCTGCAGTTGCTGGACACGCTCTATGGAACGGCGCGTTCGCTTGCCTCGACCTTTGCCCTTGTCGCCTGCTACTGTTTCGGCGTGGGCGCCGGCCAGCGCCTGCTGACGAAACGTGACCTGTTGATGGGCGGCCTGCTGGTCGGAGCCAACGTCCTCGTGAGCTGGAGCTCGCTTTTTCTGGTGGGAGGGATGATGTACCTGATGGCGGGTACCGTCGGCTTCGTTGTTGCGACTGGACGGGTGCCCTGGAAGAGCTTTTTGCTGGTTTTTGCCGTCGTGTCCGTGCTCCAGGCGGGCAAGCGGGATATGCGGGATGTGTATTGGTACGCCGGGGCCAATTACGGCAACACCACGTCCGTCGCCGATCTGCCGGACCGACTCATGGAGTGGACCGCACGGGGCATTGAAGTGCTCACTTCCTCGGACGCAGAGTTCGTCGAAGTTGATCCCAACAGACCCACGGTCCTGGACCGCACATCGCTGATCCGCATGATGCTGTGGGCGCAGCGCATGGCGCCGGACATGGTCGAACATCTCGACGGCGCCACGTATGCCCTGCTCCCCCAGGTGCTGATGCCCCGTTTCATCTTTCCCGACAAGCCGGCGAGCCAGGCAGGCATGGACATGCTGAACGTTCACTTTGCCGTCTTGCTCGAACACGAAACCGAGAAGACGGCTGTCGGATGGGGCCTGGCCGCCGAGGCGTATGCCAATTTCGGTTATGCAGGCGTGCTTGCCATGGGTGCGCTCGTAGGCATCCTGGCGCGCGTGCTGACCCAGAGAAGCGCCGGACACTCGGGCGTTTCTCTGCCCAGCCTGGTCGCCATCGCGGCGCTCATCAACATGATCAACATGGAGGCCGACTTCATCGGGCTTTTCATGAGCTTGCTGCAATCGGCCGTAGCTGTTTTCGTCTTCTACTACGCTCTGTCCATGCTGACGCGGCGTGAATTCCGAAAGCATCCGGGGCATGCACCAGGAGTGGGCCTTGTCACCCGCAAATAGGCCACGGCAGGGCAGCGGGAACGCGGCCGGCTTGTCCGTGCTCCAAGTGGTGCCCAGCGTCAACCGAGCAACAGGTGGGCCGGCGGCCAGCGTGACGGGCCTGTCCCAAGCGCTTGCATCGGCCGGTCTCGATGTCACCTTGGCCTCACTGGATTACCGGGAGCACGCGGCACCCATGGAAGCCAGTGGCGCACGAACCATTACGGTAGCACCGACGGTCCTGGGAAAAGCGCTGCGCGGTTGGTCCCCCGCTTTTGCCAATGAGTTGCAGGCGATGGCACGCCAGGGACTCGACGTGGTCCACAACCATGGGGTCTGGATGTACCCCGGCGTATACGCTCGGCGGCTCGCTGATCAACACAAGATTCCTTTCGTGATTTCGCCTCGGGGCATGCTCGACGACTGGTCGCTTGCGCACAACCCGGTGCGCAAGCAAGTTGCGTTCGCTCTGTACGAGCGGCGCAACCTGCAGGCGGCCCGCCTTCTCCATGCCACCAGTGACATGGAAGCCGAAGCCATACGGCGCGCCGGCCTGAGGCAACCCATCGCGGTCATTCCCAATGCGATTGCGCCCGTGCTGCATCCCAACTCCGTATCGCGGCAGCTATTGGAGCAGCTGTACCCCGCGCTTCAGGGAAAGCGCTGGTTGCTCTACATGGGCCGGCTTCACCCGAAAAAGGGCTTGCCAATGCTGCTGGAGGCATGGTCTCGGTTGGCGGCAAACTCGGCCGGCTGGCACCTTGTGATTGCCGGGCCGGACCTCACCAGCTACGGCGCGGAACTGCGGGCCCTGCTGTCCAGCCACCCGAACTTGGCCGCCAACGTCAGCTTGGTCGGTATGCTGGAAGGCGAGCAGAAGGCCTGCGCGCTGGCTCATGCCGAATTGCTGGTCCTTCCCACCTTGTCCGAGAACTTCGGCATCGTGGTGCTCGAAGCGCTGGCGGCCGGCATGCCGGTGATCACCACCACTGCCGCGCCATGGGAGGAACTGATCACACAGGGATGCGGCTGGTGGGTCAATCCCACAGCCACCGCACTTGAAGACGGATTGCGTCAGGCGCTCGCCACGCCCGACAGCGAACTGCGCAGTATGGGCGAGCGCGGGCGGCAATTGGTCCTGAACCGGTATTCCTGGGATGCAGCCGCGCGCAGCATGGTGCAGGTCTACCGTTGGCTTGCGGAGGGCAACACGACCCCGGCCTGCGTGGTGCTTTCATGAAGGTCACGATCGTCATGGGCCCTTCCTTTCCGGTGCCTGCGATCCGGGGTGGCGCCATGGCCAAGACATGGGAAGCCCTGTCACGGGAATTCGTGCGCGCCGGCCATCACGTCACTGTCGTGTCCAGGCGCATTCCCGATCAGCGCGACCAGGACTCCCCAAGCGAGCCACGCTTCATCCGCACATGGGGATTTTCGCAAAGCGGCAGCACCTTTTACGACCTGCTGAAGGATTTTGTTTACGCAGTCACGGTGATTCCACGTTTGCCGCAAGCGGACGTGCTGGTCACCAACGATTTCTGGGTCCCAGCATTGGCTTCGATATTCAGGCGTACCAGTGGCGAAGTGCTCGTCTGCGCAGCCAGGTTTCCCAAAGGCCAATATGGGCTCTATCGCCGCGTCTGGCGAATTGTGGCCTTGTCCGGCGCGGTAGCAAGAGCAATTGCCCGCGAGCAACCAGACCTCGCCGCGCGTACCGTCGTGATTCCTATGCCTGCCGATGTTGAAGCCTTGGCGCCACTGCCCCAAACAAAGGCTGGCGCGCAACGCACTTTGCTCTTCGTTGGCCGCGTTCATCCGGAAAAAGGCGTGGCGCTGCTCATCCGGGCTTTCCGGCGCATCTCAGACGAATTTCCGCATTGGCGATTACGTATTGTGGGTCCCACCGGCGAAACGGACGGCGGAGGCGGAATCAACTTTCTGCAGAGCCTGCACACACTGGCGGAAAACGCGCCAGTTGATTTTCACGGGCCCGTGTTCGACTCGGGCCGCCTTGCTGATGTGTACCGCGAAGCCGACCTGCTTTGCTACCCCTCACTCGCCGAACGAGGCGAGGCCTTCGGGGTGGTGCCACTCGAGTCAATGGCTGCGGGCGTCGCGCCCCTGGTGTCGGGGCTGGAATGCTTTCAGGATTTCGTCAAGCACGGCGTCAATGGCTGGGTGTTCGACCATCGCGGGCCCGACCCCGAGTCGAATCTGGCAAGGGCGCTGTCGTCAATCATGCGCGACGATACGGTCAGGGCTGGCCTGGCGGGCCCTGCCGTCGCGGAGGCCGCGCGCCACAGTTTTGCCGCCATCGCAAAGCGCTACATTGACGAGTTCGACGGCAGGCAGGGCGCTTCCTTGAAATGAAACATGTACTCGTTACCGGCGGGGCTGGCTACATCGGAAGCCATGCTTGCAAGGCGCTGAAGATCGCGGGATATCTCCCTATCAGCTTCGACAACCTCTCCCGTGGCCATGCCTGGGCGGTCAGGTGGGGGCCCTTAATTCGGGGAGACATCCTGGATCGTGCCGCGCTGGATGAAGCATTCCGGCAGTACGCGCCCATCGCCGTCATGCATTTCGCCGCCTTCGCGTATGTCGGCGAATCCGAACTCGACCCCGGCATGTACTACCGCAACAACGTATTGGGCTCGCTCACCCTGCTGCAAGCCATGCGGGACCATGGCGTCGACAAGATTGTTTTTTCGAGCACCTGTGCCGTTTACGGACATCCGATCGAAATACCGATCACGGAAGCACACCGGCAGGCGCCCATCAACCCGTACGGCGCTACCAAGTCCATGGTAGAGCGCATGCTGCAGGATTTCGGCGCCGCCCACAGACTGCGCTCGGTCAGCTTGCGCTATTTCAATGCGGCAGGAGCCGATCCCGACCGGGAGACCGGCGAATCGCACGAACCCGAGCCCCATCTCATCCCCCTCGTGCTGGATGCAGCAGCTGGCCTGCGCCCGGACCTGACCATTTTGGGCGATGACCACCCCACACCCGACGGAACCTGCATCCGCGACTTCGTCCATGTGACCGATCTGGCCGATGCCCATGTGCTTGCCTTGCGTGCCCTCGAGGCGGGGGCGCCGAGCGATGCCTACAACTTGGGCAATGGTGAGGGTTTCTCAGTGCGGCAGGTGGTGGAGGTGGCGCAATCCGTCACGGGGCGGCCCGTGGTGGCCCGCGTCGGCGCCAAGCGCGCCGGGGATCCAGCCCACCTGGTGGGCGACGCAACCCGGGCGCGGCGCGAGCTGGGATGGGCGCCACGCCATCCGCAACTGCGCGACATTATCGAAACCGCCTGGGCCTGGCACCAAAGCAGGCCTGACGCATCCGTCGCAGCGCCATGACCGCGCCACCCGTCAGCGTGATGATCTTCACCCTCAATGAGGAGGTTCATCTGCCGTCGTGCCTGGACAGCCTGGACTGGTGCGACGATGTGATCGTGATCGATTCCTTCAGCACGGACAACACGTGCGGCATCTGCAAGCAAAGGGGCGTGCGCCTCTACCAGAACAGGTTTGAAGGCTTCGGCTCCCAGCGCAACTGGGCGCTGGACCATGCCCAGCCCAAACACCCCTGGATCTTGGTGCTGGACGCCGACGAGCGGGTGCCTGCGGCGCTCGCTCAGGAACTGGGCGATATTGCGATCCGCAGTCCGGCCGACGTGGGAGCCTACCGTGTACGGCGTCGCTTCCATATGTGGGGACGCTGGCTGCGATACAGCAGCCTGTACCCCACCTGGGTGGTGCGCTTCATCCACCGCGAGCGGGTGAGGTATGTCGACCGCGGGCATGCCGAGACACAGCACGTCGCGGGCGCCATCGGCGACCTCGGCCACGACCTGATCGACGAAAACCTCAAGGGCATCGGCGAGTGGTTCGAGCGCCAGAACCGCTATGCCGGCAAGGACGCCGCCTACGAGCTGCGCGAGCAGGGCGCCGGCATCGGTTGGCGTGAACTGTTTTCAAGCGACCCGCTCCGGCGGCGCACGACCTTCAAGCGCCTGGCCTGGCGCGTACCGGCGCGCGGGCTCGTGTATTTCCTATACAGCTATCTCTGGCGCGGCGGTTTCCGTGATGGCCGCGACGGCCTCATGTTTTGCCGCATGCGGGCCCTCTACCAGGCGCAGATCGCGATCAGGAAATACGACGCCGGGCGACGCGACCGTTAGCCAGCACGCGCCGCCACCTCGGACAATCGAACCGCGGGCAGTACCCTGGACAGAATGCGCTGCCTGACCGGCTCTTCGAAATAGCGCCAGACCACCCAGCCCGCCAACAGGCACGTCGCACCTGCGACCGCGTAGAAGATGGCCTGTTCCGCCGCCGCGGACCCGCCCGCAATGGGCCGTATGGCGTAGGGAAGAAAGACGTCACGCAAAACCGCACGCAGCGGAAGATGGGTGAGGTAGACGGAATACGAAATGCTCCCGCACCAGCGCAGGAAGCGCGAGACGAAGAAGGCCTGTGTAAACGAGCCAGGGCGGCTGGCCGACGCGAGATGGACCAGATGGGCGCCGGCCAAAGCCACAGCGGTGTAGCCGAGAGCAGCGACCCAGAAATGCTCACGTGACCATGGCAGAAAAAACGGCATGGCGAAGACCACAGCGCAAACCGCGCGACCCGGATAACCACAGATCCAACGCCAATAGCCCAGCGCAACCGCGGCGCCCAGGGCGAAGGCATCCAGGCGATGCCAGGGAAGCACGAGGATGCTGATCCAGTTGGCCCCGGCCAGTGCCGCGAGCACGCGCGTTGCCATCGCCAGGGCGAGCACCACGCCCAGCGTGCGCCGGCCCGGCACGCCGCGCAGCGCGACCCAAACGGCCACGAGCAGGTAGAACTGCATCTCCAACGCGAGCGACCAGCACACATCCAACGCCGGATTGGTGAAGCGACCGTCGATTGCGTTCAGGATGTTGGAGCCAAAGCTCGTGTACCACGGCCAATTGCCCCTCACGGTCAGCTGCGTGGCGGCCTTCGCGCCGGCTCCGGCCATCGAAAGCAAGGCCGGAAGGACCAGGAACACCAGCGCGACGCCGGCAAAATACAGGGGCGCAATTTTTGCCGCCCGCTTCACCCAGAAGCGCCGGGCCCACCCCGGGGCGCCTGCTTCCCTTTGAAGGCCGCCGACAATCAAAAAACCGGACAGGACGAAGAACAGGTCCACGCCGTACGAACTGAATTCCGTGAGTGCGTCGAAGATTTCCCATGTGCCGGCCGGATCCATTACGGTGAGATGGTGAATCAGCACCAGGATAATGGCCAACCCGCGCAGGCCGTCCAATCCGTCCAGATGTGCTAGGCGCTGCGAGCCCTCCGGGGTCCGTTCGTTCGAGTGCGGAGTCATGGTTGGGGTTCGATAATAAGCTTCACCGGCAGCTGCGTACCGACCGATTCCGCAATTGTGATTGAAGAATGCCTTGACCCAATGCCTGCGACGGTTGCATGAGAGAGACATGAGAAAAACGAGTTTCGTTCGGGTTGGGCCATGACCTACATCCTGGGCCTCAACGCCTTTCACGGCGACTCCTCCGCCTGCATCGTCCGTGATGGCACCCTGCTGGCTGCCGCGGAGGAAGAGCGCTTCCGCCGCCTCAAGCACTGGGCGGGCTTTCCCAGCGAAGCCATTCGCTACTGCCTGGCCGAAGCGGGCGTCTCGCTGGCCCAGGTGGACCATGTCGCCATCAATCAGGACCGGCGGGCCAACTTCGGGCGCAAGATCGCCTACAGCCTGCGCCATTGGCCCAGCGCCGAGCTGATCCTGGATCGCCTGCGCAACAAGCAACAACGCGCCGAGCTGCCCGACCACCTGGCGCGGGCGTTTCCCGGCCAGGCCTTCCAGGGCGAGGTCCACGCCGTCGAACATCACCTGGCGCACATGGCTTCCGCGTTTTTCGTGTCGCCCTTCGAGGAAGCCGTGTCCGTGTCGGTGGATGGCTTTGGCGACTTCGCCAGCACCGCCTGGGGCGTGGGGCGCCGTTCGACGCTCTCGATGGATGCGCGCGTTCTGTTCCCGCATTCACTCGGCATCTTCTACCAGGCGCTGACGCAGTTCATTGGTTTTCCGCACTACGGGGACGAATACAAGGTGATGGGTCTGGCGCCTTACGGACAGCCCGTCTTCATGGAGCAAATGCGCAAGATCGTGCGCCTGCAACCGGAGGGTGCCTTCCGGCTCGACCTCGACTTTTTCATCCACCATCGCCGCAGGATCGCTTACGAATGGGAAGCCGGCTCCCCCAAGGTGGCCGAACTGTACGGGCCGGCCCTCATGGAGTTGCTAGGGCCACCCCGCGCGCCGGACGAGCCGCTCACCCAGCGCCATTACGACCTGGCCCGCTCCACCCAGGCGATGTACGAAGAAGCCTTGTTTCACCTGCTGCGTCAGCTCCATGCCCGCTACCGGCTGGACGCGCTGG
>DATILI010000343.1:0-17977 GCA_035476635.1 Burkholderiaceae bacterium | reverse complement strand
CTCAAGCATTTCAGCCGAAAGGACAGGAGCGTCGATCTTGAGTTCCGCAACCCGAAGAACCATGCGCTGCCTCCATCCTTTACCCTCGCAGGTGCTGGCGATCATGCTTGGCTCACCATCGGCTCGACCCGCATTCAAGGGGATTTGAAGTGCGACAACTGAGCAGCCAAGGCTTCATGACCTCCGCATTCCAGCTCGCCGCGTAGCTCCAGCCCTGTCCCATCGTTTCGGCCGTGCGCGATCAGGCCTGCAATTGGCGTTTGCGCCAGTCGCCGGGCGGCAGTCCGAACTGGCGCTTGAAGGCCCGGTTGAGGGCCGGTTCGGACTCATAGCCGCTGCGGTCGGCAATGGTCGTCGTCACCCAGGGCATCGAGCATGAACTCTCGTCCGTCGCCCTGACCATCGCCCTGGGCGGCTTGACCGCCGGGCTGAAGGTGTCGTTGTTCCTGACCAGTTCAGGCGTCACCATCGTCGGCGCCAGCGCCATTCACGAACTGATCAGGAACGGCGCCGCAACACTCAGCTTCTAGCAAGGACCGGCTATCATCGCCGCCATGCATGGTCCGCAACTGTCATTGACTCCAGTCTCGACTGACCGTCAGAACAGAGCCTTGGGCGGATCGGCATGGCTATTTCGTTGGTTGTCGCCGCTGGGGTTTCGACCGGCATCGCGCGCCGAGCCGGCTTCCATCAACCAGCAGATACTGGTCAACGCCGAAGACGCGGAACGGTATAGCGAAGAACGCAAGCGTCACATCAACGTCGACGTGTACCCCAAGGTTCGCACCATCGGGTTCCAGTTGATGATCCTGGTGCTGCTGGGGCACAACGCCGCCAAGGCGGTGGACAACTGGCCGGCGGTCGGTGTGTACATCGCCACGGTGGAGAGTTACTGCCTCGTCTCGTGGTGGTTGCTGTCCAGGTTCTACAGCCGCGTGAAGTTCGTTGACCTCGGGTTGGTCTTCTTTACGTTCGACATGCTGCTTTGGACCGGCGTCGTCTATGTGTCGGGGGGACACAGCAGCTGGCTGTTCTTCCTGCTGGCATTGCGGGTTGCCGACCAGAGTTTCGTGAGCTTCAAGCGAGCGGCGGCTTTTGCGCACTTCGCGCCGGTCTGCTACCTGGGCATGCTCGCCTACCAGATGCTGGTTGACCGCGTCGCGGTACCTTGGGGTGTGGCCGCTGCGCAGTTGATGCTGCTGTACCTGTCGTCGCTCTATCTGCTCATGAGCGGGCGCAATGCCGAAAAGCTGCGCGAGAGGACCACGGCGGCGGTGCGCCTGGCGCGGGAGTCCATCACCCAGCTGCAGGAAGGTTCAATCCAGCTGGCGCGCGCCAAGGAAGAGGCGGAGACGGCGAACGCGGCCAAGTCCCAGTTCCTGGCCAATATGAGCCATGAACTGCGCACGCCCTTGAACGCCGTGATCGGATACAGCGACATGCTCGAAGAGGAGCTCAAGGAAGCCGGTGCGGCGCCTGCCGTGCTGAGCGACCTGGGCAAGATCAAGGGGGCCGGCAAGCACCTTCTCGGCCTGATCAACGATGTGCTGGACCTCTCGAAAATCGAAGCCGAACGGGTGGAGCTGATCGAAGAAGAGTGCGATGTCGGCGAGCTCATCGAACAGGTGAGCGCAACGCTGCGTCCCTTGGTGATGGCCAACAGGAATCAGCTGCATATCGAGCTGCCGGAGCATCCCGTGCAGTTGCGGACCGACGCCATGCGGCTGCGCCAGGTGCTGATGAATCTGCTCTCGAATGCAGCCAAGTTCACCAGCGATGGAACCATCACCTTGCGTGTGCGCAGGCAGTCCGAGGGGGGGCGCGAACACGTCGCCTTCGAGGTCCAGGACACGGGCATCGGCATGACGCCGGAGCAGATGTCGAATCTGTTCCAGCCCTTCACCCAGGCCGACTCCGCCACCACGCGCAGGTATGGAGGCACCGGGCTGGGCCTGGCCATCAGCCGGCGCCTGTGCCAGGCCATGGGTGGCGATGTCATGGTCGAGAGCGAGTCCGGCGTTGGCAGCCGTTTCATCGCAACGGTGCAGGCCGCTGGCGTCGAGAAATGACCGAACACTCGCAGGCCCATGGCCCGGTCGACGAACCACTCGGCCGGATCCTGGTGGTGGACGACAACGAGCTCAACCGCGACCTCTTGTCGCGCCGCCTGATCAAGAGCGGTTTTGTCGTCGCGGTGGCGGCCGATGGCCTGCTGGCGCTGGACTGGCTGGAGAAGAACCCCTGTGACCTGATTCTGCTGGACATCATGATGCCGGGCATGTCCGGCGTCGACGTGCTGGCCAAGCTTCGCCAGACGCACGACGGCACGGTGCTGCCGATCATCATGGTGAGCGCCAACGACACCCGCGAGGACATCGTCGGGGCCCTGCAGACCGGCGCCAACGACTACGTCAGCAAGCCAATCGACTACCCCGTGGTGCTGGCCCGTGTGCACGCGCAGCTGGCGCTCAAGCGCGCCAACGACAAGGTGCGCGCCCTGGTCGTGGAGGTGGAGCGGCGCAATGCCTTCATCCGCCAGGTGTTCGGGCGCTACCTGACCGACGACGTGGTGGAGGCCATCCTGGACGCGCCCGACGGCTTGCGCCTGGGGGGCGAGCGGCGTGAAATCACCATCATGATGGCCGACATCCGCGGCTTCACCCACATCTCCTCGAAGCTGGAAGCCACGGACGTGGTGGCGATGGTGAACAACTTCCTGTCCAAGATGACCGAAGTCATCCTGCGCCACGGCGGAACCATCGACGAGTTCATCGGCGATGCGGTGCTGGTGCTGTTCGGCGCGCCCAGGCCGCTGGAGAACCACGCGCCCAGAGCAGTGGCCTGCGCGATCGAGATGCAGCAGGTCATGGAGGAGGTCAATCGTCTGAACGACGAGGCGGGCCTCGCCCGGGTCTCGGCCGGCATCGGCATCAACACGGGCGAAGTGGTGGTTGGCAACATCGGGTCCGCCAGGCGCCTCAAGTACGGCGTGGTCGGCCACAACGTCAACTTCACCAGCCGCATCGAGTCGTACACCGCCGGCGGCGAAGTGCTGGTCTCGCGCCGCACGCGCGAACTGTGCGGCGACATCCTGCAGGTGGTCCGGGAGATCAAGGTCACGCCCAAGGGCTTCGACGAGGAGGTGGAGCTGGCCTACGTCGGCGCCTTGGGCGGCGACTACCAGCTGTCGCTACCCACCGCCGGCTAGTCCCAGGCGATACGGCCGCAGCTGCTCGTCGGTCATGCCGTCCAGCAGCGCTGCGCCGAAGGCATGGCCTTGGCTTGAGATGCTGTCGAATTTCTCCCACTGCAGCATCCCCACGCGCTCCAGTGGCGGATTGAAGTACAGGTCGGTGAGCTTTTGCGATTCCTGCTGGCGCGAAGTGCTGTACAGGATGTTCACGCCCAGCAGGTAGGACATCAGGGCCGGGAGCTTGTAGCGGCGTTGCGCGCGGGGCCGCAGGCGATCCCTGAGAAGTGCCCAGTTGCCCGGGATTTCGGTCAGGCTCAGCGAGCGCGGCTTGCGCGAACCCAGGTCCACGCCGATCACCTTGCCGACGCCCCGCCGCGCGCGCATCACATCGGCCGGGAAGTTGTTGAAAGTGCCGCCGTCGCACAGCAAATTGCCGTCGATCAAAACCGGCGGAAGCGCCCCCGGGATGGCGATGCTGGCCAGCATCGACCGGAGCAGTTCGCCGCGGGTGATCACGTCTTCGCGCGCCTGCGTGTAGTTGCTGGCCACGCAGAAATAGTTTTTCCACAAGTCCTCGATATCCGCGTGATGCCCCAGCAGCTCGTGCACCGCCTGCGCGATGATGCTGCGCAGGCGCCGCCCGCGGATGAGCGACAGCAGTGGGATCAGATTGAAGTCGCTGGTGGGGCTGCCGCTGAAGGCCTTGCGCGCTATGGTCATGACGTCGTCGACCGGCCGGTCCGAGCCGATCAGGGCCGCCATGACCGAGCCGATGCTGGTGCCCCCGACAAAATCGATCTCCACGCCGCGCTCCTTCAGGGCCCGGTACACGCCCAGGTGCGCAATCCCGCGGGCACCGCCTCCGGCCAGCACCAGGCCCACGGCCGTGCGGCTCTGGATGCGGGCCAGGCGCGCCATATCGCGCTCCAGGGCCGGCCGCACGTGGACATGGTCGGTGACCGGGCGGCGCGCCAGCCACTGCCGGGTGCCGCGCGGGCCTTCTGAGTCGGTGGGGTGCAGCAGCACCAGGATTTCCGCCGCCTCGGTCCGGTCGACGCGCTTCATCAGACACTGCAATTCGGTTTCATGCAGCACCGGCGGCGCCGCGGCATCGGCCAGGAGCAGAATCTCGTCGCTGTGCCGGCCGCAGCGTTCGGTCCACGGTGTCGGCAGCGCGTCGCCGATCAGCAGCACGAATTCGTGGTCGATCTCGACCTGGTTCAGGTACAGGGCAATGCGCCGGCTCGTGTCCGCGTCCGTGGCGTCGCTTCTGGCCGCCAGGCCCGGTTGCTGAAACTTGGCATCGATGGCGGCGGCGTCCACGATGCAGACCCGCCCGATGCGCGTCAGCTGGGCCGCCAGCTTCAGGCCGAAGTCGCGCGCATCAACGTCGGCGGAAATCGGCAGCAGGCCGATGGTGACCGGCGGCGCCACCACGGCGGCGGCTTCGCGCGACTGCAGCCGCCCGATGATCTGGCGGGTCAGCGCGATCGAGACCTGCGTGCTGCTGGCCAGCAAGCTGGTGAACTCGGCCTTGGCCAGGCGCACCAGCACCGAGTCGCGGATCGCGACCACCGTCGCCGAGCGCCGGTCTTCGGTGTACAGGCTCATCTCGCCGATGACCTGTCCGCGCCCCATCTCGCGCACCATCTGGTCGACGCCGTCCTCGTTCTTCACGTATACGCGCAGCCGCCCACTGACCGACAGGTACATGGAGTCGCCCGGATCACCCTGCTTCATCAGCGTCTCGCCGGCGCCGATGGCCACCCATTCGAGGTGCCGGCGCAAGAGCGCCATGGCGGCGCCATCCAGGTTGCCGAGAAAGGTGCGTAGAAGCTGGGTCAGGAGCGCGTCCTGGGATTCGATGGACATACGGGAGGCTTTGCGTGTTGGAGTTGTTGGATGGGAGGGATCAGAACAAGGTGGTCACACGCACCGTGTCGCGGGTCTTTTCCGTGTTGACGTTGGGCGAACCCTTGCGCGCCAGGCGGATCATGTTGTCGTTGCTCGCCAGGATCTCCGCCAGGAAACCACGCACGCCACGGCCCATGGCGTGGCTGGACATGCGCTGCTGCAGGGCCGAGCCCAGGCCGCAGCCCTGCCATTGCGGATGGATCATGAAAGCGGTTTCGCCGATGTTGGTCGAGGCATCGATGAAGTAGCAGGATTGCCCCACGATCTGCGGGTTTTCGCGGCTGCCGGTCACGGCCACGAACGCCACTTCGTTCTCGAAATTCACATTGCACAGGCGCTCCACGTCCTTGTTGGACAGGCCGCGCACCTTGCGGAAAAAACGCGTGTAGACATCGCGTTCGGGCAGGCAGTGAAACAGGCCGCGGATGGCTTCCCCATCGGACGACGTGGCCGGCCGCAACAGCACGCGGCGCTGGTCCTTGAGCAGCACGCTGACCTCCTCTTCGACCGGATAGGCGCGCATGTTGTGCAGCGTCTGGTCCGCCGGCAGGTAGCCCAGCGCCTTGGCCTCGTCGAACAGCGCGGCGCGAAACTTGGGATGCGCCACCTCGATCAGCGCCACCGCGCGCTCGCGAATGGACTTGCCGAACAGATAGGCGATGCCGAACTCGGTGATGACGTAGTGCACATCGGTGCGCGCCACCGTGGCGCCTTCGGACGGGCGCAGCGCCGCGCGGATGCGCGAGGTCTGGCCGTCGTCTTCGGTGGAGGTCAGGCAGATGATGGGCTTGCCCCCTTCGGAGCGCGAGGCGCCGCCCAGGAATTCGAGCTGCGCCGCCAGGCCGCTGTAGAAATCGCCGTTCAACTGGTCGGTGCAGACCTGGCCGGTCAGGTCCACCGCGAAGGCTTGCGTGACCGAGACCATCTTGTGCTGCGCCGCGATGGTGGCCGGATCGCAGACCACCTCGATCGGCTGGAACGAGAACAGCGGGTTGCGGTCGATCAGGTCGTACAGCCGCCGCGAGCCCATGGCAAAGCTGGTCACGATCTTGCCCGCCTGGTTGCTCTTGCGCTGCCCGGTCAGGATGCCGCGTTCGAGCAGCGGGATGATGGCGTCGGTGATGACATCCGAGTGAATCCCCAGGTCTTCGCGGTCGACCAGGTGCTTCAAGGCCTCGTTGGTGATGCGGCCCAGGCCGATCTGCAAGGTCGAGCCGTCTTCGATGATGCCGCCGATGTAGCGGGCGATCTGCTCCATCGCCTGCTCGGGGGCCGCCTGGTGCTGGTACTCGATCACCGGCGTGTCGACCGGCACCAGATGGTGAATCTGGCTGATGTGCAGCGTCGAGTCGCCCATGGAGCGGGGCATGGCGGGGTTGACCTCCGCGATGACGACCCGCGCCTTGGCCACCGCGGCGGGAATGACGTCGACCGAGATGCCCAGGTTGACATAGCCGAACTCGTCGGGCAGAGACACCTGGATCAAGGCCACATCGACCGGAATCCGCCCGATGGCCATCATGGCGGGCACCCGGGCGATGGACATCGGCACATAGTCCGCCAGGCCCTGCTTGACGGCCGCGCGCATGTCCAGGCCGACAAAGAAGCTGCGGTGGCGGTAGTGCGAAATGCACTGGCCGGAAGCGTCGTGCGGCACCGCATGGTCGGTCAGGAAGTGCACCAGTTCCACGTCGGGCGGGCGCGGCGAGCAGGCTTCCAGCGCGGCCACCAGCGACCGCGGCGTCGCGCAGGCCGTGCCGACGAAGACGTGGTCGCCGCTTTGCACCTGCGCCGCGGCTTGCTGCGCGGTGCAAAGCTTGTCGGCATAGGGCCGCAGGGCTGGCGGCACGCCGGCGAGCGGGTCGGGTGGCTCGGCCTTGGCGCCGAGATGGGCGCGCAGGCTTTCTCCGATGCGGGAAACGAAACTCATGGGGCAAGCTTCGCAGCGGCTGGTTGTTTCATGCTTCCTCCGAGGAAAGCAGGGCCTGCATCTTCGTCAGCAGGCGCTCGAACTCGACCGGCTTGGTCTCGAACTCGTCGCAGCCGGCCTGAAGCGAACGCTCGCGGTCCCCCGACATGGCGTGGGCCGTCAAGGCGATCACGGGAATGGCGCGTGTCGCACCGTTGGCCCGCAGTTGGCGGGTGGCCTCCCAGCCGTCGATCACCGGCAGACTCATGTCCATGAGAATCAGATCGGGCTTGTCATGCGCCGCGCTGGTCAGCGCCTGCGCGCCGTCGACCGCCATGATCACCTCGAACCCGCGGCGCAGCAGGCGGCGGGAAAGCATGTCGCGATTGAGTTCGTTGTCTTCGACCAGCAGGATCTTAGGCATGGATGAGCGGGCTCGGTTGGGTGGTCGGAAGGCTGGCCTGGGCGGCTTTGGCCAGTGGCAGGCGGACGGTGAAATGCGAGCCCTTGCCCGGCTCGGACTCGGCCGTGAACGTGGCCCCCATGCGCTCGGACAAACCGCGGCTGAGTGCCAGCCCGAGTCCGAAATCGGCAATCGAAGGAGCGACCGGCCCGAGGGTTGCATGAAAGGGCTGGAATGCGCTGGCCAGTTCCTGCGGCGTCATGCCGGGGCCGCTGTCGCGCACCACGAACTCCAGGCTGCCTTCTCCCAGCGTACGGATGAATAGCCCGATCTCGGCGCGGCCGCTGGCGCTGTTGGCATGGGTGACAAGGTAGAACAGGACCTGCTTGAGCCACTTGCGATCCGCCAGCACCTGCACGGCGGGCACGTCGGGCACGGCCAGCATGTTGCCGCGCCGCGCCGTCAGCGGCTGGGTCACCAGCACCACCTGGTTGACCAGTGTGGGCACGTCCACCGGCTCCAGGTGCACCTGCAGGGTGTTCGCGTCCAGGCTCGAATATTGGAGCACCGTGTCGATCATGCCCAGGAGCGCGACGCCGGACTCGCGGATGCGCCCGGCCTCGGTCGCCACATGGGCCCGGTCGGCGCGCTCCGAGGCCCGCTCCGCCAGCAGGTCGGCGTAGCCGATGATGTCGCTCAACGGGGTGCGCATCACGTGCCCCATATTGCTCAGGAAGCGCGACTTGGCGGTGCTCGCCGCCAGCGTGGCCGCCTGCGCCTCGTGCAGGTCGCTCACGTCCATCACGCCGGCGATCAGGCAGGTGCGGCCCGCGTATTGCAGGTGGTGCGCGGAAACGCGGCCCCAGAACTCGGTGCCATCTGCGCGCAGGAACCGCACCTCGTAGTTGACCGCGCGCCCCTCCCTGGCCAGCAGCTCGCTCAAACCCGCGCCGTCGACGCTGTGCGCCCCGTACAGGCTCTTCATCGACAGGCCGATGACGTCCTCGGCACGATGGCCGAACAGATCGAGGCTGGCGGGCCCGGCCAGCAGGATCTTGTCGTCCCCCGCGCGCCAGAGAATGATGAACAGCGGAGCGGCCTGCACCACGGCGCGAATGCGGCTGTCCGCGACCTCGTCCTCCAGCGATGTCTGCCGCTCAACCGCCTCGGGGGCGGCATGCGATACGGCCGCGGCCGCCGCCTTCAAGCCGGCCCAGTCGGATACCGGGGCTTGCGCGGCCGGCTGCGTCAACACGCTGGCGACGAAGCGGCTGCCGGCGCCCGGCACGCTGCTCACGGTGACGTCCCCGCCCAGCATGCGGCACAGGCTGCGGCTGATGACCAACCCCAGCCCCGAGCCGCCGAACTTGCGGGTGGTCGCGGAATCCGCCTGCGCGAAGGGCCTGAACAGCTTGTCGATTTGCTCCGGCGTCATTCCGATGCCGGTGTCGGCCACGTCGAACACCACGCGGGTGAACTGCGCCGCATCGGTCTGCAGGCTGACCTCCAGCGTGATGACTCCGTCCGCGGTGAACTTGGCGGCGTTGGACACCAGGTTCAGCAGCACCTGGCGCACCCGTGTGATGTCGGACTGGATGGGCGCGAGATCGGGCGGCAGGCGAATCTCCAGCCGATTGCGGTTGGCCGCCACCAGCGGCCGCACGGTCGCGGTCACCTGGTCGACGAGTTCGGCGAGGGAGACCTCCTCGAAATGCAGCTCGACCTTGTCCGCCTCGATCTTGGACAGGTCGAGCACGTCGTTGATCAGGCCCAGCAAATGCTTGGCCGAACCCTTGATTCTGGCCAGATCGCCCAGCACCAGCGGGTCCGTGTCGCGGTCCGACAGGTCTTCTTCCAGCATCTCGCTGTAGCCGATGACGGCGTTGAGCGGCGTTCGCAGCTCGTGGCTCATGTTCGCAAGGAAGGCGCTCTTGGCCTGGTTGGCGGTTTCGGCGGCTTCCTTGGCTTGCTGCAGGGCCTCGAAGAGGCGGGCGTTGGTGATGGCGATCGCCGCCTGATCGGCCAGCGACGAGAGCAGCTGAACCTCCTTGGGCGTGAAGTCATGCGGGCTGAGAAAACGTGCCATCAGCACCCCGTGGACCTTGCCCTGGCTGATCATCGGTGCGCCCAGCACGCCGCGTGCAGCCCTCTCTTTGATCAGTCTCTCGGTTGCGGGGGTGTTGTAGCTTACCGCTGGATCGGCCCGAAGATCCCTGCTCCAGAAGGGGCGCCGCTCCTGGAATGCGCGCCCGGCGATGCCTTCGCCTGGCTTCAAGACCAGGTCCCGCGACAGCTCGGAGTCCACGTTGAGCCCGCGAAAGTAGGTCAGGCCGCCGCGCGCGTCGTTGTCCATGTAGATCCCTGAGCCGTCGCAGCCCAGCAGCTCCACCGCCTTGGCGGTGATCACGTCCAGGGCGCGGTCCATGTCCACGCTGGATGCCAGCAGCGCTGTGACCTCATAGAGCTGCTCGATGACCTGGTTGCGCGCCTGCACCTCCCGCCGCGCACTGATGGCGCGCCGCGCCTCGATGTTGGAATGAACGCCAAACACCACCGTGTACGCGATGATGGCGATCGCTGAAAGTCCCGCGGTGAACAGGGAGGACTCGGGCCGAAACTCAAAACCGGTTGTGAGGCCTCCTGCCACAGCGCCAACGGCAAACAGGCCGATGCCCTTGAACGAGAAGCGCACGCCGCCGACGCTGAGGTTGGCCGTGTTGATCGCGACGAACATGCCGACAGTGGCCCAGATGTCGAAGCCGGTGAGTGCGATCCAGACCCCGAGCAGGGCGGAGTCAAGCAGCAGGTTGCGCAGTTCGGCCCGCTTGGAGTCCGTGGCCCGCTTCGCGACGAAATAGGCGATATGGGGCCACAGCAAGGTGGTGACGGCAAACAGAACCCAAATGACCGGTCCCGGCGCGCGCGTCTTGAAGACCGAGGCCAGGATGAGGCCGGCGAACAGGTGGGACAGCACGCGCACGCCGTAGTCCAGCTTGACGATGGGGTGCACGCGCCGCTGGGCTGACTGATCGTCGTCCGCGGCGGCGAGCGTCGAATCCACGGGACTGACCTGCATTGAGTCTCCTTCGGGCATGGCGCACGCGCGCGCCTGAAGATGCAACCGAAAACCTCATGCGGGCCTGAGTCGCCTCCCCTTCAGCAAAAAAATCAGTTTAGCTGATGGTCTTTGGCAACGGCCAAAAAAAGTAAGACGTGAAAGAGAGTGTTGCTGCGATGCCATGGTGCCGACGGCTACCGGCCCGGGCATCCCGCTGCCTTCGGGGCGCTACGCCGCCCGCTCCAGATAGCTCTGGAAAACACCCACGTGCACGAACGCCGCATCGGCCGAATTCGGCCACAGCTCGGCGACGCTGAACCGCACGTCGTAGGTCGGCTCGTCGTCGGCTTCCATGCCATGCGCATGGGCGTCGGGAAACGGGTAGGCCGGCGATTCGCCGACAACCACGCCGCTTTTGCCGCGGATATAGGCCGGCATGCGCACATGACCGGGGACGTTGTCGGTGCGCACCTTGACGCGGTCGCCGATGTTGAATCGCTCGCGCTGCGCCACGTTGGAGCGGCCCTGCGCGCTGGGCAGGGCCAGTGGGAACAGCCCTCCGGCGCGGCGTTCGAGTTCTTCGCGCGTCATGATGCCTTTTTCAACGCACAGCGTCGCCAGGCTCGTCAGCGTGCGCTCGTAGTAGCTGGCCGACAGATAGTGGCGCGGCTCCATGCGCTCGATGGCGTGGCGGTACTCGTCCATGTTGAAGATGCCGAGCTTGACCGCGAGGGAATAGAGCGCGTTGACCCGTTTCTCCCACGGCGCGTGGAAGACCTGGGCCGTGGGCGAGTGGCGCACCGGGCCAAAGCCCTGCTTGCCGCCCAGATCGTGCATGCCGTCCATAGGGGCTCCCTTTTTTTAGAGGCGCGCGACGCCGATCATGGCGTCCTTGGTCACCAGCGCGGCCAGCTTGTCTTGCGGCCAGCCTATCGTCTCGGGCGGCTGCATGGGCAGCACCATGTAGCGGGTGTCTGCGGTGGTGTCCCACACCCGGATCTCGATCTCCGGGCCTAAGTCCAGGCCCATCTCTTTCAGCACGGTGCGCGACTGGCGCACCACGCGCGCCCGGTATTCGAGGTCCTTGTACCAGTCCGGCGGCAGGCCGATGACGGTGAAGGCGGTGCACGAGCACAGGGTGCAGCAGATGACGTTGTGCACCGTCTCCGTGTTCTCCAGTACGACAAGATGCCGGTGATGGCGCGGCATGCCGATGCCAAGCTCGGCAACGGCGTCGCGGCCGTTGGCCAGCAGGCGCTGGCGAAAGGCCGGGTCGGTCCAGGCCTTGGCAACCACCCGCGCGCCGTTCTCGGGAACCCACAGCTCCTCGGCGTTGTGCGTGGCTTGCACGATGTACTCGTCGGCCTTCAGCCCCCGCTCTTCCATCGCGGCCTCGATGGCGGCGGCGCGCTGCTCGACGCTGGCGATGGCCTGGTGTGCTTGGCTCTGCTCGGGCATGGTCACATCTAGGCGTTCATGATCGCCACGGCGCGGCTGTTGAGGTAGGCCTCCATCGCCTCCGGTCCGCCTTCCGAGCCATAGCCCGAATCCTTGATGCCGCCAAAAGGCATTTCGGCCGAGGGCATGGCCGGCATGTTGACCCACAGCATGCCAACTTCCACCCGGCGCGCCAGCAGGTCGGCGTTTTTCAGCGAGCGCGTGAAGGCGTAGCCGGCCAGGCCGAACGGCAGGCGGTTGGCTTCGGAAATGGCTTCTTCCAGCGTGTTGAAGCTGCGGATGGCCGCCATCGGGCCGAACGGCTCGTCATTGAACACCTTGGCCTCAAGCGGCACGTCGGTCAGGACGGTGGGCTGCCAGAAGTTGCCGGTATCGCCGATGCGCTCGCCGCCAAGCGCCACGGTTGCGCCGTGCTTGACCGCATCGTTCGTGAACTCGGCCATGGCCGTCACGCGGCGCGGATTGGCCAGGGGGCCCATCTGCACGCCTTCGTCGGCGCCGTTGCCGACCTTCAAGCCTTGCGCGTGCTTGACCAGCGCCGCCGCAAAGTCCTTGGTGATGCTTTCATGCACCAGAAAGCGCGTCGGCGAGATGCACACCTGGCCCGCGTTGCGGAACTTCGCGGCGCCGGCGCTCTTGACCGCCACGGCGATGTCGGCGTCTTCCGCCACGATCACCGGTGCATGCCCGCCCAGCTCCATGGTCACGCGCTTCATGTGCTGGCCGGCCAGCGCCGCCAGCTGCTTGCCTACCGGCGTGGAGCCGGTGAAGGTGATCTTGCGGATGATCGGGTGCGCAATCAGGTAGCTGGAGATCTCGGCCGGATTGCCGTAGACCAGGCCCAGCACGCCGGCGGGCAGGCCCGCATCGGCAAAGGCGCGGATCAGCTCGGCCGGTGCGGCCGGGGTTTCCTCCGGTGCCTTGACGATCATCGAGCAGCCGGTGGACAAGGCCGCCGCCAGCTTGCGAACCACCTGGTTGATCGGGAAATTCCAGGGCGTGAAGGCAGCGACCGGGCCGACCGGGTCCTTCAGCACCATTTGGCGCACCGCCAGGTTGCCGCGCGACGGCACGATACGGCCGTAGACGCGCAGGCCTTCGTCGGCGAACCATTCGATGATGTCGGCGGCCGCCATGGCTTCGCCCTTGGCCTCCACCAGGGGCTTGCCCTGTTCCTGCGTCAGCAGCTTGCCGATGGCTTCGGCGCGCTCGCGCATCAGGCCGGCAGCCTTGCGCATGATCTTGTTGCGCTCGATGGCGGGCATGTCGCGCCATTTCTCGAATCCGGCCTGGGCGGCCAGCAGGGCACGATCCAGGTCGGCGATGCTGGCGCTGGCCACGCGGCCGATTTCCTTGCCGGTGGCGGGATTGAAGACGGCAAGGCTCTTGCCTTCGGCAGCGTCCTGCCATTGGCCGTTGATGAAGAGTTGGGTGTTGGGGTAGGTCATGGGAGTGTCGCTTTCGAAGGACGTAAGGATAACCAAAGGATACAAGGCCCGCGCGAATAGGGCGATTCGCCGAAGTTATTTGACGCCCGCCGCGCGCCAAGTGACAGTATGGGCATGAAGCACCCTGGAGAAAAAAGGGACGCCGGCGTCGTGACGCTGGCGAGCCCCGATGAAATGCGCCAGCGCATCCGGCGCATGAGCAAACTGAAAGGGCGTCAGCCCGAAGCCGCAGCACTGGATGATGTGTGCGCGCTGATCGGCCCTCCGCCCGAGGGCGGGCACCCGCGCGATTTGCTGATCGAACACCTGCACAAGCTCAACGACGCCTACCGCTGCCTGCACGACCGGCACCTGGTGGCGCTGGCACGCGAGATGAATCTGCCGATGGCCGAGGTCTATGAGGTCGCGACTTTTTATCACCACTTCGAGGTCGTCCGAGGCGATGCGCCTGCGCCGGGCCTGACAGTGCGCATCTGCGACGGCTTGTCTTGCGAGATGGCTGGCGCCCGTGATCTGCTGGCGCGGCTGCCCGCGTTGCTGGGGCGTAGCGATGTACGGGTGCTTGCCGCGCCCTGCATCGGCCGCTGCGAGCAGGCGCCGGCGGCTGCGGTTCACCAGTGCGCGGTGCCGCATGCCACGGCTGAAAAGCTGCTGGCTGCCGTCGAGTCCGCGCTGCAGGGCGCGACGCCTTCGCCGGACGGCGCTGCAGCGCCCACGCCCACCGGCTATGCGGCCTACCGCGCGCAAGGCGGCTATCGGCTGGCCGCTGCCATCGTCAATGGCGAAGAAGATGCCGAGCGCATCCTCAAGGCAATGGAAGACTCGGGTCTGCGCGGCCTGGGCGGCGCGGGATTTCCGGCCGGGCGCAAATGGCGCATCGTGCGCGAGCAGCCGGCGCCGCGGCTGATGGCGGTGAACATCGACGAAGGCGAGCCCGGCACCTTCAAGGACCGGACCTACCTGGAGCGCGATCCGCACCGATTCCTGGAAGGCCTGCTGATCGCGGCCCAGGTGGTCGGCACCGAGGCCTGCTACATCTACCTGCGCGACGAATACCACGACTGCCGCGCGTTGCTGGAGGCCGAGCTGGCGGCACTGAAGGCTGACCCGCCGTGTTCGCTGCCGCGCATTGAATTGCGCCGCGGCGCAGGCGCCTACATCTGCGGCGAAGAGTCCGCGATGATTGAGAGCATCGAGGGCAAGCGCGGCGAGCCACGCATGCGCCCGCCCTACATCGCGCAGGTCGGCTTGTTCGGCCGGCCGACCCTGGAGCACAACTTCGAGACGCTGTACTGGGTGCGCGACATCGTTGAAAAAGGGCCGCAATGGTTCGCCGGCTTCGGGCGCAACGGCCGCACCGGCTTGCGCTCGTTCAGCGTGAGCGGGCGCGTGAAGGAACCCGGCGTCAAGCTAGCGCCGGCGGGCATCACGGCGCGCGAGTTGATCGACGAATACTGCGGTGGCATGGCGCAAGGCCACACGCTTTATGCCTACCTGCCGGGTGGCGCATCGGGCGGCATCCTGCCGGCCAGCCTGGCCGACGTGCCACTGGATTTCGACACGCTGCAGCCGTATGGCTGCTTCATCGGCTCGGCCGCCGTGATCGTGCTGAGCCAGCACGACAAGGCGCGCGACGCGGCACTGAACATGATGCGTTTCTTCGAACACGAAAGCTGCGGCCAGTGCACGCCCTGCCGTGTGGGCACGGCCAAGGCCGCGAAGCTGATGGAGGCGCCGGTCTGGGACCACGCCACCCTGGAAGACCTGAACCAGGTGATGGCCGATGCGTCCATCTGCGGCCTGGGCCAGGCCGCGCCTAACCCGGTACGCAGTGTGCAGAAATATTTTCCGCATGAAGTGGGGAATGAAGTGGGAAATGAAGAAGGCAATGAAGAAGGAGCAGGGGCATGAACGCCGTCGAATTCACGCTCGACGGCATCGCCGTCCAGGCCTTCGAGGGCGAGTCCATCCTGAAGGCCGCGCAGCGCCACGGCGTGGACATTCCGCACCTTTGCTACCAAGAAGGCCTGCGCGCCGACGGCAACTGCCGCGCTTGCGTGGTGGAAATCAAGGGCGAGCGCACCTTGGCCCCGAGTTGCTGCCGCAGTGCGACAGCAGGCATGGAGGTGCAGGCACAGAGCGCGCGTGCATTGAAGAGTCAGAAGATGGTGGTGGAGATGCTGCTGTCCGATATGCCGGATGCGGGGTACAAGTGGAATGACGAGGGCCTGGGTGAGGGCGCAGCGGTCGGCCAGCACGGCGAACTCAGCGGATGGGCCGATCGCCTCGACGTCAAGGCAAGGCCGGCGCTCAAGGCCCTGCGCCGCGCGCAACCCCAGGCCGACCTCAGCCATCCCGCCATGGCCGTCAACCTGGACGCCTGCATCCAGTGCAACCGCTGCGTGCGCGCCTGCCGCGAGGAGCAAGTCAACGACGTCATCGGCTACGCGATGCGCGGCGAGCACAGCAAGATCGTGTTTGACCTGGACGACAGCATGGGCGAGAGCACTTGCGTGGCTTGCGGCGAATGCGTGCAGGCCTGCCCCACGGGCGCGCTCATGCCGAAAACACAGATCGGCTCGCAGGTGGTAGACCGCAAAGTTGATTCGGTCTGCCCGTTTTGCGGTGTCGGCTGCCTCATCACCTACAACGTGAAGGATGAAAAGATCGTCAGCGTCGACGGCCGCGACGGTCCGGCCAACCACGGCCGGCTGTGCGTCAAGGGCCGCTTCGGCTTCGACTACGCGCACCACCCGCAGCGCCTGACGAAGCCACTCATCCGCAAGGCCGGCGTTCCCAAGGATGCCGAGGCCATCAACCAGCTCAATCGCGACAGCGCCGACTGGTCCGCCGTGTTCCGCGAGGCAAGCTGGGAAGAAGCGCTGGCGCTGACCAGCGGTGCACTCACGCGGCTGCGCGACACACACGGCAGCAAGGCGCTGGCCGGATTCGGCTCAGCCAAGGGCAGCAACGAAGAGGCCTACCTGTTCCAGAAGCTGGTGCGCACCGGTTTTCGCAGCAACAACGTCGACCATTGCACACGGCTGTGCCACGCCTCCAGCGTGGCCGCGCTGCTCGAAGGCGTGGGCTCGGGTGCGGTCAGCAACCAGGTCAACGACGTGGAGCACGCCGAGCTGATCCTGGTGATCGGCTCCAACCCCACGGCCAACCACCCGGTGGCCGCGACCTGGATGAAAAACGCCGCGAAAAAGGGCGCCAAGATCGTGCTGGCCGACCCGCGCATCACCGACATCGGGCGGCACGCCTGGCGGACCTTGCAGTTCCAGGCCGATACAGACGTGGCGATGCTCAATGCGCTGATCCACACCGTGATCGACGAGGGTCTGGCTGACCAGGAATTCATCAGCCGGCGCGCCAGCAACTTCGAGGCGCTGCGCGAGAACGTCAAGGGCTACAGCCCGGAGGCGATGGCGCCGATCTGCGGCATTCCTGCCCAGACCTTGCGCGAAGTGGCACGGGCCTTTGCCAAGGCCAAGAGCGCGATGATCCTCTGGGGCATGGGCATCAGCCAGCACGTGCACGGCACGGATAACGCGCGCTGCCTGATCGCGCTGGCGACCGTCACCGGCCAGATCGGCAAGCCCGGCTCCGGGCTGCATCCGCTGCGCGGCCAGAACAACGTGCAGGGCGCCAGCGACGCCGGGCTGATCCCGATGATGTTCCCCAACTACCAGCGGGTGGACAACGCGGCGGCGCATGCCTGGTTCGAGGATTTCTGGCACACGAAGCTGGACGACCAGCCCGGCTACACCGTGGTCGAGATCATGCACAAGGCACTGGCGCCGGACAGCGACCCGCACAAGGTGCGCGGCATGTACATCATGGGCGAGAACCCGGCCATGAGCGACCCCGACCTGAACCATGCACGCCATGCGCTGGCCAGCCTGGAGCACCTGGTGGTGCAGGACATCTTCATGACCGAAACCGCCTGGCTCGCCGACGTGGTGCTGCCGGCCAGTGCCTGGCCCGAGAAGACCGGCACGGTCAGCAACACCGACCGCATGGTGCAGCTGGGCAAGCGCGCGATCGACCCGCCGGGCGATGCAAGAGCGGATCTCTGGATCCTCCAGCAGATCGCCAAGGGCATGGGCCTGGCCTGGGACTACCCGGGCGAGGAATACGGCGTGGCCGCGGTCTACGACGAAATGCGCCTGGCCATGCATGCGGCCATCCAGGGCATCACCTGGGAGCGGCTGCAGCGCGAATCCAGCGTGACCTACCCCTGCCTTTCGGAGAGCGACCCGGGCCAGCCCACGGTGTTCATCGAGGATTTCCCCACCGCCGATGGCCGCGTGAAGCTGGTGCCGGCCGACATCATCCCGGCCAATGAGCGGCCCGACGCCGATTTCCCGTTCGTGCTGATCACCGGCCGCCAGCTCGAGCACTGGCACACTGGCAGCATGACGCGCCGTGCCAGCGTGCTGGACGCGCTCGAACCCCTGGCCACGGCTTCGCTGAACGGCCGCGATCTCGACCGGTTGGGCCTGGCGCCCGGCGACATGGTGACCGTGCAATCGCGCCGCGGCGCGGTCGCCATCCATGTGCGCCGCGATGACGGCACGCCCAGCGGGGC
>DATILI010000342.1:0-10042 GCA_035476635.1 Burkholderiaceae bacterium | reverse complement strand
GCGCGGCCGAACCAGGGCGCTGAATAGCTGTCCCAGGGACCGGGGCTGAAACCGGGCCAGGGCCGCAGCGTGTTGGCCATCCATTCATGCACATCGCCCCAGCGAAAGCCGCGGCGCACCGCGGTGTGGGCGGCGATTTCCCACTCGACCTCGGTCGGCAGGCGCCGGCCAGCCCAGCGCGTCCAGGCATCCGCCTCCCACCAGCTCAGGTGCATGGCGAGCTGGTTGCCGGCCATGCGTGTGGGCTTGCCAAAGCGCGTCTGCAAGACGGCGCCACCGCTGCCCTGGCGCGCCACGCCGATCTGCTCCACATAGCGCGGCCCGCGGCGGCCCTCGCGCTGCTCCTGCTCCTGCAGCCAGTCCCAGCCGGCTGGTTGCCACAGGTCGTCGCGGTCATAGCCACCATCGTCGACGAATTCGACGAACTGCGCCCAGGTCACCGGCTGCGCGTCGATCTCGAATTCGGGCACGGCAATCTCATGCGCCCACTGCTCGTTGTCCAACACAAAGCCGCCGCGCGGCGAGCCCAGCATCCAGCGCGTGGCGGGAATCGCCAGCGGCTCGCGCACCGTCAAGCCCACCGGCGCGTCCAGTGGCAAGGTGAGGCCCAGCGCCTGCGCGAGGGTAATCAGCTCTTCGCCGCAGCGGTCTTCATACACCAGGGCCAGCCGGAAGAAGTACAGCGCGTCGTCGTCCTCGGGCGTCTTCTCCAACAGCGACAGGCTGCTTTCCAGCGTCTCCAGCAGGTAGCCCTTGGTGGCGGCGAGGTCCGGCAGGTCAAGCGCCCATTGCGTGGCGCTTGGGCTGGTGTCGAAGGACCACCAGCGATCGGCATCGGCCTCGATCGATGCCAGCCGGGTCGGCCGCGCCGGGCAGGCAGGGCCCAGGTGCGCTTGCGTGTTGCGGCCAATCCAGAATTCGGGAAACCAGCCGATGTGCCCAGCCAGCCACAAGGGCCGGCTGGTTTCCGGCACCACCGGAAGCGGGCCGGCGGCGGCGCCCGAGGCCTGCGCGATGCAGGTCATCAGATGCAGGGTATGGTTGCGCGCGTCCATCAACGCCAGCGAAAGCAGCTCGCGCCCGGCGCGCCGCATGGAGGGCGAATCGATGGAATCGAGCGCGGTGGGCAAGGGGTTCGGCGAGGGCATGGCGTACCCATTATTCCTGCCGGGTGCGCCCTTGTCGGTGGCTGTTTCCAAGGGTAAACCCAGGAGGGGTGCGTCAGCGTTTCCTCAGGTCGGGGCCGTATCATCGCGGGTTGGATCGCAAGCCCCGGAGGGCTTGCTTTTTTTCGCTGGTTTTTCGTCAATTTCCCACACCCGTTTTTTTGGGAGACCCCTGTGTCAGCACTCCTCAAATTTGCCCTTGCCGTACAAGCGATGCCCCGACGCGTCCAATGCGGGCTTGGGAATCCACCGGTTCCGCTCACCCAGCCCGGCTTCCATCCGATCGTCGGAGCCAAGCCATGAACGGCTTGCTGACCTTGTCGCGCGGCATCGACTGGCTCAACGACAGGTTCGCTATTTTTGCCAAGTGGGCGGTTCTGGCCAGTTGCCTCATCAGCGCGGCCAACGCCATCGTGCGTTACGTCTTCAACTACAGTTCCAACGCGTTCACCGAGATTCAGTGGTACCTGTTTGCCGCCTGCGTGATGCTCGGCGCGGCGCAAGTCATGCGTGTGAACGAGCATGTTCGCGTTGACGTGCTTTATGGCCTTTATTCGGGCCGCACGCAGGCCAAGATCGATTTTGCCGGCATGCTGCTGTTTGTTCTCCCCGTGATGGGGGTTCTGGTCTACTACTGCTGGCCGATGTTCGCCCAGATGTTGCGAACCGGCGAGATGTCCAACCAGTCCGGTGGCCTGATTCGCTGGCCAGTCATGCTGATGTTGCCGCTGGGCTTCGCGCTAATCATGCTGCAGGCCGTGTCCGAGGCCATCAAGCGATGGGCCTGGCTGCACCACGCCTACGAAGGCGATTTCCACTACGAAAGACCGCTCCAATGACGATGCAAGAATTCGCCCCCTTTATGTTTGCGGGGCTCATCATCATCATGCTGATCGGCTTCCCGGTCGCGTTTTCGCTGGCGGCCCTGGGCCTGGGCTGCGGCTACTTCGCCGTCTACATGGGCTGGTTTCCGCAGGCCTTCATGACCGCCCTGCCGCTCAACGTCTTTGGCATTCTGTCCAACGAGCTGCTGCTGGCCATTCCGTTCTTCACCCTGATGGGCACGATACTGGAAAAGTGCGGTCTGGCGGAGGACATGCTCGACTCCATGGGCCAGCTATTTGGCCCGGCGCGCGGTGGTTTGGGTTATTCGGTCATCATTGTGGGGTTCATCCTGGGCGCCATCACCGGCACCGTGGCGGGCCAGGTGATCGCCATGGCGATGATCTCGCTGCCGGTCATGATGCGCTGGAACTACAACATGCGTTATGCCACCGGCGTGTTGGCTGCGGCAGGCACCATCACGCAACTTGTTCCGCCGTCGCTGGTGTTGATCGTGCTGGCCGACCAGTTGGGCAAACCGGTGGGCGACATGTACAAGGGTGCATGGGGGCCGTCCATTCTGCAAATCCTGCTGTTTGCGCTCTATACATTTTTATTGACGCGCATCAGACCTGAGTATTTGCCGGGCATACCCAAGTCTGCGCGCACCCTGAATGGCTGGGCGCTCTGGAAAAAATGCCTGCGCGGCATCATTCCTTCGGCGGTGCTGATTTTCACGGTTCTGGGCAGCATGGGCGGTTTGCCCGGCATGAGCAGCGCCATCGCCACGCCGACCGAGGCCGGTGCCATGGGAGCGGTCGGCTCGATGATCCTGGCGGCATTGCACAAGCGCCTGAGCTGGAAACTGGTCAAGGAAGCCATGGTCAGCACCATGCGGCTGACCGCGATGGTGGTGTACATCCTCATCGGCTCGCGCGTCTTTTCACTGGTGTTCCAGGGCGTGGACGGCGGCATCTGGATCGAACACATGCTGGCGGGCCTGCCAGGGGGGCAGATCGGCTTCCTGATTGCCGTCAACATCTTTGTTTTCGTCCTGGCGTTTTTCCTCGACTTTTTCGAGATCGCCTTCATCATCATCCCGTTCCTGGCACCGGTCGCGGCCAAGCTGGGCATTGACCTCGTCTGGTTTGGCGTGATGATTTGCGTGAACATGCAGACCAGCTTCATGCACCCGCCATTTGGCTTCGCGCTGTTTTACCTGCGCGGCATTGCAGACACGCTGTTCAAGAACGGCTCCATCCCGCGAAAGGTCGAGTCCCGAGATATCTACTTGGGCTCGATTCCATTTATCGTGATGCAGCTCATCTTGGTAGCTATCGTCATTTTCTTCCCACAGACGGTGACTGTGTTCCTGGACAAGGAGAAAGTGCTTGACCTGGACAAAGCCAGTCAGCAAATTCAGGAGATGGGTGGAGGCCGAACGAAGCCCGCACCCGCAGAAGCACAAACGGCTGATCCTTTGAATCCGAGCAAGCCTACGGCAGACGAAGATCCGATGGAAGCCGTAAAGCGGGCGCTGGATCAGGACAAGGCGAAGAAATAGCGGGGTGGTTTCGGCAGAATCGTTAGGAAGGTATTGACCTGATCGAGCCGCACGTCGAACTGATAAGCTGAAAAACTCAAGGCATAAAAAAAGCCCGCAACCTGCGGGCTTTTTTTGTTGAACGCAGCTGTTTGAATTACAGCTTGGCGCTTTGCATGTAGTCGTCGAAACCGGCTTCGGTGAAGCGGAACCACAGGTTGGCGTCGCGGCGGAAAGCGGAAAAATCTTCGTAGACTTTCTTCCAGGCCGGGTTCTTGGCGGACAAATCGCTGTACAGCGCCATGGATTCCTTGAACGCTGCGTCCATCAAATCCTTGGGGAAGCGGAACAACTTCGTGCCACCGGCGACGAGCTGCTTCAGGGAGGCGGCATTGCGGGCATCGTATTTGGCCTGCATGTCGACGTGTGCGAAAGCCGACGCCGCCTCAATGATCGCCTTGTACTCGCTGGAGAGCGCGTCATAGGCCTTGATGTTGACATGCAAATCGAGTTGTGGGCCACCTTCCCAGTAGCCGGGGTAGGCGTAATACTGGGCGATTTTGTTGAAGCCAAGTTTCAGGTCGTCATACGGGCCAACCCACTCGGCGGCATCAATCGTGCCTTTTTCCAATGCGGTGTAAATCTCGCCGCCGGGAATGTTGGCCGCCACGCCGCCAAGACGCTCAAACACCATGCCGCTGAAGCCGCCGGTGCGGAACTTCACACCCTTGACGTCAGCCAGCGACTTGATCTCCTTGCGCCACCAGCCGCCCATCTGTGCACCGGTGTTGCCCATCGGGAAACTCATGATGTTGTACGGGCGGTAAAACTCGCGCATCAGTTTCAACCCATTGCCGTCGTACATCCAGGCCGTCATCTGGCGGCTGTTCAGGCCAAAGGGGATGGCGCAACCCAGCGCAAACGTCGGATCCTTGCCGAAGTAGTAGTAGGGCGCAGTGCTGGCCGCTTCCACCGTGCCGTTTTGAATCGCATCCACAGTGCCGAGGGCGGGAACAATTTCGCCCGGGCCGTGCGTGGTGATCTCGAACTTGCCTCCCGACATGTCTTTGACCTTTTTGGCAAACACATCCGATACGCCAAACAGGGTGTCAAGCGATTTCGGGAAGCTTGAAGTCAGGCGCCAACGCACAGCCGCTTGCGCATGCACGGCAGGTGCGACACCCGCGGCCAGCACGCCGGCGATGCCTGCGTGCTTGATGATGGAACGACGATCCATTTGTTTCTCTCCGATTGTTGGATGAAAAGAACTCGCGGCACAAGCTTGGCCGGCGAGGACCTATAAGAGTCAAGCGCGATTGTAGGAAGCAGCGCCTGCGGCCCGGTGCGGGTTTTCCCTCGCGAGAACGGCAGGTGCGGGCACGTATTCAGCCTTTTGCAAGGTTCGCAGCACTTGGCCCGCTGCCGCCTTCAGGCTACAGATTTGAGAGCAGGCCGGCCGTGGGCCAGGTGCGCTGCGAAGCGCCCCACGATGGACTGCTCGATGCCGGCCGCGTCCAGCCCTTGCAGGGCCATCAGCTTCGCCGGATCGCCATGCTCGATGAACTGGTCGGGCAGGCCGAGCTGCAAAAGTGGCAAGGACACGCCCGCAGCCTGCAGCGCTTCGCTCACCGCACTGCCCGCACCGCCCATGATGGCGCCGTCTTCCAGCGTCACCAGTGCGGCGTGGCTGCCGGCAACCTGCAGCAGCAGCTCGGTGTCCAGCGGCTTGGCCCAGCGCATGTTGACGACCGTGGCGTTGAGCTTCTCGGCCACCTGCAGCGCCGGGTACAGCAAGGTGCCGAACGCGAGGATGGCGATGCCCCGGCCCTGGCGGCGCACTTCGGCGCGCCCGAACGGCAAGGCCTGCAGGCCCGGCTCCATGGCAGCGCCGGCCCCCGCACCGCGCGGGTAGCGCACGGCCACCGGATGGTCCTGCTCGAAGGCGCTGGTGAGCAGCCGGCGGCATTCGTTCTCATCGGCGGGGCAGGCCACGCTGACGTTGGGAATGCAGCGCAAATAGGGAATGTCATAGGCGCCGGCATGCGTGGCGCCATCGGCACCGACCAGGCCCGCGCGGTCCAGCGCAAAGACCACCGGCAGCTTCTGGATCGCCACGTCGTGGATCAGCTGGTCATAGGCGCGTTGCAGGAAGGTCGAATAGATCGCCACCACTGGCTTGAGACCCTCGCACGCCAGGCCCGCGGCGAAAGTCACCGAGTGCTGCTCGGCAATGCCCACGTCGTGGTAGCGGCCGGGAAAGCGCCGCTCGAACTCCACCAGGCCCGAGCCCTCTCGCATGGCGGGGGTGATGCCCACCAGGCGCTCGTCTTTTTCCGCCATGTCGCACAGCCACTGGCCAAAGACCTGGGTGAACGTCTGCTTGGCGGGTGCGCTGGACTTCTGCAGGCCCACGGCGGGGTCGAACTTGCCCGGACCGTGATAGGCCACCGGGTCAGCTTCGGCGAGCTTGTAGCCCTGGCCCTTCTTGGTGACCACGTGCAGGAACTGCGGGCCCTTCAGGTGCTTGATGTTTTCCAGCGTCGGGATCAGCGACTCGAGGTCGTGGCCGTCGATCGGGCCGATGTAGTTGAAGCCGAATTTCTCGAACAGCGTGGCGGGAACCACCATGCCCTTGGCCTGCTGCTCGAAGCGCTTGGCCAGCTCGAACAGCGGCGGCGCGGCCTTGAGCACGGTCTTGCCGACGTTCTTGGCGGCCGAGTAGAACTGCCCGCTCATGAGCTGGGCGAGATAGCGGTTGAGCGCGCCCACCGGCGGGCTGATGGACATGTCGTTGTCGTTCAGCACCACCAGCAGGTTGCAGTCGGCCACACCCGCGTTGTTGAGCGCCTCGAAGGCCATGCCGGCACTCATGGCGCCGTCGCCGATGATCGCCACGGCGTGCCGGTTTTCGCCCTTTTGCTTGGCCGCCACCGCCATGCCCAGGGCCGCGGAAATGCTGGTGGACGAGTGCGCGGTGCCGAAGGTGTCGTATGCGCTCTCGGCGCGCTGCGGAAAGCCCGACAAGCCGCCCAGCTGGCGCAGCGAGGCCATGCGCTCGCGCCGGCCGGTCAGGATCTTGTGCGGGTAGGTCTGGTGGCCCACGTCCCACACCAGCCGGTCATACGGTGTGTTGAATACATAGTGCAGCGCCACCGTGAGTTCCACGGTGCCGAGATTGGAGCTCAGGTGGCCGCCGGTCTTGGAGACGCTGTCCAGCACATAGGCGCGCAGCTCGTCGGCCAGCACGCGCAGTTGCGCACGTGGCAGCAGGCGCAGGTCGGCCGGATCGTTGATTGTTTGCAGCAAGGATGCCATAGGTCAATTGTTCCTGTTCACCACCATGTCCGCCAGCGCGCGCAGGGCACGCGTGTCGGGCAGACCGCTTGCATCCATCGCTTCAAGCGCCTGGACCAGCAACTCCTGGGCATAGGCCAGGGAGCGCGGCAGGCCCAGCAGCGAGACATAGGTGGGCTTGTCTTGCGCCGCGTCCTTGCCGGCGGTCTTGCCAAGCGTTGCGGAGTCGGCGGTCACGTCGAGTATGTCGTCCACCACCTGGAATGCCAGGCCCAAGGCGCCACCGTAGGCCAGCAAGCCGGCTTCGGCCCGCGCGTCCACGCTGCCGCAGGCCGCCCCCATCATGACGCTGCCCCGCAGCAAGGCACCGGTCTTGAGCCGGTGCATGCGGCGCAATTCGTCTTCGCTCAAGGCGCGGCCCACGCTGGCCAGGTCGATCGCCTGGCCGCCGGCCATGCCCTGGTAGCCAGCCGAGCGGGCCAGCAGCCGGCACAGCGCCGCCTGCATGGCGAACGGGACGGTGCCGTCGTCCGGCGTGAGCAGCTCGAAGGCCAGCGCCTGCAAGGCGTCGCCCGCGAGCAGGGCGCGGGCCTGGCCAAACTTGACATGCACCGTGGGCTTGCCACGGCGCAGCACATCGTTGTCCATGCACGGCATGTCGTCGTGCACCAGCGAGTACGCGTGGATCAACTCGGCCGCGCAGGCTGCGCGCAAGGCCGCCGCGGTATTGCCGGCGACAGCTTCGCAGGCCGCCATCACGAGCAGGGGGCGCAAGCGCTTGCCGCCGTCCAGCACCGCATAACGCATGGCTTCACCGAGCCCTGCCGGCGCGTCCAGCGCCACCCACTCCGAAATGGCGTTCTCAACGCGGTCCAGGTGGGCCGCGCTCCAGCCGCGCAGGTCAAACACCGCTTGCGCGCTTGTTGTTAGCGCGTTCATTCTTACTCTTGCGTCCACGGTTTGAGAACTCCATCATCGAGGACCTTGATCTGGTTTTCCACGGCCTGCAGGCGTTCGCGGCAGAACTTCAGCAACTCCGCGCCCCGCTGGTAGCCGCTGAGCAGTTGCTCCAGCGGCATCTTGCCCGACTCGAGCTGGCCGACCAGTTGCTCCAGCTCTTCCAGGGCGGATTCGTAGCTGGCGGGCAGGTCTGCTGGCGTCGGGGGGAGTGCGGGTGCCTTTGGCATGTTGTTGGATCAGAAGAAGGCCAAAAGGGGGATTTTAGGCGCTGGGGCGACAAGGCCGGCACCCTTGCGCGCGCACGCCCAAAGCCGGCGCCCGCAAGGGGCGCCCTGTTCCCGCCCCAAAACAGCCCCCGCGGGTACAATCCCATGCTCTTTGCCGGTTCAGCCGGTAGCCCCGCGCCAAAAGTCCGAAGGACGCAGGCGCCTATCACCTGCCCCTTCATAGGGGGAGTCTCTAGGTCAGGTCACCCCGATGTCTGATTTAAGTCTTCAACTGCAGCAGGCCGCAAGCCAACTACCAGTTTCAAGCTACTTTGACGAAGCGCTCTTCAAGAGCGAGATGCAAAACATCTTCCAGCGCGGGCCCCGTTATGTGGGGCACGAGCTTTCAGTGCCCGAGATGGGCGACTACTACGCCTTGCCGCAGGAAGGCGAAGGCCGGGCGCTGGTGCGCACACCGAAGGGCGTGGAGCTGATTTCCAACGTCTGCCGGCACCGCCAGGCCGTGATCCTGAAGGGCCGCGGCTCGATCAGCGCCGACACCGCCTCGGGCGGCAATATCGTCTGCCCCCTGCACCGCTGGACCTACAGCGGGGGCAACGGCAGCCAGGCCGGCACGCTGCTGGGCGCCCCGCATTTCGCGCAGGACCCGTGCCTGAACCTGAACAACTACAAGCTGCGCAACTGGAATGGCCTGCTGTTCCAGGACAACGGCCGCGACATCGCAGCCGATCTCGCGGGCATGGGGCCGCGCGCCGACCTGGACTTCACCGGCCATATGCTGGACCGCGTCGAGCTGCACGAGTGCAACTACAACTGGAAGACCTTCATCGAGGTCTATCTGGAGGACTACCACGTCGGCCCGTTCCATCCCGGCTTGGGGCAATTCGTCAGCTGCGAAGACCTGCGCTGGGAATTCAAGAAGCACTATTCGGTGCAGACCGTGGGCGTGGCCAACCGCCTGGGCAAGGCTGGCAGCCCGGTGTACGAACGCTGGCAGGACGCACTCCTGGCCTACCGCAACGGCGAACCGCCCAAATATGGCGCGATCTGGCTGACCTATTACCCGCACATCATGGTGGAGTGGTATCCGCATGTGCTGACCGTCTCTACATTGCACCCGATCAGCCCGCAAAAGACGCTGAACATGGTCGAGTTCTACTACCCAGAGGAAATCTGTGCGTTCGAGCGCGAGTTCGTGCAGGCGCAGCAGGCCGCCTATATGGAAACCTGCATCGAAGACGACGAGATCGCCGAGCGCATGGACGCCGGGCGCGGCGCCCTGATGCGGCGCGGCGACAACGAGGTCGGCCCCTACCAGAGCCCGATGGAAGACGGCATGCAGCACTTTCACGAGTGGTACCGCACCAGCATGGCGGCACAAACGCTTTCGCCTTCGCCCTCGCTCTAGCCGCATGCAAGCGTTGTGGATGCTTCTGGCGGCGCTGTTCTTCGCCACCATGGCGGTGTGCGTGAAGTACGCATCGGCCTGGTTCAACAGCGCCGAACTGGTTTTTTACCGCGGCATCCTCGGCATGCTGTTCCTGTGGATGCTGGCGCGCTCGCAAGGCGTCCGCCTGGGCACCCGCTACCCAGGCATGCACGCCTGGCGCAGCCTGGTGGGCGTGCTGTCGCTGGGCGCCTGGTTCTATGCGCTGGCCTACCTGCCGCTGGCCACCGCCATGACCTTGAACTACATGAGCAGCGTCTGGATCGCGGCATTCCTGGTCGGCGGTACCTTGCTGGCCTGGAACCCGGCCAAGCCGGGCAGCCACCCCCTGAAACAGGGTCCATTGGTGCTGACCGTACTCGCCGGATTCGCCGGCGTGATCATGATGCTGCGGCCCACCGTGGAGCAAAACCAGATGTTCGCCGCACTGGTCGGGCTGCTCTCGGGCTTTACCGCCGCATTTGCCTACATGCAGGTCATGGCGCTGGGCAAGCTGGGCGAGCCGGAAACGCGCACCGTCTTTTACTTCGCGGTCGGCTCCGCGGTCGCGGGTGGGGTGGGCATGGCTGTCAGCGGCGTGTCC
>DATILI010000341.1:0-16378 GCA_035476635.1 Burkholderiaceae bacterium | reverse complement strand
GCGTCAAAACCGGTGATGGAGGGATTGAGCGATCCGATCGCCTTCTTCATGGCGTCCACGTCCTGGTAGATCAGCGCATCGCAGCCTATGATTTCGCGCACCTCGTCGACGGTGCGGTCATGCGCCACCAGCTCGCTGCTGGTCGGCATGTCGATGCCGTAGACATTCGGAAAGCGCACAGGCGGCGCCGCGCTGGCCATGTAGACCTTGCGCGCCCCGGCGTCGCGCGCCATCTGCACAATTTCGCGGCTGGTGGTTCCGCGCACGATGGAGTCATCCACCAGCAGCACGTTGCGGCCCTTGAATTCGCTGGCGATCACGTTCAGCTTCTGGCGTACCGACTTCTTGCGCACGGCCTGGCCCGGCATGATGAAGGTGCGGCCGACATAGCGGTTCTTCACGAACCCTTCGCGGTACGGAATGCCCAGCAGGTGCGCCAGCTGCGTGGCGCTGGGGCGGCTCGATTCGGGAATCGGGATGACCACATCGATCTCGTTGGGCGGCACGGTCGAGACCACGCGCTTGGCCAGGCTTGCGCCAAGGTTCAGCCGGGCCTGGTAGACCGAGATGCCATCCATCACCGAGTCGGGCCGGGCGAGGTAGACGTATTCGAAGATGCAGGGATTGAGCTGCGGCGCGTCCGCGCATTGCTGTGCGTGCACGGTCGCCGCGAGGTCGACGAAGACCGCCTCGCCGGGCGCGAGATTGCGCTCGAACTTGTGGGCCGTGCCTTCCAGCGCGACCGACTCGCTGGCCACCGCCACCGTGTCCGCGCTACGCCCCAGGCACAGGGGCCGGATGCCGAACGGGTCGCGAAAAGCCAGCAGGCCATGGCCGGCAATCAGCGCCACCACGGCATACGAGCCGCGCACGCGACGGTGCACATTGCGCACCGCGGTGAACACGTCTTCGGGCTTGAGCGGCAGGCCGCGCGTGGCCTTTTCCAGCTCATGCGCCAGCACGTTGAGCAGCACTTCGGAGTCGCTCTCGGTGTTGATGTGGCGGTGGTCGGTAACGAACAGCTCGCTCTTGAGCGCGTGCGCGTTGGTGAGGTTGCCGTTGTGCACCAGCACGATGCCGAACGGCGCGTTCACGTAGAACGGCTGGGCTTCTTCCTCGCTGTAGGCGTTGCCTGCCGTGGGATAGCGCACCTGACCCAGGCCGCAGTTGCCCGGCAAGGCCCGCATGTTGCGCGTGCGGAACACGTCGCGCACCATGCCCTTGGCCTTGTGCATGAAGAACTTGCGCTCTTGCTGCGTGACGATGCCGGCCGCATCCTGGCCGCGGTGCTGCAAGAGCAGCAAGGCGTCGTAGATCAGCTGATTGACTGGGGCATTGCTGACAACACCGACGATTCCACACATAGTTAGTCCAACTCCGGAAAATCCATCACCGCATGTACCTGGCGAATGCTTCGGGCAGCATCGGCTTCAAGCCGGAAAGCGCTGCCGTCAACATGCCAGCACCCTTCGATTCCTGCCACCACGGGTTGGTTCGCAGCGGCGTCATGCCAACCACGATGGCCACGGCCAGGAGCAGGATCACACCGCGCGCCAGGCCGAACAGCATGCCCAGCATGCGGTCGATCGGCCGCAAACCCACCGCCTCCACCAGCTTCTTGACCATCCAGGCCAACAAGCCACCCGCGAACACCGCACCAATGAACACCACCACGAAGCCGGCTGCATAGCGCACCGGCTCCGATGCATTGCCCATGGGCAGGGCCTTGGCCACCTCGGGCGCAAACCATTGCGCCGCCACGAAAGCCGCAAGCCAGGCCAGTACCGACAATACCTCGTACACCAGGCCGCGCCACGCCCCCAGGGCCATCGAGAGCAACAACGCCGCCAGCAGGATCCAGTCCACCGCAACCATGCGCGCCCGCTGCCGCCTAGAGCGTCAGGATCGAGGCTGGCAGATCCAGCCCCTTGATCTTGCTTGCTGCCTTGTCCGCCTCCGCACGCGTGCCGAACGGCCCGACCCGCACACGGGTGCGCTTGCCGTCCGGCGTATCGACTTCCTGGGTATAGGTTTTGAGGCCGGCCTTTTCAACTTTTTGCCGCGCCTCGCGCACACGCGCCGCTTCGCTGAATGCGCCGACCTGCACGATGAAGCGGCCTTTGTCCGCATCCGCTTCGGCGCTGGCCTTGCCTTCAAGCAGCGCCTTGGCCTTGGCACCATCGTCGGCCTTGGGTGCGGCCTTGGCTTCCGCCTTGGGCTCGGGCTTGGATTCAGGCTTGGGCTCGGGTTTGGGCTCGGTGCGCGCAGCCACCACCTCTTCCTTGGCACCCAGGCTGGCCGATGCGGCCACGCCGGTGCCGGCATTGCCAGCGGACGCCGGCTTGGGCAAGGGCTGCGTGGCGGCGGCGGGCGCGGAGGAAGCTTCGGCAGGCAGCGTGCGCTTGAGCGTCACGTTGTCCGCCGGCACGGTCAGTGGCTTGATCTTGTTCTTGTCGGGAATCTCGATCGGGATGTCGACCGGAATCGGCCGGGGCTGGGTATCGAACAGCAGGGGAAAGCCCACCACCCCGAGCAGCACCAGCACCGCGGCGCCGATCAGCCGGTGCCGCGCGCGGCGGCGCATGACTTCGACGCTTTCGGCTGGGCCGCGCACGGCCGCCTGGTCGTCGGCGCGCTTCTGGCCGGGTAATCGAAACTTGAAAAAAGCCATGAAGTGCAGACCTACGCGTCGAGGTGTTTGGCATGCAGGCGGGGTATTCCGTCCTTGATAACGCCCCCCACCGTGTAGAACGAACCAAAGACGACGATTCTATCAGCGGGGTCAGCCGCATCGATCGCCGCCTGAAGGGCATACATGGGTTCGCTGTAAGCGTTTGCAAGTACATCCTTGCGCGGCTCCTGCGCCTGCCAACGCGCCTGCAGATCGGCGGCAGATGCCGCGCGCGGCGTCGGCAGGTCGGTGAAATACCAGCGGTCGATCAGCGGGCCGATGCGCGTGAACATGGGCCCCAGATCCTTGTCGCCCATGGCGCCGAACACCGCATGCGTGGTTGGGAAAAAACCCATCGCATCGAGATTGGCCGCCAGGGCGGCAACCGAATGCGTGTTGTGCGCCACATCCAGCACCAAGGTGGGCTGGCCGGGAACGATCTGGAAGCGCCCGGGCAATTCGACCAGCGACAGGCCGTTGCGCACCGCCTGCGCCGTCACCGGCAGGCGCTCGCGCAGTGCGGTAAGCGCAGCGAGAACGCCCGAAGCATTCACCAGCTGGTTCGCCCCGCGCAGCGCCGGATAGGCCATGCCGCTGTAGCGCCTGCCGCGCCCGGCCCAGCCCCACTGCTGCTTGTCGCCCGAGAAATTGAAGTCCTGCCCAAAGCGCCAAAGATCGGCACCGATGCGCAGCGCGTGGTCGATGACACTTTGCGGCGGCACGGGGTCGCTCACGATAGCCGGCCTGCCCGGGCGCAGGATGCCGGCCTTCTCGAAGCCGATGCTTTCGCGATCCGTGCCCAGAAGCTCGGTGTGGTCCAGGTCGATACTGGTGATCACCGCGCAATCGGTGTCGATGATGTTGACCGCATCGAGCCGGCCCCCCAGGCCCACCTCGAGGATCGCCGCGTCCAGGCCCGCCTTGGCCATGAGCTGCATGATCGCCAGCGTGGTGAATTCAAAATAGCTCAGGCTGATTTCGTCGCCCTGGGTTCGGGCGCTTTCCACCGCCTCAAAGTGCGCGAGAAAATCGATGTCCTTGACGACATCGCCGCCAATCCGGCAGCGTTCTTCAAAATGCACCAGGTGCGGCGAGGAGTAGACCCCCGTGCGGTAGCCCGCTTGCAACAGGATCGCCTCCAGCATGGCGCAAGTCGAACCCTTGCCATTGGTCCCGGCCACGGTGATGACGGGGCAATCGAACGCCAGGCCCATGCGCTGCGCCACCTGGCGTGCGCGGTCCAGGCCCATTTCGATCGTCTTGGGGTGCAGGCGCTCGCAATGCGCCAGCCAGTCTTGCAGTGTTTTCATACGGGGCCACATTGTCGACGCGAAATGACTGCCCGCCGCGAACCACCAGCCAAAGACCCCGCGCAGCCGCGATCAGGCGCGATCAGCCGCAGATGTAACAGCGCTTGCGGCGTGATGCAAAATCCGCCCATGAAGTCCGATACCGTCACCCTCTATGGCATTCCCAACTGCGACACCGTCAAGAAAGCCCGCCAGTGGCTTGACGAGCACGGCGTAGCCTACCGTTTTCATGACTACAAGAAACAGGGTGTGCCCGAGCCCCAGCTTGACGCCTGGATCCGGACGCTGGGCTGGGAAAGGCTGGTAAACCGCAAGGGCACGATGTGGCGCAAGCTGGACGAAGCCGTGCAGGCCGGCGTCACCGATGCGGCCAGCGCCCGGGTACTGATGATCGCAACACCCAGCGTGATCAAGCGCCCCGTCGTCGAATGGGGCACCAGCACCACGATCGGGTTCGACCCGGCAGCCTGGACCGTGCTGGCGCCAACGCCGGCTCGCTAGAAACCCAACTCGGAACGCACACCATGCAACCGCGCCCCCGCAGCCTCTCGCCCCGCCTGGCCCGGACGCTGGTTCTGGCACTGCTGGCTACCTTGTTTGGCCTGCTCGCCGGCTGCGATCAATTGCGCAGCAACGAAGGCCAGCGCATCGACGCCGACTGGCAGCGCAAAAGCCTGGTGGACGGCCACCTCGCGCGCTGGCTGGCCGTGGCACCGACCGAGACCGGCTTGTTTCGCACCGCGGTGGACCGCAACTGGACGCCCAAGGCGCAGCAGCCAGGCGACCTGACCGGCCAAAGCCGACTCATCTACGCCATGGCCATGGGCTACGAGGTGACGCGCGACAAGCGCTACCTCGATGCGGCGCTGCGCGGCGCGGATTTTCTTCTCACGCATTTTCAGGACCCGCTGCATGGCGGCTTCTTTTATCGCGTGTCGCCTGAAGGCAAGGTCGTTGCCGGCCACAAGAACACCTACGGCCACGCCTTTGCGTTATTTGCCTTGTCGCACCTGTACCGCGTCACGAAAGACGAGCGCTACCGCACGGCGGCCCTGGCCACCTGGCAAACCATTGACCGCTCGCTGCGTGACGCGCAGGGCGGTTTTCGCGGCGACGCACCGCGCGACTTCACCTTGGGCGCCCCCGGCAACCGCTCGCAAAACCCGGTGATGCACATGTTCGAGGCGCTGCTCGCCCTGGTCGACGCAACGCAAGACCCGGCAGCGCGCGCGGGCGCCACCAGCGTCGGCAATTTCGTGGTCTACAAGCTGCTGCAGGGCCAGCCGGACGGCAGCGCCTTCATCCCCGAGTGGTACGACGCGCAATGGAAGCCGATCCAGGCCAAGGACCAGGGCGGCTACATCGACCTGGGCCATCAGTTCGAATGGAGCCACCTGCTGCTGGGCGCGGAAAGCCGCGGCCTCTCGGCCATTTTTCCGCAGGCGGCCGAGCGCGTGCTGGCCTATGCGCTCAAGCTGGGCTACGACGAAATCGATGGCGGTGCCTTCAACCGCGCGTTTGCCGATGGCAGCGTGGACAAGGGAAAGTTCTGGTGGCAGCAGGCCGAGTGCCTGCGCGCCCTGCAAGCCGCCGCCGCGGCCAGCGGCAAGAAGGACCTGTGGCGCCGCTACGAGCAAACCCTGGCGCTGGTGCGCGACCAGTTCATCGACGCCGAGCGGGGCGGCTGGTTCTTCAGCCTGAAGAAAAAATGCCGCGAAAACGGCTGCCCCGAGGAGCAGCCCGACCCCTATCACATGACTGGCATGCACCTGGCCGCCATGCAATGGGCGCAAGGCGCGCGCCAGTAACTTAAAATCATGGGTTCGCCGCGGAAGGCCCGCGACGAGAGCACATGAGCATATGAAAGTAGCCCGCGAATGAGCACCGAAATGAGCACCGAAAAAATCGACGGCGTGTCCGTCACGACCCAGGCCAACGTCTACTTCGATGGCAAATGCGTGAGCCACGGCATCACCCTGGCCGATGGCACGAAGAAATCCGTGGGCGTGATCCTGCCCGCCACCTTGACCTTCAACACCGGCGCGCCCGAGATCATGGAATGCGTGGCCGGCGCCTGCGAATACAAGCTTGCCGGCAGCGATGCCTGGGTCAAGTCTTCTGCCGGCGAGAAGTTCAGCGTACCGGGCAATGCGAAGTTCGAGATCCGCGTGGAAAACGCCTACCACTACATCTGCCACTTCGGCTGAAGCCTTTCTACCATGGCCACCATTCTTCAAGACCTCCCCGCCGGCCAGAAAGTCGGCATCGCCTTTTCCGGCGGCCTGGACACCAGCGCCGCCTTGCACTGGATGAAGCTCAAGGGAGCCATCCCCTACGCCTACACGGCCAACTTGGGCCAGCCGGACGAGCCGGACTACGACGAAATCCCGCGCAAGGCGATGCAGTACGGCGCGGAGAAAGCCCGTCTCATCGACTGCCGCAGCCAGCTCGCCAACGAAGGCATCGCCGCGCTGCAGGCCGGCGCCTTCCACATCTCCACCGCCGGCATCACCTACTTCAACACCACACCGCTGGGCCGCGCCGTGACCGGCACCATGCTGGTGGCGGCGATGAAGGAAGACGACGTCAACATCTGGGGCGACGGCAGCACCTACAAGGGCAACGACATCGAGCGCTTTTACCGCTACGGCCTGCTGACCAACCCCGACCTCAAGATCTACAAGCCCTGGCTGGACCAGCTGTTCATCGACGAGCTGGGCGGGCGGGCCGAGATGTCGGCCTTCATGACCAAGGCAGGCTTTGGCTACAAGATGTCGGCCGAGAAAGCCTATTCCACCGACTCCAACATGCTGGGCGCCACGCACGAGGCCAAGGACCTGGAACACCTGAACAGCGGTATCCGCATCGTCAACCCGATCATGGGCGTGGCATTCTGGCGCGACGACGTACAGGTGAAGGCCGAGGAAGTCACGGTGCGCTTCGAAGAAGGCCAGCCGGTTGCGCTCAACGGCAAGACCTTTGCCGACCCGGTGGAGCTGATTCTGGAAGCCAATCGCATCGGCGGGCGCCACGGCCTGGGCATGAGCGACCAGATCGAGAACCGCATCATCGAGGCCAAGAGCCGCGGCATCTACGAGGCCCCTGGCCTGGCGCTGCTGTTCATCGCCTACGAGCGCCTGGTGACCGGCATCCACAACGAAGACACCATCGAGCAGTACCGCATGAATGGATTGAAGCTCGGCCGCCTGCTGTACCAGGGCCGCTGGTTCGACCCGCAAGCCATCATGCTGCGCGAAAGCGCGCAGCGCTGGGTGGCACGCGCCATCACCGGCGAAGTCACGCTGGAGCTGCGCCGCGGCAACGACTACTCGCTGCTCAACACCGATTCGCCCAACCTGACCTACCAGCCCGAGCGCCTGACCATGGAAAAGGGCGAGTCCACCTTCTCGCCCCGCGACCGCATCGGCCAGCTGACCATGCGCAACCTGGACATCGTGGACACGCGCGACAAGCTGGGCATCTACGCCAAGGCCGGCCTGCTCTCAGTCAGCGCCGGCACGGCCTTGCCCAGCCTGGGCAACGAAAAGGGCAAATAAGGGCGGACTGGGGGGAGGATCAGTCCCCTCCTCCTCCTCCGCAGCCTCCACCGCCGCAACCGCTGCCGCCATCCGAACCGCCGTCGCCGGAGCTGCTGCTTTCGCTGCCGCCAAAGCCGCCGGCATCGCCCGCGCCATCGCTGCTTTCGCCAAAGCTGGTACCGCAATGGTCGCCGGAACTGCCGGCGCGGTTGATGGCGCTGCAGTCGGGCACGTAGCTGAAACCGCCGGGGATTGCGAACTTGCGGTCCAGCGCGAACAGGAGCGGCAGCCGCGCGGGTTTGCGCGGGTCGATGCTTTCCTCCTTGCAGGCCCAGTACCAGGAGCGGCGCAGGCCGTCGTTGCGCTTGGGGTCGCGCCCCAGCACCTCGGCCGGTGTGTGGTGCAGCATGGCGCCAAAGGCGACGTTGCACCAGCCCTGGTAGGCCTTGGTGTGCAGGATGAATTCGTGCCAGGCGGTGTCCACGGCGCGCGAAGGCATCGCCACGAACTTGCCGCCGCTGCGCAGGTGCGCCATGAAAAACTGCCGCAGGCCGCGCAGCACCAGTTCGGCATCGCCGGCCTTGAGCTGCGGATGCGCCGCCTGCAGCTTGGCCACCAGATAGCGCGGAATCACCGCATCGCGAATGAACTGGCGGCGCAGGCTGCGCTCCCACGCCGACAAGGCAGCGGCCAGCAAGCCGCTCACCACCAGGCCAAAGACGGCACACCCGATGCAGCCGCTGCGCCAGAAGCTCGCCACGAGCACCAGCGGCAACAGCAGCCAGACCGCGCGCCGCACCCAAACAACCCATGCCACACGGTGGCGCAGCAACAGGTGGGGGGTGTGAAGTTCCATCGGAAGTTGGCCTAAACCACCACCGGCTCGGGCTCGAGCCGGATGCCGAAGCGCTCGTAGACGCTGGTCTGGATGGCGCGCGCCAGGGTCATGACTTCGCCACCGGTGGCGTTGGAGGAGCCGCCGCCGGCGCCGCCCCGGTTCACCAGCACCAGGGCCTGTTTATCGTAGACCGCCGCGTTGCCGACGGACTTGCCTTTCCAGCCGCAGGCATCGATCAGCCAGCCTGCGGCCAGCTTGATGGAACCGTCGGGCATCGGGTAGTGCACGATGCGCGGCTCACGCGCGATGATGTCGGCGCACTGGTCAGGGCTGACGGTGGGGTTCTTGAAAAAGCTGCCGGCGTTGCCGATGACGCGCGGGTCGGGCAGCTTGGCGCTGCGAATGGCGCAGACCCAGTCGTAGATTTGCTGCGCGGAAGGGGCATCGACCTGCGACTCCACGCGCTTTTTTTCCAGGTCCAGGTAGCCGAGCACGGCCTTCCAGGGTTTGGGCAGGCGAAAGCGCACCCGTGTGATCAAGGCCCTGCCGGCCAGGCCCAGGGTGGACGCATGCTTGAACACCGAATCCCGGTAGCCGAAGGCGCACTGCGCGGCATTCAGCGTGAAGCTATTGCCCGTGCCGAGGTCGATCGCATCGAGCGATTCAAAGCGGTCCTGCACCTCGATGCCATAGGCGCCCACGTTCTGCACCGGCGAGCCGCCCACGGTTCCGGGAATCAGCGCCAGGTTTTCCAGCCCCGGGTAGCCCTGCTGCAGGGTCCAGGTCACGAAGTCGTGCCAGTTCTCCCCCGCACCGGCTTCCACGATCCAGGCCTTGGCCGTCTCCTCGACCAAGCGCCGCCCCGGCACCTCGACCTTGAGCACCACCGGCCTGACGTCGCCGGTCAGCACGATGTTGCTGCCGCCGCCCAACACGAATTTCGATTGGGGCTGCAGCTCAGGGTCGGCCAGCACCTGCCGCACATCCTCCTCGGCCGCCACGCGCACCAGCGTATGCGCCCGGGCTACGATGCCAAAGCTGTTATACGGCTGGAGCGGGACATTTTTCTCGACTAACATCCGAGTCATTGTCTCATTTGCCATTCTGCGCGGAACCCCTCATGCCTTCTTTTGACACTGTTTGCGAAGCCAATCTCGTCGAAGTAAAAAACGCGGTCGAGAACACCGCCAAAGAGATCGGAACACGCTTCGATTTCAAGGGATCCTCGGCCGGCATCGAACTCAAGGAAAAGGAAATCACCCTGTTCGGCGACGCGGAGTTCCAGCTCACCCAGGTCGAGGACATCCTGCGCAACAAGCTCACCAAGCGCAGTGTCGACGTGCGCTTCCTGGACATGGGCGATGTACAGAAGATCGGCGGCGACAAGGTCAAGCAGGTGGTCAAGGTGCGCAACGGCATCGAAAGCGAGCAGGCCAAGAAGATCCAGAAGCTGCTCAAGGAAAGCAAGCTCAAGATCCAGGCTGCGATCCAGGGCGACGCCGTGCGCGTGACCGGCGCCAAGCGCGACGACCTGCAGGCGGCCATGGCCCTGATCCGCAAGGACATCACCGATGTGCCCTTGAGCTTCAACAACTTCCGGGATTGATGAAAACACTTCTGCTGCCAAAAGCACTCCTGCTCGCGGCTGCCTGCGCGCTGCCCCTGGGCGCGCTGGCGCAATCGGTGTCGCTGGCCGGCGTGCTGGGCAGCAAGGCGCTGTTGATCGTCAACGGCGGCGCGCCCAAGGGCGTAGCCCCGGGGGAAACGCACCAGGAGGTCAAGGTGATCTCGGTGGAGCGCGATGCGGCGACGGTGGAAGTCGCCGGCAAGCGGCTGGTGCTGCGCATGGGCGATTCGCCCGCCAGCGTCGGTGCCCGGGGCGGCCCGGCCGGCGGCAACCGCATTGTGCTCACAGGCGACAGCCGAGGCCATTTCTTCAGCCAGGGCAGCATCAATGGGCACCTCATCCAGTTCATGGTGGACACCGGCGCCACCTCGGTTTCCTTCAGCGTGGCCGAGGCCGAGCGCATGCGGCTGGACTACAAGGCTGGGCAACCCATCCGCATGAACACGGCCAACGGCACCACCCAGGGCTGGCGGGTCAGGCTGAACTCGATGCGCCTGGGCGAGGTGGAGGTTTATGACGTGGAAGCGGTCATCATTCCGGCGCCCATGCCGTTCGCCCTCCTGGGTAACAGTTTTTTGACCCGGTTCCAGATGACCCGCAACAACGACCAGATGGTGCTGGAAAAGCGCCCCTAGTGCGCGGCGGGCGTAACATCCGAAAAATATCTCCCTAAAAATACAGACATGCAACCGACCAACGTGCTCGACCCGAACGACAGCAGCTACGAAGAACTGCTGAGTTTGTGGGCCGATCTGGAGTCGGGCCTGACGGTGATCCTGGGTACGCCGCTCAATATTCAGGATTTCGAAAAGAAGGTCTGGCAGTACGACCGCTGGATGCAGGCCCTGCTGCTGCAGGACACGGACACCGCGCTGTACCTGCTGTTCCAGCTCGCCACCACCTCCTCCGCCGGCTATAGCGCATCGCACGCGCTGGTTTGCGCCGTGCTGTGCCAGATCACCGCCAAAGAGCTGGCGCTGCCGGTGGCCGAGCGCGACAGCCTGGTCCACGCCGCGATGACGATGAACATCGCCATGACCGAAATGCAGGACGAGATGGCCGAGCTGACCGGCAAGCCCAACGCGTTGCAGCAAGCTGCCGTGCGCAACCATGCCACGCAGGGCTGCCTGCTGTTGGCCCGGCTGGGCGTCGTTGATGAATTGTGGCTGGACGTGGTGACGGCGCACCATGAAGACGTCTCCAGGCCCGGTGAGCTGCACCTGATGCCGCCGGCCGACCGGCTGGCCCACATCCTGCGCATGATCGACCGCTATGCGGCCATGATCAGCCCGCGCAAGTCGCGTTCGGGCCGCACCGTCACCGAGTCCCTGCGCATCGTCGTCACGGGCCCCAAGGGCGAGCGCGACGAGGTCGGCCACGCCCTGGTGCGCGCTGTGGGCCTGTGCCCACCCGGCACCTTCGTGCGGCTGGACAACCGCGAAACCGCCGTGGTGCTGCGCCGCAGCGAAAAGCCCAACCACCCGCTGGTGGCGATCCTGCAGGATGCCCGTGGCGAAACGTATTCGCAGCCGCGACTGCACCGCACTGCCATCAGCACGCCACGCGTCCAGGCGGCCCTGTCGCACGCGCAGGCGCCGATCCAGCTGAACCACCACACCATGGTGCAGCTTGGGCTGTACGCGGCCCGGCAGACGCGCCTCGCCGCCTGAAGGCTACTGGTTGAAACCGGGCGGCGGCACGAAGCCGCCAAACGCGCGCTCCACCAGTTGGGCAAACGCAATCGTCGTGCGGTCTTCAAGATACGGACCGATGGCCTGAATGCCGATGGGAAGCCTTTCGCCATTGAGGCCGATCGGCATCACCGTTGCGGGCAAGCCTGAAAACGACGCGATGCTGGACCATGCGCTCTGGGCCTTGTACGGGACGGGTTCGCCGTTGACGATGAGCTGCCGCGCCTGCATGTCTCCGTGGTCGTGTGGAAAGGCCACGACCGGCGAAACCGGGCACAGCAGAATGTCGTAGTTCTCGAACAACTGGCGCCATTGGTGCGCGATGCCGGCGCGCGTGCGGTCCGCCAGCACCCAGTCGCGATGCGACAGCACCAGCCCGCCAAGCTCGTTCGCTGCCAGGTCGGCCGGGTCCGAGGGAATTTTCGATGCCGCCGCCTGCAGCCCGCGGTACTCGCCCTCTGGCATGTCGGCGCCGAAGAACGACATGAGCATCCTGGCGAACGTCGTGGCTACCACGCCGAGGTCGGGCAAGACCGCGCTTGCATCCTGATGAACCTTGCAGCCTGCCTTGGCAAGCTGGCCTGCAAACGCGTGCAGCGCGGCGCGAATGTCATCCGACGTCGGCACCAGCGGGTGCTCGTCCACCACCAGAACCCTGAACGACCGCAATGCCGCATGCCGCGGTGCCGGGAGCACCAGCGAATAAGCGGTTGCCTGCGCTTCGTCCGGGCCGGCGACGGCATCGAGCGCCGCGCCCAAGTCCGCGGCGCAGCGTGCCATCGGACCGACGACGCCGAAGTCGACGTCCGGCTGCGTCGACAGTACCGGCACGCCGGGCGGCGCCAGGCCACGCCCCGGCACCAGTCCGAAGCTGGGCTTGTGCGCATACACGCCGCAGCAGTGCGCCGGGATGCGCAGGGAGCCGGCCAGGTCCGAGCCGAACTCCAGCGGCACCAGGCCGGCCGCAAGTGCCGCCGCCGCGCCGCCGGACGAACCGCCCGGCGCAAGCGCCAGGTTCCAGGGGTTGTTGGTGCGGCCGTAGACGGCGTTGCAGGTCTGCCAATCACCCAGCTGCAGTGGCACATTGGTCTTGCCGAGGATGATGGCCCCTGCGCTCTTGAGGCGCTGCACGGCGACGGCGTCCTGCAGTACGGGAATGCGCTCGGTGCCCGGCACGCCCCAGGTCGTGGGAAGGCCCTGAACGTTGAAGGCTTCCTTGACGGTCATCGGAATACCCAGGAGGGCACGGCGGTCGCCACGCGCCAGGGCCTCGTCGGCCGCCATGGCCGCAGCGCGCGCACGCTCGAAATCGCGCACCACCACGGCGTTGAGGGGCCCGTCCAGCGCCTCGATGCGCGCAATGGCCTGGCGCAGAAGCTCGACGGCCGATACCTGGCGGTCGCGCAGTGCCGCGACCAGCGCGCTGGCGGTCCTGAAATCCGGTGCTACGGGCAGGCGGGTGGTCATGTGGGTGCTCCTTCGCGTCAGGAGTCCATCATGCGCAGATGCGCGCTCGCCAGCTTGATCTGGCTTGCGAAGCCCTTGATGAATCTTGCTGAAGGGTCCGCTACAGCTGGCTGCGGGCCTTCTTCCCCAGCTTCGATTCCTTGCCCTGCAGCAGGCGCTCGATGTTTTCGCGGTGCCGGTAGGCCAGCAGCGCGCCCATCACGAACAGCGTCAGCAGGATGGACTTTTCAAAGTCCCACGCCTGCCCGCCGCCGAACGCGTAGTACACCGGCGCGAATGCAGCCGTCACGAGCGAGGCCAGCGAGGAATAGCGAAAGAAGAAGGCGATGATCAGCCAGGTCAAGGCGGCCGCCAATCCCAGAAACGCGTCGATGCCGAAGAACACTCCCAGCGCCGTGGCCACGCCCTTGCCGCCGACAAAGCGGAAGAACACCGGCCACAAGTGCCCCAGGAAGGCCGCCAGCGCCACCAGCGCCACCGTACCCTCCTCCATGCCATAGGGCTTGCCATACCAGCGCACCAGCACCACCGGCAGCCAGCCTTTCACGCCATCGAGCAGCAAGGTGACGATGGCCGCCGGCTTGCTGCCCGAGCGCAGCACATTGGTGGCGCCCGGGTTCTTGCTGCCATAGGTGCGCGGGTCGTGCAGCCCCATGACCCGGCTCACGATGACGGCAAACGACAGCGAGCCGACCAGATAGGCCAGGACAGCGGCGATGAAGGGGTAGATGCTCTGCAAGGTGGTCTCCTCCGGGGTTCGCTATTCTGCCAGCGCGCACTGCACCGGCCTGGCTTGCAGAAGCCGCACGCAGACCTGCGGATCGATGCCCACCAGATAGCCGCGCCGCCCGCCATTGATCGCGATCTTGGGCAGCGCAAGGATGGTTTCCTCGATGTAGACCGGCATGGCCTTGCGCGTACCAAAGGGCGAAGTTCCGCCCACCAGGTAGCCGCTGTGCCGGTTCGCGACCTCCGGCGCGCACGGCTCGACCGACTTGGCACCGATCTGGCGCGCGAGGTTCTTGGTCGAGACCTTGCGGTTGCCGTGCATCAGCACGATCAGCGGCTTGGCGTCCTGGTCCTGCATGACCAGCGTCTTGACCACGATGAAGGGATCAAGGCCAAGTACCCCGGCGCTGTGCTGCGCGCCGCCGTGCTCCAGGTACTCGTATGGATGCTCCGTGAACGCCACCTTGTGCGCCTTGAGGAGCTGGGTGGCGGGGGTCTCGGAAATATGCGCCTTGCGGCTCACAGCGCCGGATCCCTGCTCTCCCAGCGAATCTTGTCGATCTCGGCCAGCAGCTCGGGCGACAGCGTGGTGCCCCAGGCGTCCAGGTCCTCATCCAGCTGCGCGACTGAAGTGACGCCGATGATGGTGCTGGCCACCGTCCAGCGCGTATAGCAGAAGGCCAGTGCCATCTGCGTTGGCGTCAAGCCGTGCTTGCTCGCCAGCGCGTTGTAGCGGCGCGCGGCGGCCAGCGCCTCGGGCCGGCCCCAGCGCTGCTTGCGCACGGATTCGAATTTGGCGATGCGCGCGCCCTTGGGCGCATCAGGCCCTTCGGTGCCGCTCTGGTCGTACTTGCCCGTGAGCAGGCCGAAACCCAATGGCGAATAGGCCAGCAGCGAGACGCCCAGTCGCTGCATGGTTTCGTCCAGGCCGTTGTCGGCAATACGGCTGACCAGGCAATAGGCGTTTTGCACCGTGGCCACGCGCGGCAGGCCATGCTGCTCGGCCAGGCGCACGAACTCGTGCACGCCGTACGGCGTTTCGTTGGACAGGCCGATGGCGCGCACCTTGCCGGCCTTGACCAATTCGGCGAAGGCTTCGAGCTGCGCATGGATCGAGGTTTGCGAGCGCTCCTTGGTCGGGTCGTAGTACATATTGCCGAAGGCCGGCACGTTGCGCTCGGGCCAGTGGATCTGGTACAGGTCGATCACGTCGGTCTGCAGCCGCTTCAGGCTGGCATTGCACGAGGCAATGATGTCGGCAGCCGTCATGCCGCCGCCTTCGCGGACCCAGGGCATGCCGCGCGAGGGGCCGGCCACCTTGGTGGCCACCACCAGCTTGCCGCGCGCGCCGGGGTTCTTGGCGAACCAGCGGCCGATGATGGATTCGGTGGTGCCATAGGTTTCGGCACGCGCCGGCACGGCGTACATCTCGGCCGTGTCCAGGAAGTTCACGCCGCGTTCCAGCGAGCGGTCAAGGATGGCGTGGGCGGTGGGCTCATCCACCTGCTCGCCGAAGGTCATGGTGCCCAGGCAGATGGGGGTGACATGCAGGCCGCTTTGACCCAGCTGGATGTTGTTCATGGTGGTATTTCTCAAGGAAGGGTTGCGATCAGCGCACGAGTTTAAGTGCGCGCTCTTCTTCTTGCAGGCGCAACACGCGCCGCTGCACCTTGCCGGTGGTGGTCATCGGCAGGGCGTCGATGAATTCGATCTCCTTGGGGTACTCATAGGGCGCGAGCTTGCCCTTGACGTGGGCTTGCAGCTCGGCCACGAGCCTGGCGTCGAAGCGGTCGGTCGCGCCCGCCTTGCGCTCGCGCAGAGCCACGAACTCGGGCGCCAGCACGACAAAGGCCTTGACCGTGGCGCCGCGCTCCGGGTCGGGCTTGGGCACCACAGCGGCATTGGCCACGGCTGGATGCTTGACCAGGCAATTCTCGATTTCGCTCGGCCCGATGCGGTAGCCCGCGGCCTTGAACACATCGTCGGCGCGGCCCTGGTACCAGAGATAGCCGTCGGCGTCGCGCAGGGCCAGGTCGCCGGTGCGGCACCAATCACCCGTGTATTTGCGCCGGGTGGCCTCCTCGTTGCGCCAGTAGCCGAGGAAGAACACCGGGTCGGGATGGCCGTGGCGATCAAGCCGGTGCACCGCCACGTCGCCGGCCACGCCGACCGGGCATTCGCGGCCGTCATCGTCGATCACCGCGACGCGATGACCCGGATAGGGCCGCCCCATGCTGCCGGGGCGGGCTGGCCAATGCAGGCTGCAGTTGCCGACGATGTAGTTCACCTCGGTCTGGCCGAAGATCTCGTTGACCGTGATGCCCAGCTGCCGCTCGCACCAGCCGAACACCGCGTCGCCGACGGCCTCGCCGCCGCTCATGATGGCCTGAAGCTTGAGCTTGAATTGCTTTTCCGGCTGCGGGTAGGCCTTCATCATGGCCTTGAGCGCGGTAGGAAACAGGAAGCTGTGCGTCACGCCGTACTTTTGCATCAGCGTGAACGCGGT
>DATILI010000340.1:0-11587 GCA_035476635.1 Burkholderiaceae bacterium | reverse complement strand
GGCTTGAACAGGATCACCACCATGAAGATGACGAGGGCCACCGCGTCCTTGTAGGCCGGCGAGATGTAGGCGGAGGCCAGGTTCTCGCTCACGCCGACGATCAAGCCGCCGAGCAGCGCCCCGCGCGAATTGTTGAAGCCGCCGATGATGGCCGCGAAGAAGGCCTTGGTGCCCAGGCCCTCGCCCATGTCGAACTTGGCCAGATACGTCGGCGTGACCAGGAGCGCTGCCGCGCAGGCCAGCACCGCGTTGATGGCGAAGGTATAGAAAATCATGCGCGGCACATTGATGCCCAGCACCGCGGCCGATTCGGTGTTCTGCGCCACGGCCTGCATGGCGCGGCCGGTGACGGTGCGGGCGAGAAAGGCCTGCGTCGCAAACACGATCACCAGCGCCAGCACCAGGGTGCCGATGTCGGCCAGGGTGACGGTCACGCCCGCGAGGTTGAACAGCTTGTCGCCGAACAGGCTGGGAAACGGATGCGCCTCGGCGCTGTAGCCGGCCCGCATGCCGTTGCGCATGACGATGGACAGGCCGATGGTGGCCACCACGATTGGCATCATGCCGAACTTGAACAGCGGGTCCACGACCGATTTCTTGAAGGCCCAGCCCAGCACCACCACGGAGACGATGGCGGCCAGGAAAAAGCTGGCCCAAAGCGGCGCGCCCAGGCCCATGAAGGCCAGGATCGCGAACGCCGGCAGCATCACGAACTCGCCCTGCGCGAAGTTGATGGTGCCCGCCGCCTGCCATAGCAGCGTGAACCCCAGGGCCGCCAGCCCATAGATGCTGCCGGTGGCCAGGCCGCTGAAGAACAGTTGAAAGAAGTCGGTCATGGCCGCTTCACTTCTTGGCGGCAGGCGCGGCAGTTGCGGCGGGTGCGGCGCCCGCGTTCAGCGGCGGCAAGGTGGTGACCACTTCCTGCTTGCCGTTCTTCACTTCCACCATGAAGCTGTCGCGGTCCAGGTCGCCATTGTTGTCAAAGCTCACGTCCATGATGACGCCCGGGTACTTGGCGGCGCTGATCTTCAGGCCCTTCATGGCCTGCGCCACGGCCTTGCGGTCGAGCTTGCCGACCTTCTCGATGGCGGCCTTGAGCGAATAGACACCGGTGTAGCCCTTGATGCCGTTGTGGTCGCTGATGTATTTGTAGTCCTGGTAGAACTTGGCCTTGAACTTCAGCATTTCGGGCAGTGGCGCATCCACCGTCAGGCCGACGTGGGCCACGGCGCCGTTGGCGGCGTCGCCGGCCAGTTCGATCACCTTCTGCCCGGTCAAGGTGGTTTCGCCGATGATGGGCTTGTCCCAGCCCTGCTTGCGCAACTCGCGCAAGGCGCGTGCCGATTCTTCCTCGTTGGTGTAGACGAACACAGCGTCGGCGCCGCTGTTCTTGGCGCGCAGCACGGCGGCCGACCAGTCGACCTGGCCCGGCTCGGTGGAGATTTCCGCGGCGACCTTGGTCGACGATCCAGCCAGCGCCTTCTTGATCATGTCCAGGCCGCCCTTGCCGAAGTCGTTGTTCACGTACATCAGCGCAATGTTCTTGGACTTGGTGGTGATGTAGCGCGCCACCTTGGGCATGGCCGTGGCCTGCGTGAAGCTGGTGCGAAACACATAGGGATTGCCCTGCATGGTGATGCTGGCCGCCTCGCCACCGGTCCAGTTCGGCACCTCGGCGCGGCGGCTCTCGGCCATGCTGACCATGATGGAGCCGGAGAACACCGGCCCGAAGATGGCGAACACGTCGTTGTCGATGGCCTTTTGCGTCAGGCCCTTGGCGACGCCGGGGTTGCTCTGGGTGTCGGTGGTGACGGTCTCGATCTTCTTGCCGAGGATGCCGCCTGCGGCATTGATTTCCTTGACCGCGAGCTCGACGCCGTTCTTGAAGTTGGTGCCCGCAGTCGCGCCGCCGCCCGACAGCTCCACGATGTTGGCGATCTTGATGGTCTGCTGGGAAAGTGCTGCTGTTCCCGCGGTTGCCATCACACAGAAGGCGATCAATTTAAGGGCGAATCGTTTTTTCATGGCTAGTCTCCTCAGGTGGTTGAATGCGATGCGTGTCGCGGTGAAAGCGCCGGCCGGCGAATCTCGCCTTGCAGCTCGGCCGGATAGATCAGTTCGCGCAGGAAGGTCGCGTCTTCGCGCACCTGCGCTGCCGCGGCGTGGTAGCCGAAGAACTCCAGGTACAGGTGCGACTGCTGGATCAGCATTTCGAAGCCGGGCTGCGCCACCAGGCCGCGTGCGCGCGCGGCGCGGACCACGGGCGTGGGCTGGTTCTTCATCAGGATGTCCATCAGCGCCGCATGCGGCTCCATGCGCGACACGTCGCACGGCATGGGGTCGGAGGATTCAAGGCCCAGCGGCGAGCCGTTGATGACCAGGTCGTAGCCGGCCGGGTCGTTGCCCGGCACCGCGCGCACGGCCGACGCGCTGGATGTCGAGCGGGCTTGTGCGATGCGCGCGGCCACCGCCTGCGCCTTGCCCGGCACGGGGTCGTAGAAAGCGATGTCGGCCGCCGGGCCGGCCACGCCCTGCGCCCGGGCCATTGCCAGCGAGGCACCGATGGCCGCCGCGCCGCCGCCGGCGCCGATGACCAGCACGCGCTTGCCCGCATGGGCGATGTTGAAGTGGGCGAGCGCGTCGACAAACCCTTCGCCGTCGAACAAGCCGCCTTCGATCTGCCCCTGCGCGTTGCGGCGAATGCCGTTGACGGCGCCGGCCACCCGGCCCAGCTCCGAGCAGCTGTCGAGCAGGCCCATCATGGGCGCCTTGTGCGGGATCGCGACCCACATCCCCTTGATGTTTTGCGCCAGGAAGGCGTTGCGGACAAAGGCTTCCAGGTCGGCCGACGCCACGCGCGCCGGCACCAGCACGGCATCGATCCCCATGCGCGCAAAAATCCGGTTGAACACCTGGGGCGCCTGCACCTGCTCGACCGGGTCGCCCAGGATCAGGTAGACATCGGTGGTGCCGGTGATGGCGGGCATCGGGACTTCAGGAAAAGCCATTCGCATTCGCAAAATGTTCGTTAATCGCTCAGAATTGGTATTGCGCTGCGAAATTTATCGGTTTCACTCCCATTAACCAAGGAAAACCTTATATAAACGATCGATGATCGAACAGTACTGATCGATAATCGAACGAAACTAGGGTTTATCCCTGAAATTTCTGGGTCTGAAATGAAACTCACGCCAATTGATGTCGCCAGGTTGCAAGCGTTGTGCGCGTCGCGGCAGGCGGTACCCGCTGGGGGCGAAGCTGAGGTGGTGTCGGTATTTGCGAAGAACACCCAAAACCGCGCCTTTGCCGTCCCCAAGCCAAGCCCCCCGAAGCGGCCATGCAGTCTCCTCCCAAGGGAGCCGTGACATGACCCAAAGTGCCCCGGCCACAACACCCATTCCAGGCGATGACCCCGCCCTGGACAAGCGCGACTGGATCGCCGGCCTGGAAAAAGGCCTGGGCCTGCTCGAAGCTTTTGACGACGCCAACCCGCGCATGAGCGCCACCCAGGCCGGCCAGTGCTGCGGCATGACGCGCACCGCCGCGCGGCGCTACCTACTGACGCTGGCCCACCTGGGCTATGTGGCCACCGACGGCAAGCTGTTCTGGCTCACGCCGCGCGTGCTGCGCCTGGGCCAGTCCTACCTGGAGTCGGCCCGGCTGCCGCGCATCGTTCAGCCCTTCCTGCAGCGCGTCACGGCCGGCACACAGGAGATCGCCTACCTGAGCGTGATGGACGGCGACGACATCGTCTACATCGCGCGCAATGGCCCGAACCGCACCATGAACACCGGCTACGTGCTGGGCGCGCGCGTACCGGCGCAGGTGACTGCCGCCGGCATGCTGATGCTGGCGCTGCGCAGCGACGCGCAACTCGAGGCCTGGCTGGCCTCGCGCGAACTCAAGGCCTACACCTCCTACACCATCGCCAGCAAGGACCGCCTGCGCCTGGAACTGGCGCGCATCCGCGTCCAGGGCTGGGCCATTTCAGAGCAGCAGCTGGAGCTGAGCCACCGCGGCGTGGCGGTGCCGCTGCGCGACCGCAAGGGCGACGTGATCGCCGCACTCAATGTCACCATGCCGATGGGCCACGAATCCAGCGAAGACGCGGTCGGCCGCGTGTTGCCAGTGCTGCGCGAGACGGCGCAGGCGATGCGCAATCTGATTTGAAGCAACCACCGCATCGCGCTGCCTCTAAGTTGTCATTGCGGGCTTGACCCGCAATCCACAGCAGCGTTCGTTCGCTGGCCGCCTGGATCCCCCCGGATCAGGTCCTGGGCAGGCTCGCCAAGCCCGGGATGGCAGGAGAAAGCACCCACGCCCACATTGACAATCACCAGCCATGACCTATTTCGTATACCTCATGGCCAGTCGAAAAAACGGCACGCTTTACGTCGGCGTGACCAGCGACCTCGTGCGGCGCGTGCATGAACACAAGAATGGGTTGGCGCAGGGTTTCACGAACCGCTACGCGGTGCACGAACTCGTCTGGTTCGAATCGACTCCTTCCGTGGAGGCCGCAATCCACAAGGAGAAGCAGATCAAGAACTGGAAGCGTGAATGGAAGATCGCGTTGATCGAAAAGACGAACCCGCAGTGGAGCGATTTGTATGCGTCCATTCTTTCATGAAGAGCGTAGGTTCTGACGGCGCTGTGGATTGCGGGTCAAGCCCGCAATGACAATCTCCAGGATTCGAAACACCGCTCAGGGCTTCTCAGCGCAGGCCTTCACGATCAGCCGCCAGTGGCGCGGCTCGACCGGGGTGATCGATAGCCGGTTGCCCTTGCGCAGTACCACCAAGTCTTGCAGGTCGGCGTTGTCGCGCAATTCGGCGAGACTGAGGTTGCGCGTCTTGCGCAGCACCTGCACGTCGACCAGCAGCCAGCGCGGCTCTTCGCGCTTGGAGGCCGGGTCATGGTAGGGCGACTTCGGATCGAACTGGGTGGGATCGGGATAGGGTGTGGAGGCCACGCGCGCGATGCCGACGATGCCGGGTTCGGCGCAACTGGAGTGGTAGAACAGCACGCCGTCGTCGACGCGCATCGCGTCACGCATGAAGTTGCGCGCCTGGTAGTTGCGCACGCCCGTCCAGGCCACCGTGGCGTTCGGTGCCGCCAGCGCGTCGTCCACCGAGACCTCGCTGGGCTCGGATTTCATGAGCCAGTAGTTCGTCATCGCCGCCCCCTAATCCCGGTCGGCGCCGGCTAGCCCGCCAGGCCCACGAACACGTTCTGCACATCGTCGTTTGCGTCGATGGCAGCCAGGAAGGCTTCGACCTCTTCCAGATGTTCGGCACTCAGGCTCGCGGGGTCGACCGGGTTCTTGGGCCGGTAGCCCAGCTTGGCAGACAGGACCGTGAAGCCCTGCGCCGGCAGCGCTTTGCTCACCAGATCGAGATCAGCGGGATCGGTCAGGAAGACGCTGGTGCCAGCTTCCTCGCCGGGCTCAAAGTCCTGGGCGCCCGCTTCGATGGCAGCGAGTTCGGGATCGGCGCCCGCAGTATTCGAACCGGCAGGCTCGGCTTCGATCATGCCCACATGGTCGAAATCCCAGGCCACCGAGCCGGACGCGCCCAACTGGCCCTTGCGAAACAGCACGCGCATTTCAGGTGCGGTGCGCTTCACGTTGTCGGTCAGGCATTCGACCATCACGGGCACCTGGTGCGGCGCGAAGCCTTCATAGATCACGTGCTCGAAATGAACCGCCTCGCCCGTCAGCCCGGCGCCCTTCTTGATGGCCCGGTCCAGGGTGTCCTTGGGCATGGACACCTTGCGGGCCTGCTCCACGACCAGCCGCAGCCGCGAATTCGAGGCCGGGTCGGCACCATTGCGCGCAGCCACCATGATGTCCTTGGCCAATCGCCCAAACAGCTTGCCCCTGGCATCCGCGGCCTGTGCCTTGCCTTTTGCTTTCCACTGCGCGCCCATGTCTGATGCTCCTTGATGCTGTCGTGTTGCTGTGTGAATGCCTGGAGTCTAGCTCCAGCCACGGCAACATGCGCGGCAACCACATGCCACGCTGCATCAGCATCTTTTCAAACCGCAGTCACCCAGGTAGCGCCAGGTGGATCGATCGCATAGTCCACGTCACCAAAGATGCCGAATATTCGCCCGTTGTACGCCGCTCCGAAAGCGCGAAGCAGGTTGTTGACGTACACCGGCGCCGAGCCGCATGCCGATACATAGACTCGGCCTCCGTAGTTACCGGGAAACACGTAGTCGACCAGGATCTGCTTCAGTTGCTGCGGCGTGTAGCCTTTGGGGCCATTTTCATTCCCGATTTCGCGGTTATTGCCGTGTGCAGAAATAAACAGGTTCTCGTTGTTGCCCAGCATGCCCCCATAGCTATGCTCCGGAAGATAGCAATAAGGGATGCCAAACGTCGCCGAATCGTAGCCTGAGTACGCCTCCTCAACAATCCCGAAATCGTCGGTTGTCATGCATAAGATCATGATTCACATCCTTGTCTAGTCGTGTTGGCTGCGAGGAAATTAGAGGCTGTCGGCGATCCGGCTCACCAGAACGCCGAGAACCTGCGGGTTGCCTGCAGGGCACGTGCTGCTGACGGTAATGTCGCCCTTGTCGTTGAAGCTCGTGTCGTGACTCCAGCCACCACTGCCCTCCGCTTCAAAAAAAGGAAAAATGCCGCCCGCGGCTGCCGCCTTGAAACTGGCCTGATCAGACTTTGACAATCCTGACTTGGATGTCATCGTCACCGTGATTCCATCGACGATGACCAGCGCCGACGCGTAGCGCTGCAGGTTGCCGCTCGGGCCGAAACTACTGCTCCAGCTGATGGCGTCGCCCGACTTCCAGACCGTGTTGTCCTGCTTCTGGTAGCCCTCGTTGAGAGCCGAGGAGTTGTACCACGGGGTATAGCTCTGCAATACGGTGTCTTTGCTGGGCTCATCGAGCGGCCCCGCTGCCAGCGTTACCAGCTTGGAAAACTGCGCTTTCACATTGACGCCCGCGGTGGCGATCTGCGTTGTGATGGACTCGTGCGATGTTTCGCCGCCCAGCCCGAAGATGTCGAATATTCCGCTGGCCTCGGTCTCTGACCAGGTCTTGCTCACGTCACTCGAGTCGGTGCTGCTGTTGAGGTTCGCATTCTTGGGTTGCGCACTGGCAAGCGCAAGGTTCAACTGGTCGATCGTCGCGGTGTAGGCGTACACGCCCGGGTTCATGGCCTTCGGCGCAAACTGGACTTCAAGCAATTGGTTCGCTGCCACGGCGATCGGGTCCGACAACATGGTGTTGAAGTCGCCAATGCAGGTCGTGACCATGGATTGCGGCAAATTCCCGTTTGCCCAGGCTGTGAAAGCCTGGCTCCATGCCAGGTTTCCGCTTGGAATGGGTGCGATGGATTTTTTATAGGAGTTCCAAGTTGCGTAGTTGTCACCCATGTTTTTCTGGAACTGCAAGGCTCCTTGCGGGATCAACGCGCTGATGACGCCGACATAGTCCTGGCTCAAGCTGTTGAGCTGGCCGGGGTTGAAAAAGGTCGTTGCCGTCTTGGGCGGAACGCTGTCAAACATCTTCCAAAGATTGGCCGAGGTGGCCCCCACGGGCATCGCACCCTGCATGAGCTGGAATTGATCCTTCGATAGACTGCATCCAGTAGTGACGGCGTTGTACCACTGGGCCGAAAGCGTGTTCATTGCGGTTTGTGAAGCAGACATTTTTAACTTCCCTTGGTTTCTTAAGTGAGGATTCGCCGGTGCCGGTATGGCTCCGACCAAAAGACCTCCGGAGCCGCCATTCCGGCCTGGCGGTCGGCTGTTGGCCCCGGATGCACGGTAAGCCCAATGTGTTTTGAATACACCTATCAGAACTGATAGGTGGTCATGCCGCCAACGTCGCGGCGTCTGCGCGTTCTACGAGACAAGTCCCAGCGCAACGCCCACCGCGATGGCCTGGGTTCGATTGGCGACATCAAACTTCCGGACCACATTTTTCAAATGGAAGACAGAAGTCGCTTCCGTGAAATTCAGGATCATGCCGATTTCACTGGCCGTCTTGCCCTTTGCCGCCCAGATCAGGCATTCGCGCTCGCGTCGCGTGAGCTTGGGGGCGCACTGCTCCAGGAGGGCCGGGACAATGATCCTGGTGATCGCGAAGTGGGTGCAGCTGGCCAGCACCCTCGCCCCCGCCAGCATGTGGCGCAGTTCACGCGGGTCCTCTGCGATGGGGTGGTCCCGCGCCAGGCTCAACATGCTCCTGACACCGTCCCGTTCATGAACCGGCACGCTCAAGCCATGGGATATTCCATGCGATCTGGAGACCTCCGGCAAGTCACGAGACTCCTCCGAATACATCTGCTCCGACCACACCAGCGGCACGGTGTTCAGCTGGCAATGGCCGGCCGTCGGATCCTTCCAGACGTATTCGCGCTCTTGGCAAGTTCGTTGCCAGCGCAACGGATATCCGCTGCTGACATGCAACAGCGGTTTGACCAATGGGCGCGAGACCTCGACACGCAGCATGAATTGCTCAAAGCCCAGCGCCAGGGCGGATTTTCTGACCAACTCAAGAAGCACATCCTCTGAGCTGGCGTCCATGACGGCGGCAATATCTTCAAGGGACAGTGGGGCCTGCATGGCCGCTTCATTTCCGGCATTTGGAGGAAGCGGTGGCACGCAGTGGAGAGCATCACGGAGGGGGAATGCTTTGTCCTTGGTCGCGACCGTATCGGAAAAGCTTCTCATGGCTCTCATCAATGACCTCCCGTGACAGGAGTATGTGCGTGACCGATGTGGATAGTCCATCGCAGCCAGAGCCGCGGCGCGAAAACCTATCAGATCTGATAGTGTCGCCAAGGGTGGCGCCAGGCAGTGCCCAACCGGCGCTGCGCCGCGTTCGGCGGGCCGCCCCCGTATCCCCGGTCAGACGTGCCCAAGCACCGGGTGCGGCTCATAGGCCGCCTCCAGGCGCGCGATCTCCTCATCCGACAGCTTCACGTCAATCGCCGCCACCGCCTGGTCAAGCTGCGTGGTCTTGCTGGCGCCGACGATGGGCGCCGTCACACCCTTGTGCATCAGCCAGGCGTAGGCCAGGGTGGCGTTGCTCACGCCCTTCTGCGCGGCGAGTTCGGTGAGGGTCTCGACCACCTTGAAATCGCTCGCGCGGTAGTAGTAGTTTTGCGCGATGTCGTCGGTCTTGGCGCGCGAGGTCTCACCCGCTTCCTTGTCGGAGGCCTTGCGGTTGCCGGCGAGGAAGCCGCGCGCCAGGGGGCTCCAGGGAATCAGCGCCACGCCCTGGTCCCGGCACAGCGGAATCATCTCGCGCTCTTCCTCGCGGTAGGCCAGGTTGTAGTGGTTCTGCATGCTGGCAAAGCGCGTCCAGCCGTTGTCCCTGGCCACTTGCTGCGCCTTGGCGAACTGCCAGGCCCACATGCTGCTGGCGCCCAGGTAGCGCACCTTGCCGGCCTTGACCACGTCGTGCAGGGCCTCCATGGTTTCTTCCATCGGCGTGTCGCGGTCCAGGCGGTGGATCTGGTACAGGTCGATGTAGTCGGTGCCCAGGCGCTTCAGGCTCGCGTCCACCGCATGGAAGATGCGCTTGCGCGAAAGGCCGTCCATGTTGGGCCGGCGCTCGGGCTTGGCGGCGTTGCTGGCACCGCCCTTGAAGGCAAGCTCCACCGGGTAGTAGACCTTGGTGGCGATCACCACTTCCTCGCGCTTGCAGAACTCCTTGATGAAGCGGCCGGTCAGCACTTCGCTTTCGCCGGCCGAATACATGTCGGCCGTGTCGAAGAAGGTGATGCCCAGATCCACCGCATGCTTGACCACCGGCCGGGATGCCGCTTCCTCCATCACCCAGGGCCGCCACTGCGGGGTGCCATAGGTCATCATGCCCAGGCAGATGCGGGAAACCTTGAGGCCGGTGTTGCCGAAGCGGACGTATTGCATGAGGGGGAACTCCTTTTTCTTCAGGGCCCGTAGCGTAAGGCAGATTTCACTTGGGCGCAGCCGCGGCCGCGAGCGCATTGACCCGCCACGCGCACGCGGTAGCCACCACGCCCAGCAGCGAGGCCACCCCGAACACGGCACCAAAGCCGAAGCGCGAGGCGATCGCGCCGCCGGCCAGCACGCCCAGCGTGCCGCCCAGACCGTAGCCGACCACGGTGAACAGCGCCTGCCCGCGCCCGCGCAGCCGGCCCGGGAAATACTGCGACACCAGGGCGATGCAGGCCGTGTGGTGCGCGGCGAACGTCAAGGCGTGCAGCATCTGCGCAAGGAACAGCGCCACCAGCCACTGGCTCAAGCCCCCGATCATGGCCATGCGCAGCACGGTCGCGATGCCGCAGGCAAACAGCCAATGCGTCATCGTGAAACGGCCGAGCAGCCGCCCCTGCACGAAGAACCAGCCGATCTCCATGACCACTGACACCGCCCACAGCGTGCCGATCATGGCCTTGCTGTAGCCCAGCGCATCCAGGTACAGCGACAGAAACGCATAGACCGCGAAGTGCGCCATGACGTGAAAGAACAGCGATGCGAAGAACCAGCGCACTTGCCTTTGGCGCAGCACCGGCCAGACCGGTTCCTGCTCCGCCTGGTGCGCAGCCGGCGCTTCGCGCACATCCGGCAGGCGCCAGGTGCACAGCAGCACGATCAAGAGGGTAATGCCGGTCCAGGCCGGGAAGTGGCCCATGCCGAAATGCTCGAACCAGGCGCCGGCGGCGAACACCGTCAACAGAAAACCGGCCGAGCCCCACAGCCGGATGCGCCCGTAGCGCCCCCAGTCGCCGGCCACCAGGTGGGCCATGGCGGCCTCGGTCAGGCCCATCATGGAACTCGTGTGGGTGAACACCACCAGCAGCACCAGCGCTACCCACCAGGGCCCGCCGGGAATCCACAGCCCGATCGAGGCCGCCAGCGCAACGGCGGCGCTGAAGCGCAGCAGCCGCACGCGCTCGCCGGTGCGGTCGCTCAAGGCGCCCCAGACGTAGGGCGCGAACACGCGCGTGATGGACTGCACCGAGGCCAGCAGGCTGATCACCAGGATCGGCAGGCCCAGGTCCTTGAGCCACAGGGTCAGGTAGGGGTTGAAGAAACCGATGTGCGCGAAATAGGCCGCCGACAGGGCCGCGAACGGCAGGAGCTGGCGGCGCGGGTCGGCCGCGGCGGGTTCAGCCATTCACAGATTCAGCCGGTCAGAGGAAAGAAGCCTCGATCGGCGGCACCGGCACGGCCACGTCGCCGCACTGGGCGCGGTGACGCAGTGCATGCTCCATCACCACCAGTGCCAGCATGGCCTCGGCGATCGGCGTGGCACGGATGCCCACGCAGGGGTCGTGCCGGCCCTTGGTGATGACCTCGGTCGCGTTGCCCGCGATGTCGATGGTCTCGCGCGGCGAGATGATGGAGCTGGTCGGCTTGATGGCGATGCCCACCTCCAGGTCCTGGCCGGTGGTGATGCCGCCAAGCACACCGCCCGCGTTGTTGGACTTGAAACCCCGGGGCGAGAGCGAATCGCCATGCGTGGTGCCGCGCTGGGCGACGCTGGCAAAACCGGCGCCGATCTCCACGCCCTTGACCGCGTTGATGCCCATCATGGCCCAGGCGATGTCCGAATCCATCTTGTC
>DATILI010000339.1:0-2856 GCA_035476635.1 Burkholderiaceae bacterium | reverse complement strand
GCGGTTGAGCTGCACGCCTGAGCAGCGGAAGTCCCACCCTGCCTTGAGCGCCGCCACCTTGGCGATCACCGAGCCCTGCTCGCCGATGGGCGAGACCACGCCCATGACCACATCATCCACCTGTGCGGTATCGAAATCGTTGCGTCGCTGAAGCTCCCTGAGCACGCCTGCCAGCAGGTTGACGGGCTTGACTTCGTGCAGGCTGCCGTCCTTCTTGCCCTTGCCTCGGGGCGTGCGGATGACGTCGTAGACATAAGCTTCGGTCATGAATTTTCTCCAGGGCTTCGGGCAAAAGCCAGTATATTCATTTCACCAAGCATGTGCTCTGTAAAAATGGCGACGGCCCGGATCGAAAACGAATGAAAAGCTCTCACATCAACCGGCGCGGCTTTGGTCTGGCCGCCCTGGGCGCGATGGCTGGCGCGGCCGCTCCCGGCTGGGCGCAACCGGCGCGCCGGCTGATGGCGGACATGCACTCGCACTACGCGATGTGGAACATTCGTTTCCCGCTCGACTTGCCGGGACACATGCGCGAGACGGGCGCGACGCTGCTGGCGTGGTCGATCGTGGACGACACCCGATGGACCACCCGCACCCGCCAAGGCCTCCGCCAGCAGGCTGCGCCGGAACCCGGTGAGTTGTGGGCCTATTTCCAGCAAGAGGTGACGCGGGCCAATGCGCGGCTGGACGAATGGAAGCTGCACAGGGCGCTGGCGCCGGCCGATGTGGACGCGGCGCTGGCCGGCGAACCGAGGATCGTGCTGGCCACCGAGGGCGCGAATTTCCTGGAAGGCCGGCCGGAGCGCGTGGCGCTGGCCCATGCCGCCGGCGTTCGCCACCTGCAACTGGTGCACTACATCCAGAGCCCGCTGGGCGACCACCAGACCGTCGAGCCGCGCCATGGTGGCCTCACGCAGGCCGGCGCGCAGGTCATCGCGGAATGCCAGCGCCTGGGCCTGGTGGTTGATCTGGCACATGGCACGGAGGCCCTGGTCAATGCCGCGCTGGACGCGTCCGAGGCGGCACCCGTTTGGTCGCACTCGTGGATTTCGCCGAGGGGCGGAAGCTGGCAAGACCCGGCCTACATCGCCCGGGCGCTCTCGCCACAATCGGCCCGCAAGATCGCGGCTCGGGGCGGTGTGGTCGGCCTCTGGTCGGTTCGCGTCATCGAGCCGGCCTATCCCTTGAAAGACGTTGCCTCGTATGCGGACGAGATCATGCGTATGGCCGACCTCATCGGCCCCAAGCATGTGGCCTTCGGCACCGATATGTCCGGCGCTGGCCCCAACCCCATCCTCTCGAACTATGTGGACCTGCGCGAAGTGGCCGAGAACCTTGCGCGGCGAGGCCTCGGCGACTCGGCGCTGAACGACATCCTGATCGGCAACTACGCCCGCGTGCTCAAGAAGGCCATGGGCGGTGCCCAGAGATAGACCTTCATACAGGAAATAGCCATGATCGAACGCACCCTTTTCAGCCCCGACCACGAGGCCTATCGCGACGGCTTTCGCCGCTTCATGGTCAAGGAGATCGCGCCCTTTCATGAAGCGTGGGAAGAGCAGGGCTATGTGGATCGGGCCGTCTGGAACAAGGCGGGCGACAATGGCTTCCTCTGCGCGACCCTGCCCGAGGCGTACGGTGGCTCGGACGCCGACAAGCTCTACGCGGTGGTGCAGATGGAGGAACTGGCGCGCGGCGGCTTCACCGGTATCGGCTACGGACTGCACAGCGAAATCGTCGCCCCGTACATCCTTCACTACGGCACCGAGGCACAGAAGACGAAATACCTTCCGCGTCTTGCCAGTGGCGAGATGGTGGGCGCCATTGCCATGAGCGAGCCGGCGGCCGGCAGTGATCTGCAAGGGGTGAAGAGCACGGCCATCCGGCAAGCGGACGGCAGCTACCTGCTCAACGGCAGCAAGACGTTCATCACCAACGGCTGGCATGCCGACCTGGTGATCGTGGTCGCCAAGACCAACCCCGAAGCCGGGGGCAAGGGAACCAGCCTGCTGCTGGTGGAGCGCGGCATGAAGGGCTTCGAGAAGGGCAAGCGCCTGAAGAAGCTGGGCCTGAAGGCGCAAGACACGTCCGAGCTGTTCTTCGACAACGTGCGCGTGCCCGCCGAGAACCTGCTGGGTGGTGAGGCCTTGGAGAACAAGGGATTCATCTGTCTCATGGAGCAGCTGCCCTGGGAGCGGATGCAGATCGCCGTGACGGCCGTGGCCGCGTCGCAGGCCGCGATCGACTGGACCGTCCAGTACGTGAAGGACCGCAAGGTCTTCGGTCAGCCCGTCGCGGCCTACCAGAACACGCGCTACACGCTGGCCGAACTGCAGACCGAGGTGCAGGTGGCGCGCGTCTTCGTGGACAAGTGCCTGGAACTGGTGTGCCAGGACCAGCTGGACACGGCCACGGCGAGCATGGCCAAGTACTGGACCACCGATCTGCAGTGCAAGGTCATGGACGAGTGCCTGCAGTTGCACGGTGGATACGGGTACATGTGGGAGTACCCGATCACCCGCGCCTATGCGGATGCGCGCGTGCAGCGCATCTACGGCGGCACCAACGAGATCATGAAGGAAGTGATCACGCGGGCGATGGGGCTGGGCGGCAAGTAGCCGCCCCCCTTGTCACTCGGCGGTTGCGCCGTCGATCACGGCGGAGACCCTGGAAATCTTGTTGGCTGGGAAGCCGCCTTTTTCGGCATGCTCCAGCACGTCCTTCTCGCTGTCGGCGATGTACACGCAGTAGATCTTGTCGTCGGTGACGTAGCTTTGCTGCCACGCCACTTTCGGACCCATGCTGCGGATCACATCGCATGACTTCTGGGCCACCCCCTTGAGATCCGCGGCCGAC
>DATILI010000338.1:0-4243 GCA_035476635.1 Burkholderiaceae bacterium | reverse complement strand
CCGGGTGGAGAACATCCGCCGCGTGGCCGAGGTGGCCAAGCTGATGGTGGATGCCGGCCTGCTCGTGCTCACGGCGTTCATCTCCCCCTTCCAGGCCGAGCGCCGCATGGCGCGCTCGCTGGTGGAGGACGGCGAGTTCATCGAGATCCACATCGACCTGCCGCTGGCGGTGGCCGAGCAGCGCGACGTGAAGGGCCTGTACAAGAAGGCTCGCCGCGGCGAACTCAAGAACTTCACCGGCATCGATTCCCGCTACGAGGTGCCCGAAGCACCCGAGATTCACCTGCGTACGGACCAGATCGAACCCGACGAGGCGGTGGAACGCATCGTCGCGCAGCTGCGCGCGCGCGGCTGCCTGCCCTGACGGCCCGGACTTTCCGGGGGCGAGGGGCACACCTGATCTTGTGCCCGCGCCCTTTCGGGTGCATTCTTGTGGCGTGGCATTTGCCTCGGCACAAGGAGTGGCCATGCGTGCGCGAGCTTGTTTCCCCGACCGGCGCTTCTGGACCGCCATCGCCCTGTGGTTCCTGGCGTGGGGCAACGCCTGCGCCGCGACGGCAGCCGCCCCGGACAGCCAGGCCATGATGGACGCCCTCCAGCGGGCGAACGCAGCGGTGGTCGGCGTGCAGGTGACCGCCACGCAAGGCGCCCGTTCGGCCGAGACCCTGGGGCAACGCCGCAGTGGCTCAGGCGTGGTGATCGGGCCGGACGGCCTGATCCTCACCATCGGCTACCTGATGCTGGAGGCCGAGAACATCCAGGTCACCACGCACGACAACCGCACCATTCCCGCCGCGCCCGTGGCCTACGACCTGGCGACGGGCTTCGGGCTGGTCAAGGCTCTGTTGCCGCTTCGAGGCATCACGCCCGTGCCCCTGGGCAGCTACCAGGGCGTGGGAACGGGCCAGCCGTTGATGGCCTCCAGCGGCGGCGAGGACGGCGAAGTGGCCGTGACGCGCCTGGTCAGCAAGCGCCCCTTCTCGGGCTATTGGGAATACCACATCGAAGCCGCGCTGTTCACCAGCCCGCCGATCGCCAACCACAGCGGCGCGCCGCTGTTCAACCAGCGCGGCGAGTTGGTGGGCATCGGCAGCCTGTTCGTGGCCGATGCCCTGGGTGAAAGCCCCCGGGTGCCGGGAAACATGTTCGTGCCGGTGGACCTGCTCAAGCCGATCCTCGCCGAAATGCAGAAGACCGGCAGCAGCAGCAAGAGCCGCCGCCCCTGGCTGGGGCTGACCTCCAGCGAACAGGCGGGGCATGTGCGGGTGGTGCGAGTCGCGGCGGGCAGCCCAGCGTACACGGCCGGCGTCGAGCCCGGCGACGTCGTCCTGGCTGTCGATGGCACCCGTGTGGCGACGCTGGAGGAGTTCTACAAGCGCGTCTGGGCGCACCCCAGCCCGGAAGATGAAATCAGCCTCACTGTCCTGCAGGACGGCGATGTCAAGACCCTGACCATCAAGGCGGTGGACCGGATGACCACCATGAGCAAGCCCGCCGGAATCTGACCACAAAGGCCTCAGAACACGTAGCGGTAACCCACCGAGAGCACGTCCACCCGCTTGCGCGAGTAGCTGATGGAGGGCGTGCCCGCCGCGGCAGGCTTGGGCAGGCTGAGCAGCGTGTACTGCGCGAAAAGTTGGTGCGGTTCGGCCAGCTTCCATTCGAGCCCGAGGCGGCCGAGGTAGGCCAGCCCGCTCTTCGAAGCTCCGGCAAAACAGTTGCACCCGCCGGTGAAGCCCATCTGCGGAAGCCGGGCGGAACCCCACCCGATGCCCAGTGCCGCATAGCCGGTCACACTCGAACTGAAGGGGTGTGTGCGGTACGCGTTGAATGTCAGCGCCTGGTAGCGGCCGGACGTGGACACGTTCTGCCGCAGGGCACCGAGCTGGATGGCCGTGATGTCGAAGCGGCCGGCTTGGTATTCGAGCTCGAAGCGCGCGTTCTCCGTCTGGCGGCCCGCGAAGATGCCGACGTGCCCGCCGCTGTCCAGCGACAGCTTGCCCGGCAGACTGACCCCGCCGCCGAGCCCGACCGTCGCCGACCAGTCGCTCAACTGGTTGGCGCCCGCGTGCAGGCCGACATACATGGCGGGCTCGGCCGCCCAGGCCCCACTGGCAAGCAGGACCGATGCCGCCAGCACATGACGTGCGGGCCGGCGGATGCGAGAAGCAATGTTGTTCATGCGATTGGCAATTGGGTGGATGGGTCGTTCCATGCGGTGCGGTCAGCCGGTGAATGCGGTGCCGAAAGCGTCGTTGAGGTCAGCCGCCGAGGCAGCGCCGCCATGCGCGACGCCCGTCAGCTGGACCTGCGCCATGTAATGCTGCTCCACGGCTTCGATGAAGCCGGCATCGCTGCTGCGGGTGTACGTGGCGGCGAGAGACTGCACCAGCGTCTGCACGGCCAGGCTGGATTGGTTGGCGATGAGGTAACCCTCTGCGTCGAACACGAACGCGCTGGTGGCGGTGGTGTTGAAGATGACGCCCAGGTCGGAGAAGCCTTGCCCGGACAGGCCGAGGGTCCCCGCCTGCGCGAGCGTGACCAGCTGGGTGATGCCACTGCCGTTCATGAAGAGGTGGAAATCGGCGCCGGGCCCCTGCCCTGCCGCCGCGGCCTGGAAGCCCGCGCCCGGCATGCGCTCATAGCAAATGTAGGGCATGGCGTCGCCATCGACGGCAAAGTACCAGTCCCCTGTCAGCGGGTTGTAGTTGGCGAGCAACTGCCGCCCGCCTTGAGCCACCTCCAGTGAATCGAAACGCGCTCCTTCGAAGACATTCGCACCGCCTTGCGCCATGGTCGCGGCTTCGCCAATGTCCACGGTATAGAAGCGGTCGCCATTCGCCAGCAGCACGCTGTACACGGGGCTGGCGTCCGGTCCGGCGGTCGGCGTCTTAAGCACCAGCACGCCCGGGTCGACCACGGTCCCATTGACCAGACCGTCCTCGTCGCCCACGCCACCGTCCGTCAACGTCACTACCAGGCGGTCGATCTTGCCGTCACTGTCCAGGTCGAGCAAGGTGGCACCGTCGTCGAAGGTTGCCAGGTCGCCATCGTCGAGGAATTCGAACCAGCTGGACGAGGCGGCGTCCCATTTGATATAGCTGTCGGCGGCCACGCCCACGGGCAGGTCGATGACCACGCGGGTCTGCAGGCCGGCACGCGTCGCATCCATATCCTGCAGGGCTGCACTGTCCTGGGAGGTGACCGTGAAGTTGAACACGGGCGAGACCGCATTCATGCCTTCCGGCACCGGAGCGGGCAGCTCGGACAGGCTGATGTCGAGCAACTGCGCGGTCGGATCCAGCTGGACCGAGCCGCCGGGATTGTCCGCAGAGACCGTACCGGCCATGATGGCACCGAACGAGGCTTCGGGTGCCGCTATGCCGGCCAGGAAATCCGCCACGGAAGTCAGTGGCAGCTGGGCAACGTTGTTCTGCTCCCAGTCGGAAATGCCGTCGCCGTTGAAGTCACCGCTATTCGCGGCCAGTTCCACCGACGGCTGCACCCCGTCGCGGTCGGTGATCACCGTGACGGTGACCGGCGATTCGCCGACCAGCTGGCCCTGGTCATCCAGCAGGCGCGCGGTGAATACGTAGGTGCCATCGTCCAGTTGGCCAGGCGCCACGTTCACCGTGCCCGCCTCCACATCCTCCGGCGTCACCTGGGCGGTACCCACGACGCTGCCATCGGGCCCGATAAGCACGACCGTCTGCCCGGCCTCGAGCAGGTTGCCCGCCTGGAGCGTGAATTCAGGGAAGATGATGCTGGTGATGCGGTCCGTATCGCTCGGGCCATTGTCGGTGGTGGGGTCCAGGTCGGCGGAGAGACCACGGTCGTCGTCGCCTTCCAGGTCGGTGGGCAGGCCGCGCTCGTCGTACACCGTCCCCGATCCGTCGTCCACCAGGGTGGAGACGCCGCTATCGCTCGCGCCGCCGGTGACGGACGCCGTGAGCGCGCGCGACTCGGCACCTTCGTACACGGCGTCGGAAGTGGTTGGCACGCTGACGAAGAAGGTCGTCACACCTGCCGGCAGGCTGATCTTGCCGCCCGCGACCACCAGCTCGTGGCGCGTATCGCCCTCGAAGTAATACACGGTGAGCGTGGCGCCATGGTCGTCGGCTTCGGCGGTGTCGCCGCTGGCGCCCAGGGCGAGGCTGATCTCGGTGGCCGCCGTCGAGGCGCTGCCCAGCGTCACCGTGTAGATGGCGCTGCTGCCCTCGGACACGTCCGGCAGGCCGGTCAC
>DATILI010000337.1:0-17027 GCA_035476635.1 Burkholderiaceae bacterium | reverse complement strand
TTGTCGTAGTCAGCCCGGTTGCGATACAGGCGAATGAAGGGCACCACGGCAACGCCGGCCTGGCGCGTCTGTGGCGCCGACGCCAGCGCCTTGGTACCGTCGTTGGGCCGCGAATTGGCGACGATCGCCTTGACGCCGTTGCGCTGCATGCGCGCCAGCACGTCGCTCAAGGGGTGCGGACTCGCCTGGCCGTTCCAGGCTTCCTCGTTGTAATGCAGGTGCGCATCGAACAAAGGCCCGGTGTAATCCGCAGCCCGCGCCAACGGAGCCAGCGCCGTGCAAGCGACTGCCACTAGCGCGCCAAAGCGGGAAACACCGCGGAACCGGCTTTGCCGGGCCGCTGGTGTTGCCCCCTTGAGGGCCGGGCCGAAGCGCAATGCCCCGGAACGGGCATAGCGTAGGCCCGGCAATGGGCTCGCTCCACTGTACAGCTGGCGCGCACGGCCGCTACGCGAGTCCAGGCGGCGCAAGCCGCTTCGGGGGGGAGTCACAGAAATTTCGCAAAGAACGCCAGGGCCCGCTGGCGCGCCAGCCTGGCCGCGGTCTCGTTGTAGGAGCCGCGCTGGTCGCAATTGAAGCCATGGTTGGCGCTGTAAATGTGCACTTCCACTTCCGGATGCGCCTTCTTGAAGGCCTCGACCGTATCCAGCGGAATCCAATGGTCCTGGTCGCCGAAATGGACCATCACCGGCACCTTGGGTTGGCGCGCAATTTCGGCTTCGGTGGTCATGCCGCCGCCGTAGTAAGGCACGGCAGCGCTCAAGCCCGACAACTGGCTGGCCGCTCGCCAGGTCAGAAGCCCGCCCCAGCAATAGCCCACTACCCCGACCTTGCCGGCCTGCGCCGCATGGTCGATGGCCGCCTGGATGTCCTGCAGCACGCCAGGCGCGGGCAGCGCCTCCACGGCCGTCTTGAGCGCAAAGCCGGATGTCATGTCATCCGGCGTGTAGCCAATGTCCACCCCCTGCTTGACCCGATGGAAGGTGGACGGCGCCACCGCGAAGTAGCCCTCGGCCGCATAGCCGTCGGCCACCGACCGGATGTGCGCGTTCACGCCGAAGATTTCCTGGATCACCACCACGCCGCCCTTCGCCTTGCCGGTGGGCTGCGCCACGTAGGCGGGAAAGACAAAGCCGTCGGCGGCCTTGAGATCGATGAAGGTACCCATGGTTCATGCTCCTCTGGTTTGTTGATGGCAAGGTTTGCAAGCGCCTCGCAGCTTCGCGCACAGAACACCCCGCCGTCAATAGCTTGATGCTGTAATGCTGGTTTGTAGCCCAGCCAAAATAACTCTGCAGGAGACGGGTCTTGGACAAGATGGAACACCAGGTCATTCTGATCACCGGCGGCAGCCGGGGCATCGGCGCCGCGACGGCGCTGCTGGCGGCGCGCAAGGGCTATGCCGTGGCGGTCAACTACACGGCCAATGCAGGCGCAGCCGACGAGGTGGTGCGCCAGGTTCGCGCCGGCGGCGGCAGCGCCCTCGCGGTACACGCGGATGTGGCACAGGAAGACCAGGTACTCGCGATGTTCGAGAAGATCGACGCGAAGCTCGGCCGGCTCACGGCCCTGGTGAACAACGCCGGCGTGGTCGACGTGGCCGCCCGGCTTGATGAAATGAGCCTTGTGCGCTTCAAGCGCATGTTCGACATCAACGTGATCGGCACCATGCTCTGCGCGCGCGAGGCGGTGCGGCGCATGAGCACCAAGCACGGCGGCAAAGGCGGCGCCATCGTCAATGTGTCCAGCGCCGCGTCGCGCCTGGGTTCGCCGGCGCAGTACCTGGACTATGCGGCGGCCAAGGGCGCGGTCGACGCCTTCACCATCGGCCTGGCCAAGGAAGTCGCGGCCGAGGGCATCCGGGTCAATGCGGTGCGCCCCGGCCTGATCGAAACCGAAATCCACGCCTCGGGCGGACTGCCCGACCGCGTGCGCGACCTGGCCCACCAGGTGCCCATGCAGCGTGGCGGCACGGCCGATGAAGTGGCCCAGGCCATTGTCTGGCTGCTCTCGCCCGAGGCGAGCTATACCACCATGTCGCTGGTCGACGTATCCGGAGGCCGCTGAAACCATGGACTTCAAGCCCCTCATCACGCTGCTGGCCATCGTCAACCCGCTGGCGATCGTGCCCTTCTTCATCCACTACACGCAGGGGTTCAGCCGCGCGCAACGCCAGCGCACGATCTGGGTTGCCTCGTTCAGCGCCTTCGTCGTGATCGCGACCAGCGCGCTGCTGGGCCTGCAAATCCTGGAATTCTTCAACATCTCGCTGGCCAGTTTCCAGGTCGGCGGCGGCATGCTGCTGTTGACCAGTGCGCTGAACATGCTGAACGCGCAGCCGGCCGAGGCCAAGGCCCAGACGAATGAAATGGAAGAAGGCGCTGAAAAAGCCGCCATGGGCGCCAGCATCGCCGTGGTGCCGCTGACCATCCCGCTGCTCACCGGCCCGGCCACCATGTCCACCGTGGTGATCTATGCCGACAAGGCCAAGAGCTTCGTGCAGGTTGCGACGCTGGTCGGCTACGGCGTCGTGATCGCCCTGGCCACCGCGCTGTGCTTCACGCTCGCCGGCCCGATCGCCCGCGTGCTGGGCAAGACCGGCATCAATGTGATGACCCGGCTCATGGGCCTGATCCTCGCCGCACTGGCAGTGGAAGTGATGGCCGACGGGCTGCAGAAGTTGTTTCCGCTCTTGCGGGGGTAAGCCTATCGTTTCTGCAGCAAGCGCACCAGCTGCGTACTCGTATTGCGCAGCCGCTGCGCCAGTTGCTGGTTGATACGCAGCAAAAGCTTGGCACCCACGGCAGGCTGCTCGCGGATGAGCTGGGCGATGGCGTTGCGCGTCAGTACGCCGGCTTCCACCGGTTCCAGAGCGGTGCAGGTGGCGTAGCGCGGCTCGCCGTCGAGCATGGACATTTCACCGACGGTCGCACCGGTGCGGATCACCGACAGGCGCGAGGGTTCGCCACGCGCCTGGGCAAGGACCTCGTCGGAGACGGCGCGCTTGGTCACGTCAACCGTGCCACTGAGCAAGATCAGCATCCAGTCGCCCAAGTCGCCTTCCGCGATCAAGGTCTGGCCGGGCTGCGCGCGCACCAGCAGCATGGCCGCGCCCAGGGTATTGGCCTCGGCCGTGGTGAAGCCCTCCAGCAGGGCGCAGCGCTGCAGCAACTGCGGCCCGCGTTCGGCCAGGCTGCCGCAATGGCCGACCAGCTCCAGCCCCATGCCCTGCAACTGTTGCTCAATCGCTGTGCTCATATCGGATCCCTGTGGGCGCCATGCATCAGCGCACTTGCTGCAGCCATTGGCTGATCTCCTCGGCCGCGCCATCGGTCGCGGCGGCCAGCGCCCGTACGCCGCCGGGTGCGTCGGAGCTGGGCGCCGGGCGCTGCACCACCACGCTGCGCTGGGCCAGCAGCCGTTCACCGCCGGCCGTGTTCTCGACCACCGTGGCCCGCAGCCGGATCAGGCCGCTGCTCTGGGTCGGCGATTCGAACCAGTGGCTGAACTCGTCAAGCTCGATGCGCAATACCAGTGGCGCCAGGCCGCCGCTGCGCACCAGCGCCGCGCCCTCGCCGGCGTTGAGCACCGCGCGGCGCTGCGCAAGATGTTCACGGATCCGCTGGCGCACCAATTGCGCCGGCGGCATGCTCCAGCGCGCCTGCGCATAGGGCCGCAGTTGCTGCGCGTCGGCGTACCCCAGGCGGTAAAGCACCGAGGTGCCTTCCAGTACGCCGCTGGACTCGATATCGGCCAGGGCCAGCGGCGGCAGCGCTGCCATGCGATTCGATGGCTGCGCTGCCAGCGCACCGGGGCCGAAGTCATAGAGCGTGCCACGCGTCGGCCGGTCGGGCAGCGCGCAGCCAGACAGGCCCACCATGAAGACCAAGGAGAGAATCCGGCGATTCACAAGGCTGCGGCTCATTTACTGGCTCCTGGTGCGAGAAAGCCCGGCTCACCAGGGCCTGGCGACGCGGCACCGCTGCCGAACAGCAGCGACTGCGGGTTGTCGTTGATCGCGTTCACGGTGCGGCTGAGTTGGCGCGCCGCGCGCGAGGTTTCGTCGGTCACGCGGTTGATGCGCGGCAAGGTGGCGGCATTGAAGGAATCCGCGGCGTGCGACAGCGCCTCCGTGCCTTCGGCCAGCCGGTCGATCGGGCCATCCTTTTCGTTCAGCCGCTGCGCCGTCTTGCCCACCTCGGCGGAGGTCTTGGCCACACTGTCGGCGCTGGCGCCCATCGAGCGCATGGTCTTGGTGGTTTCGCCGGCCATTTCCTGCAGCGCGACGAGTGCCGGATCGAGCCGCTGCCTGGTCGTGCCGTCCAGGCGGGTAGCCAGCTGGTTCACCCCAGCCGCCGCCTGGCCGATGTTGTCCAGCGCCGTGGCCAGCCGCTTCTGGTTGTCGTCGTTCATCAGTTGGTTCATGCGCGTGGTGACCTCGCCAACCTTTTCCATGATCGCCGTACCCTGGTTCAAGAGAGTGCCAAAAAGCCCGTCTTTCAGCGGAATGCGCGGCGGATGGGCGTCATCGGGTACCAGGGCGGGAGCGGGTTGGCCACCGTCGTCCAGCTGAATGAAAGCCAGGCCGGTCACGCCCTGGTAGCCCAGCTTGGCAACGGTCGCCTGCGTCATCGGCGCTTCGCTGTCGACGGCCAGGCGCAAAAGGATGTTGCCCTTGGCCGCGGGGTCGAACCCGATGAAGACGACCTTGCCCACATCCACACCACGGTAGCGCACGGCCGCCTGCGGTTGCAGGCCGGAGACGGTCTCTTGCGTCGAAATTTCATAGAGATGGCGCTCGCCCTGGTCGCGCGTGAGCCATACGGCCAACGCGGCCAGCAGCGCCGAGACCACCAGCACGAAGATGCCTGCGGCCATGGCATGGGCTTTGTTTTCCATGTCGGTTCCTTTACTGTGTTCTACACCGCGAACGGATATTCGCGCAACAACGCCATTGCGCGCTGGCCGCGTTCACCCAGGAAAAACTGTTCGATGAATGGGTGGCGAAACGCAATCACCTGCTTGGGCGGACCATTCACGATGACCTTCTGGTCGGCCAGCACGGCAATGCGGGTGCTGAGTTCAAACAGCGTGTCCAGGTCGTGCGTGACCATCACCACCGTCAGCTCCATGTCGCGGTGCAAGGAGCGCAGCAAGGTAACGAAGCTGTCCGAGCTTTCCGGGTCCAAGCCAGCCGTGGGTTCGTCCAGCAGCAGCAAGGGCGGGTCCATGATGAGCGCGCGCGCCAGCGCCACCCGCTTGATCATGCCGCCGGACAAATCGCTGGGCATCTTGGTGGCGTGCTCCGGGCCCAGCCCGACCATCTGCAGCTTCACCATGGCGGCGTCGCGTATCAGCTTGCCCGGCAGGGTCTTGAGCTCACGCAACGGAAACGCAATGTTCTCCAGCACATTGAACGCCGAGAACAGCGCGCCATGCTGGAACAGCATGCCCACGCGGCTGGCCGCGCCCTTTTCGCCCAGGGAACTGGGCGGGCGCCCCAGCACTTCGACGCTGCCCTGGGCCGGCGTTTCCAGCCCCAGCATCTGGCGCAGCAGCACGGTCTTGCCCGTGCCCGAGCCGCCCACCAACGACAGCACCTCGCCGCGCGCAATGCTCAGGTCCAGGTCCTTGTGGATCACGTACTTGCGCTCGGGCGTATTGAACACCGTCCAGAGTTTCCTGATTTCCACCACGTTGGCCGGAACGTCGGCGTTGTTCGCAGGATCGCTGTTCATATGCCGATATCCTTGAACACCACGGCGAACAGCGCGTCCACCAGAATGACCACGGTGATCGAGGTCACCACCGAGGCCGTCGTGCCTTCGCCCAGGCTCTGGGTGTTGGGCTTCACGCGCAGGCCGTAGTGGCAACCGATCAGCGCAATCAGCACGCCGAACACCGTCGACTTGGCCGTGGCCAAGGTCAGGTTCTGGATCTCCACGGCGTTGGGCAAGGCCGTCATGAAGTACGCCGGCGTGATGTCCATGGCCAGGTAAGCCGCGAGCATGCCGCCGGCCAGCGCGGCGGAGGTTGTCCAGACGCTGATCAGCGGCATGGCCAGTGCCAGCGCCATGGCGCGCGGCATCACCAGCCGGTAGTTGTGCGAAATGCCCATCACGCGCATGGCGTCGAGTTCGTCGGTCACGCGCATCACGCCGATCTGGGCCGTGATGGCCGAGCCTGAGCGGCCCGCGATCAGGATGGCGGCCAGCATCGGCCCCAACTCGCGGACCAGCGAGACGCCCAGAATGTTCACGATGAAGGCATCGGCGCCAAACTGGCGCAGCTGGCGCGAGGTCAGATAGGCCAGCACCACGCCGATCAGGAAGCCGACCAGCGCCGTGATTGGCAACGCCGTCGCGCCGATGTTGTACAGGTGGCCCGACACGTCGCGCCAGGGGCCCTCGTGCGGCGCGCGCACCAGGCGCACCAGGTTGATCAGCAACTGGCCGATCAGCCGGATGAAGCCCTTCAGGTGCTTGAACAGGTGCAACAGCAAGGCGCCCAGCGCCAGGTAGCGCTGCCACCAGGTCACCGGCGGTCGCAAGGGTGAATCCACGCTGTACTGGGCAACCCTGTCCAGCACGGCGCGCTGGGCCGGCAAGGCATCGAGCTGCCCGGGCCATTTGCGGCCCCAATGGTTCCAGAGCAACTGGGCGCCGGTGTGGTCGAGCTGGTGCAGTGCGCGCAGGTCCCAGTGCATGCCCGCCGCATTGCCACGCGCCTTGAGCGCCTGCGCTGCCCCCTTGTGCGCGCCCGGATCGGCAAATTGCGCAGCCGTCCAGCTACCCAGGACGTGCGCGCGCGCACCCTCGGGGCTGTCTTGCGGCTCGACGCGCGGTTTGAGATCCTCCATGGCCTCGATCCTACCTGCTGGGCAGCACCTGCCGCACCAGTGACATCCCATGCAGGCGTGCGCCGGGTATAAAGCATTCAAACCGCTTCCTGGAGACAAGACATGAGCGAAACTTCCGCCGCCGGCGAACTGCTGGTGGAGCAGCGCGGTCCCGCGCTATGGCTGGCGATCAACCGCGAAGAGCGCCGCAACGCCATGAGCCACACGGTGCTGGCGGGCATGGCACAGGCCATCACCGCGGCGCAAACCGACCGCAGCGTGCGCGCCATCGTCATCACCGGCACCGGCAGCAAGGCCTTTTGCGCCGGCGCCGACCTGCAATCGGCGAAGGCTTTTACGACTGATTACTCGGAGCCCTACGGTCACCTGGCGCAACTGCTGCGCATCGCCAAGTCCAGCAATGTGCCGCTGATCGCGCGGGTCAACGGCGCCTGCATGGCCGGCGGCATGGGGCTGCTGGCCATGTGCGACATGGCGGTGGCCGCGCGCCACGCGGTGTTCGGCTTGCCCGAGGTGAAGGTCGGCGTGTTCCCGGCGCAGGTGCTGTCGGTGCTGCAACACCTGATCCCGCGGCGCAAGCTCGCCGAGCTGTGCCTCACCGGCGAGCCCCTGAGTTCGGAGCAGGCCCTCGCATTCAACCTGGTGAACTACGTGGATGACGACGTGGACGCCAAGCTGCAATGGCTGCTCGAACGCCTGCTGGACAAGTCACCCGCCGCCGTTCGGCGCGGCCTGTACACCATGAAGAAGATCGAGGCCATGGCGTTCGAGGAATCCATGTCGTTCACCGAGAGCCAGATCGCGTTGTTCACGCTGACGGAGGACGCCAAGGAAGGGCAGAAAGCCTTCCAGGAAAAGCGCAAGCCCGAATGGAAGGGGCAGTGAACATGGCAGCCGACAACCACAACGCGCGCAAAGACTCCGGCAAGGTCATCCGCATTGGCGGCGCGTCCGGCTTCTGGGGCGACAGCAGCGTCGGTGCGCCGCAGCTGGTGCAGCGCGGCAACATCGACTTCCTGGTGTTCGACTACCTGGCCGAACTCACCATGTCGATCCTCGCTGCGGCACGCGGCAAGAACCCCGAGCTGGGCTACGCGACCGACTTTGTCTCCGTGACGATGAAGACGCTGCTGAAAGACGTGGTGGCGAAAAACATCCGCGTCATCAGCAATGCCGGCGGCGTGAACCCGCAGGCATGCGCGCAGGCGATCCAGGCGCTTGCTGCCGAGCAGGGCGTGCAGGTGAAGGTCGCCGTGGTGCAGGGCGACGACGTTCTGCCGCTGTTGCCCCAGCTGCGCCATGAAGAGGTGCGCGAATTGCAAAGCGGCGCCACCTTGCCCGAGAAGGTGCTGACCGCCAACGCCTATCTCGGCGCCCTGCCGGTGAAAGCCGCGCTGGACGCGGGTGCGCAAATCGTCATCACTGGCCGCTGCGTCGACAGCGCCGTCACGCTGGGCGCGCTGATGCATGCGTTCGGCTGGAAGGCTGAAGGGACAAGCGACGACTACGACCGCCTGGCGCAAGGCAGCCTGGCCGGCCACATCATCGAGTGCGGCTGCCAGGCCACGGGCGGCCTGCACACCGACTGGGAAGACGTGCCCGACTGGCCGCACATCGGCTACCCGGTGATCGAATGCAGTGCCGACGGCAGCTTCGTCGCAACCAAGCCGCCGGGCACCGGCGGGCTGGTGAACCCGGCCGTCATCAGCGAGCAGATGCTGTATGAGATCGGCGACCCGCGCCGCTACCTGCTGCCCGATGTGACGTGCGACTTCACGCAAGTTCGGCTGCAGCAACTGGGTGAACACCGCGTGGACGTGCGCGGCGCACGCGGCCTGGCGCCCGGCCCGGCCTACAAGGTGTCGTCCACGTACCTGGACGGCTTTCGTTGCAACGCGCAGCTCACCATCGTCGGGATGGATGCGGCGAAGAAGGCGCGCCGCACCGGCGAGGCGATCCTCACGCGCACCCGCGAACTGCTCGCCGCGCTTGGCCTGGCGGACTACACGCGCAGCCACATCGAGGTGCTGGGCAGCGAGGCCGGCAACTTCGGGCCCCATGCGCGCACAGCGCAGGTACGCGAAGCAGTGCTGCACCTGGCCGTGATGCATCCGCAAAAGGCCGCGCTCGAATTGTTTGCGCGCGAGATCGCCCCGGCCGGCACCAGTTGGTCGCCGGGCACCACCGGCGCCGCCGGCCGGCCCAGCCCGTCGCCCGCGATCAAGCAGTTCGCCTTCCTGCTGGACAAGGCGCGGCTCGCACCGCAGGTCTGGATCGATGGGCAGCCATTGCCTGTAGCGGTGCCGGCAGGACAGGCGCCGGTGCCAGCGCCTACTCTCCGTGCACCAGTCGAATCCGCGGCCCCTGGTGAAACCGCTGCAAGCGACACCATCGAAGTGCCGCTGGTCCAACTCGCCTGGGCGCGTTCGGGTGACAAGGGCGACAGCTCCAACATCGGGGTCATCGCCCGCCGCCCCGAATGGCTGCCGCTGTTGCGCGCGCAGTTGACCGAGGCGCGCGTGGCGCAATGGCTGGGCCACCTGGTGCAGGGCGAGGTCACCCGTTTCGACGTGCCCGGCATCCACGCCATGAACTTTCTCTGCACCCGCGCGCTGGATGGCGGCGGCATGGCCTCGCTGCGCAACGATCCTCTGGGCAAAGGCATGGCTCAGATTCTTCTCACGATGCCGCTAAAGGTGCCAACCGACTTGAAAACGGCTTTATCCTAGAGCCCGTTCTCACTAAAAAAGAGGGATCTGCGCAAACGGCAGGCGCCGCCTGTTCCGATGCGATTCCCGGTATGGACAAGATGGCGAGAAGCACGCCTCTCCTCACGCTTCGCCCCTGGATGCTGGGACTGGCGGTGACCTTGCTCGGCCTTGCCGGCAGCGCACTGCTGGCCCACCAGCAGCGCCAGGCGGGCGCGGCCATTGAGCGTGCACGCTTCACCCAGGCCGCCAACGCGTTCGCCGAAGCACTGAACAGGCGCATCGATGGCTACACCGAGATCGTGTTCGGCCTGCGCGGCCTGTTCGCCATCAACCCGTCGCTGGACCGCGCCGCATTCGACCGCGCGGTACACCTGCTGGACGTGCAGGCGCGCTATCCGGGCATCAAGAACTTCGCGTTCACCCGTTATGTCAGCGCCACGCAGCGGGCAGCCTACGAAGCCAGCGTACGCGCCGACCGCTCGCTGAACCCGCTCGGCTATCCAGACTTCGCGATCCACCCGGCAGGCCAGCGCAGTGAGTATTTCGTTGCCGACTATCTATGGCCCATGGCTGGCAACGAACGCATCCTGGGCCTGGACATCAGTGCCCAGCCGGCCAATCTGGCATCGATGCGCTATTCGCGCGACACTGGCAACCCGGTCGCCAGCGCACCTTTTGACTTGCTGCAGGAGACCACGCACCGGCCCGGGTTCGTGATCCGCGTGCCGGTATTCACCGCCGCCAACGGTGCCCCGGTGCCGGGCCAGAACGGCTTTCTCGGTGCGGTCGCCGTCACCATCCGCGCGTACGACCTGATTCAGGCGCTCGAGCAGGAAGGCCGCCTGCAAGGCCTGGCGCTGACACTGATCGACCAAGGCTCGCTGCTGCCTGGCATCACTGACAAGCGCCTGCGCCCCCTGTATGGCGAGGGCGACCGCTCCGAATCCAGCCACGTGCACGAACTCGCGGTACATGGCCGGCGCTGGCAGCTGGCGTTCGATCCTTCCACGGCTTTTTTGTCCGAATCCGAGCGGCGCCAACCCCTGCAGGTCGGCCTCTCGGGCGCGGTGATTTCGGTGCTGCTGGGTGCGCTGGTCATGCTGCTGGCGAGCCAGCGCGCGCTGGCACTGGCGCGTGCCGCGAAAACCGGCGACGCGCTGGAAGACAGCGAGGGGCGCTTTCGCGCACTGTTCAACCAGGCCGCTGTCGGCGTGGCCCAGGTCAACACCCTGACCGGCCGCTTCGAGCGCATCAACCAGAAATACTGCGAGATCGTGGGCTACACGGAGCAGGAGATGATGGCGCTGGATTTCAAGTCCATCACCCACCCCGACGATCTGGCCCTTGGCCTGCCGGAGCTGGACCAGATCAAGGCCGGCGCACTCGACGAGTACCAGATCGAAAAGCGCTATATCCACAAGGACGGCCATCCGGTGTGGGTGAGCCTCACGATCTCACCGATGTGGGCTCAAGGTGCCGACCCCGACTTCCACATTGCCGTGGTGCAAGACATCAGCGCACGCAAGCGCATCGAACTGGATTGGCGCGAGGGCGAGCAGCGGCTGCGCAACGTCTTGCGCCGCCTGCCGGTCGGCGTCTGCCTGGTCGACAAGCAGGGCACCATCGTGTTTCGCAATGAACACTTTGTGCAGATTTCCGGCTACACCGAGGTCGACACGCCGAACCTCGCCGACTGGTGGCACAAAGCCTATCCCGACCCGGCTTACCGCGAGCGCGTGCGCGAGGCCTGGCGTGCGGCCCAGAAAAAGGTACGGGACCAAGGCACGGTCCTGGAGCCGCAGGAATACGAAATCGTCCGCCAGGACGGCCAACGCCGCGCGGTCGAGTTCACGGGCATCGTGGTCGGCGACGAATACCTGGTCACCTTGACCGACCTGACCCAGCGCAAGGCGGCCGAGGAAGAGATCAAGTACCTGGCCTTCTACGACCCGCTGACCCGGCTGCCCAACCGGCGGCTGCTGATGGACCGCCTGCAGCAGGCCCTGGCCACCAGCGCGCGGCGCAACCGCCACGGGGCGCTGCTGTTCATCGACCTGGACAACTTCAAGACACTCAACGACACGCTGGGCCACGACAAGGGCGACCTGCTCCTGCAACAGGTCGCCGAGCGCCTGATCCACTGCGTTCGCGAAGGCGATACCGTGGCGCGCCAGGGCGGAGACGAATTCGTGGTGGTGCTTGAAGACCTGAGCGCCGACGTCGAAGAGGCCGCGGCCCACAGCGAGGCTGTCGGGCAGAAAGTCCTCGCCTTGCTGAACCAGACCTACCTGGTCGCCGGTTACGTGCACCACAGCACGCCCAGCATCGGCATCACCCTGTTTCACGACCAGCGCGAGACGGTCGACGAATTGCTCAAGCGCGCCGACCTGGCCATGTACCAGGCCAAGTCTGCGGGCCGCAATACCTTGCGCTTTTTCGATCCGCAGATGCAGGCGGTGGTGAGTGCGCGCGCCACGCTTGAATTCGACATACGCGCCGGGCTGGCGGAGCAGCAGTTCGAGCTCTACTACCAGCCGCAGATCGAGTCCGGCCGGGCCACCGGCGCCGAGGCGCTGCTGCGCTGGCGGCACCCGGAACACGGCTTTGTTTCCCCCGCGCGCTTCATCCCGGTGGCCGAGGAGACCGGCCTGATCCTGCCCCTGGGCCAGTGGGTGCTCGACACCGCGTGCGCGCAACTGGCCGCGTGGGCGAGTGACCGCGTGCTGGCCGATCTCACGCTGGCGGTCAATGTCAGCCCGCGCCAGTTCCGCCAGGCCGACTTTGTCGAGCAGGTGCGTGCCGCGCTGGCCGCAAGCGGCGCCAATCCGCGGCAGCTCAAACTGGAACTGACCGAAAGCCTGCTGCTGGACGACGTCGAGGACACCATCGCCAAGATGAGTGCGCTGAATGCGCAGGGCCTGTGCTTTTCGCTCGATGACTTCGGCACCGGCTACTCGAGCCTGAGCTACTTGAAGCGCTTGCCACTGGCCCAGCTCAAGATCGACCAAAGCTTTGTCCGCGACGTGCTGACCGACCCGAACGACGCGGCCATCGCGCGCACCATCGTCGCCCTGGCCGAGAGCCTGGGCCTGGCCGTGATCGCCGAGGGCGTAGAAACCGCCGCGCAGCGCGACTTCCTGGCGCGGCAGAATTGCCATGCCTACCAGGGCTACCTGTTCAGTCCGCCACTGCCCCGCGCCGAGTTTGAGCGCCTGATGCGCAAGCACCTCGGCATGCAACCCGGCGTGCGCCAATAAGCGCCAGCAGGTCAGTCAAACACGTACTGCAGGCGCATGGAGAGCATCTTGCCGTGCCGCCCGCGGATCGAACCGCCCAGGTAAGCCACCTGATATTTGAGCGCCTGCGTGCCGCTGCCCAAGGGCAAGGTGCCAGAGATCACCGGGCCGGCGCGGTGTGATTGTTTGCCATGCGGCGCCCAGTGGTCCCAGTCTCCCAATTCGCCGAACCCCTGCACGCCGAACTGAAAGCCGGGCTTCCAGCGGTATCTGGCCTGCCACTGGTACTTCATCTGCGCGCGGCTGCGCTCCGTGCCGTGGTAGCTGCGGTCGAGAAACACGTTGGCATTGAGCTGTGTCCTGCCGACTTCGGTTTGCACCACGGGCCCGGCCTCCAGCGCATAGCCGGCACCCGCCTCGCGGTAGGAGATGAGGTTGGTGTGCACAGCCAGGTCGAACGGATATTGGCCCTGCGTCAGCAGGTAGTCGTTTTGCCAATTCAAGGTGCTGATGCGGGTGCCCATTTTCCTGGACCCGATGTAGCTGGCAAAGACTTCGGTGGTCCAGCGCTTGGTCACGCCGTAGCTAAAACCGAGCTCGGGCCAACGGACCTCGGGCGAGCCGGGAAACTTGACCGTCCAGTAGCGGAAGTCGATTGATTTTTCTCCCTCGTTTTCATAGACGCTGACGAGGTAGTAACCCGGATCCGCCGCGGCGGCCTGGCGCGCCGCCAGGAGAAGAATCAATAGTGCGAGCACCTTGGCCATGGTGTGTTTCCTCCCCGGATCAAGCTTTGATGGCGGGCGTCTGCCTGCGCACTATACGCCTCGCGCAGCAGGGCATTGTCAGCCCCAGGCTCGTTGCATCGCCTGCCAGGCGCTGACAAGCACCGGCTCCGCCTGGCGCGACTTCAGGCCGACGAAGTTGAGAACGCAGTCCAGGCTCACGCGGTCGGCAATCACCAAACCATGCGCCTGGCTTTCGCGAATGGCGATGGAGTCGCGCACCAGGCTCAAGCCGACGCCGGACTTGACCAGGTCGAGCATCGAGGCTTCCTGGTCCACCAGCGCGACGCGGCGCGGCTCCAGCCCCAAGGGGCCGAACACGCCCGCCAGCAGGCGGTGATGGGCAGAAGCCGGCGGCGTGGCCAGCCAGGGCAAGGCGGCCAGGCTTTTCCAGTCCTTGCCCAGGACCTGCGGGCCCCAGCCGGCCGGTGCCAGTACGCGGTAGGTGAAATGGGTCAGGGCCTTGGACTCAAATTCAAGGGCGCCGCGCGCACGGCGCATGGGCGCTTGCGCCTGGTTGGTTCCGGCATCGAAGGGCAGGCCGAGATAAAAGCCGACGTCCAGCTCACCGCGGCCGATTTGCGCGAGCACATCGCCGCTCATGCCTTGGCGCAGCTCGGTTTCGATCTGCGGCGCCGATTCGACCAACTCCTTCAGGAACGCGCCGAGCCGGGTGAACTCCGGGTCGAGGATGGTGCCGATGCGCAAGGTACCGCGCACCGTGCTGTGCAGGCTCTGGGCCGCGTGCGAGAAGTCGGCCAACGCAGCCAGCGCCTTCTCGGCCTGCGGCAGCAGGGCCGCGCCGTCACGGGTCAGCGCCAGCCCCTGCGGCGTGCGGGTAAACAAGGTGAGGCCGGTGTTTTGCGCCAGCCCCTTGAGCTGCAGGCTGACCGCGGGTTGGCTCAGGTGCAAACTTTGCGCTGCACGCGATACATTTCCCTCTCGCGCCACGGCAACGAAGGCACGCAGGGTCTGGGGGTCGAACGCGGAGATCATATTTGCCGAACTTATACCCCTGTTTTGGCGAAATCATTGGAACAGCGGCAATCTTTTGGCGACACTCGCCACACTACCTGGGAGCTTTTCTATGAGCACTGCAAATATTGACCACTACATCGGCGGCCGCGTTGTCGCGGGTACCTCGGGCCGCGCCCAGGATGTCTTCAACCCTGCCACCGGAGCGGTCACCGGCAAGGTGGCCCTGGCCAGCAGCGCCGAGGTGGGCCTTGCGGTCGCCGCTGCGCAAGCCGCATTCCCGGCCTGGGCCGATACACCGCCAATCCGGCGCGCCCGCGTCATGTTCAAGTTCCTCGAGCTCCTGAACAAGCACCGCGACGAACTCGCGCATGCGATCACGGCCGAGCATGGCAAGGTGTTCACCGACGCGCAGGGCGAGGTCACGCGCGGCATCGACATCGTCGAATTCGCCTGCGGCATCCCGCAACTGCTCAAGGGCGACTACACCGACCAGGTCTCCACCGGCATCGATAACTGGACCATGCGCCAGCCCTTGGGCGTGGTGGCCGGCATCACGCCGTTCAACTTTCCCGTGATGGTGCCCATGTGGATGTACCCGGTGGCGATTGCCGCGGGCAACAGCTTCATCCTCAAGCCGAGTCCGCTGGACCCCAGCGCCTCGATGCTGATGGCCGATTTGCTCCGGCAGGCCGGGCTGCCGGATGGCGTGTTCAACGTGGTGCAAGGCGACAAGGAAGCGGTCGATGCATTGCTGGAGCACCCGGACGTGAAGGCACTGTCCTTTGTCGGCTCCACTGCGATTGCACAAAAGATCTATGAAACCGGCGCACGCCACGGCAAACGCGTGCAGGCCCTGGGCGGCGCCAAGAACCACATGGTGGTGATGCCCGACGCCGACCTGGAACAAGCGGTGGACGCGTTGATCGGCTCGGCCTATGGCTCGGCCGGCGAGCGCTGCATGGCCATCTCGCTCGCCGTGCTGGTCGGCGACGCGGCCGACAAGATCATGCCGATGCTCACCGCGCGCACCAAGGCGCTCAAGATCAAGAACGGCGCGGAACTGGACGCGGAAATGGGCCCGATCGTCAGCAGTGCCGCGGCCAGCCGCATCACCGGCTACATCGCCGAAGGCGAGACCGAAGGCGCCAGACTGCTGGTGGACGGCCGCAAGTTCAAGGCGGCCATGGCCGGTGCGGGCTGCGACGGTGGCTTCTGGGTCGGCGGCACGCTGTTTGACAACGTCACGCCCGACATGAAAATCTACAAGGAAGAGATCTTCGGCCCGGTGCTGGGCTGTGTGCGCGTGAAGGACCTGGCGGCGGCGGTGGAGCTCATCAACGCGCACGAATACGGCAACGGCGTGTCCTGCTTCACGCGCGACGGCAATGTGGCGCGCGAGTTCAGCCGGCGTGTGCAGGTCGGCATGGTCGGCATCAACGTGCCGATCCCCGTGCCCATGGCCTGGCACGGCTTCGGCGGCTGGAAGAGAAGCCTGTTCGGCGACATGCACGCGTACGGCGAAGAAGGCGTGCGCTTCTACACCAAGCAGAAATCGATCATGCAGCGCTGGCCCGAAAGCATTGGCAACGGCGCCGAGTTTGTCATGCCCACCGCCAAGTAACTCGGCCTGGAACCGATTGCCAGCAACTACTTCGCCCGCTGAAACCCGGCCATTTATCCGCGTTGCTCCAGTACCTCGACCATGCATCGCCCCTTGGCCACGGTTTCCGCCCACTCGGCCGCAGGGTCTGAGTCGGCCACCACGGCGCCGCCAAACTGCAGCATCACGCGCCCGTCTGCAACGACGGCCGTGCGGATGACGACTGACAGATCGATGTTGCCACGGCAGTCCAGATAGCCTATTGAGCCGGCATACAAGCCGCGGCGCACCGGTTCGAGAGCCTCGATGATCTCCATCGCCTTGAGCTTCGGCGCGCCGGTCATCGAACCCGGGGGCCAACAGGCGCGCAACAGCTGATCGATGCCGCAGTCCCTACGCAATTGCGCGCGCACCGTGGACACCATCTGCCACACGCTGGCGTAGGGCTCCAGCGCAAACAGTTCGGGCACGTGCACGCTTCCGATCACCGCCACGCGGCCCAGATCGTTGCGCATGAGGTCGACGATCATGACGTTTTCCGCGCGGTCCTTGGGGCTTGCGGCGAGCCATTGGCGCCGCGTGGCGTCTTCGGCAGCGCAGCCGCCTCGGGCCACCGTGCCCTTGATCGGGCGCGCCTCGAGCTGGCTGCCTCGCTTGTGGAGGAAGCGTTCGGGCGAGCAACTGGCGATGGCAAAGCCGGGTCCCTCCAGAAAGGCCGCAAAGGGTGCCGGATGGGCCGATACAAGATCCTCGTACAAAGCCCAGGCATCGCCCTCGAAGGCGCAATCCTCGCGTCGTGTCAGGTTGACCTGCAGCACATCGCCTTGCGCGATGGCCTCGCGGATGTTCGCCACGCCG
>DATILI010000336.1:0-12830 GCA_035476635.1 Burkholderiaceae bacterium | reverse complement strand
CCGATGGCGCACCCGGTGCGGCCCGACCAGTACCTGGAAATCAACAATTTCTACACCGTCACCATCTACGAAAAAGGTGCCGAGGTGGTGCGCATGATGCAGACCCTGGTTGGTCGCCAGGGATTTGCCATGGGACTGGGGTTGTACTTCCAGCGCCACGACGGACACGCCGTGACCTGCGACGACTTCGCGCAGGCCATTGCCGACGCCAACCCCGAATCCGACCTGGCGCGCCTGCTGCCCCAGTTCAAGCACTGGTACAGCCAGGCCGGCACACCACGCGTGCATGCTGCCGGCAGCTACGACGCGGCGGCGCAAACCTACACGCTGACCTTGAGCCAAAGCTGCGCGCCCACCCCGGGGCAGCCGGACAAGGAACCGTTCGTGATTCCCGTGGCGCTGGGCCTCCTGGCCGAGGACGGCCGTGAACTGCCGCTGCAGCTGGCGCACTGGCGCATGGCGGAAAAAGGCTCGCGCACCTTCGTGCTGACGCAGCAAAGCGAAAGCTTCACCTTCATCAATGTCGACGTCGAACCGGTGCCCTCGATCCTGCGAGGATTCAGCGCACCGGTGGTGCTCGATTTCGCGTACACCGACGCGCAATTGCTGATCCTGCTGGCGCACGACACCGACCCCTTCAACCGCTGGGAAGCCGGGCAGCGCCTGGCGGTCGCGCGCGCCATCAACTCGATCGCATCCGACGCGCCCCTGGCCAGCGGCCCGGTGCTGGACGAGCCCTTTATCGAAGCCATGCGCAGCGTGCTGCGCCACCCCACCCTGGACGCGGCGTTCAAGGAACTGGTGCTGACCCTGCCGGCCGAAACCTATATCGCCGAGCAGCTCGACGTGGTCGACCCGCAGCGCGTACACGCTGTGCGCGAAGCGATGCGCGGGCAGCTTGCCACGGCGCTGGCGCAGGACTGGCAATGGGCTTGGGATGCGCACCGCGAAAACGGCGGCTACCGGCCCGATCCCGTCTCATCCGGGCGCCGTGCATTGGCCGGCCTGGCCTTGGCGCAGCTGTGCCTGGCGGCACGCCACAGCGGCGATACGGTCTGGCCTGGCAAGGCCTTGCAGCGCTTCAAGGACGCCAGCAACATGACCGACCGCTTCAATGCGCTGACGGCCCTGGTCTCCAGCGGCCACGCGCTGGCACCGAATGCCCTGGCCCAATTCCACGCCCTGTTCAAGGATGAGGCCCTGGTGCTGGACAAGTGGTTTGCCCTGCAGGCCGGTGCCCCCGATCGCGCTGGCAATGTGCTGCCCGCCGTCAAGCAACTGATGGCGCACCCGGACTTCAACCTGCGCAACCCGAACCGGGCCCGCAGCGTGATCTTCAGCTACTGCAGCGCCAACCCCGGCGGCTTTCACCGTGCCGATGCCGCGGGCTACGTGTACTGGAGCGAGCGCGTGATCGAGCTCGACGCCATCAACCCGCAAGTGGCCGCACGCCTGGCCCGTGCGTTGGACCGCTGGAAGAAGCTGGCCGAACCATACCGCCACGCCGCGCGCGAAGCCATCGCGCGGGTTGCAGCCAAACCCGATCTGAGCAACGATGTGCGTGAAGTCGTGACGCGTGCGCTTGCCGATTAAGGAATTCCGTATGTCTTCCAAAATTTCCCTCACCCGTTACCTCGTTGAACAACAGCGCGTCGACGGCCTGATCCCCTCGCAATTGCGCCTGCTGCTCGAAGTGGTGGCGCGCGCCTGCAAGAGCATCAGCCAGGCAGTCAACAAAGGCGCGATCGGCGGCGTGCTGGGCACCGCGGGCAGCGAGAACGTGCAAGGCGAGGTGCAGAAAAAGCTCGACATCATCGCCAACGAAGTGTTGATCGAGGCCAACGAATGGGGCGGCCACCTGGCGGCCATGGCCTCCGAGGAAATGGAGGGCATCTATGTGGTGCCCAACCGCTACCCGCAAGGCGAATACCTGCTGCTGTTCGATCCGCTGGACGGCTCGAGCAACATCGACGTGAACGTGAGCATCGGCACCATCTTCAGCGTGCTCAAGAAGCCCGACGACCACCCCGGCGTCAATGAGAACGACTTCTTGCAGCCCGGCAACAAGCAGGTGGCAGCCGGCTACTGCGTCTATGGGCCGCAGACCACGCTGGTGCTGACCGTGGGCGATGGCGTGGCCATGTTCACGCTGGACCGCGAGCAAGGCTCGTTCGTGCTGACCCAGGAGAATGTGCGCATTCCGGCCGACACCAAGGAATTCGCGATCAACATGAGCAATATGCGGCACTGGGACGCCCCGGTGAAGCGCTACATCGACGAATGCCTGGCCGGCACCGAAGGCCCGCGCGAAAAGAACTTCAACATGCGCTGGGTCGCCTCCATGGTGGCCGACGTGCACCGCATCCTGACGCGCGGCGGCATCTTCATGTACCCCTGGGACAAGCGCGAACCCGAGAAGCCGGGCAAGCTGCGCCTGATGTACGAAGCCAACCCCATGGGCTGGCTGATCGAGCAAGCCGGCGGCGCCGCAACCAATGGCAAGCAGCGCATCCTCGACATCCAGCCCGGCAAGCTGCACGAGCGCGTCAGCGTGATCCTTGGATCAAAAAATGAGGTCGAGCGTGTAACCAGTTACCACACCGCGCTATAATCGAGGGCTTATGCCGGTGTAGCTCAGTCGGTAGAGCAGCTCATTCGTAATGAGAAGGTCGGGTGTTCGATTCATCTCTCCGGCACCAAATGTAAAGCCCTGATTCGCAAGAGTCAGGGCTTTTTCGCTGGCCGCAACCAGAATGCGCGGGTCACAGCAGGCCTTCGCCCTCGCCCTCCGGTGGCCCGATTACCTTGCCGCTCGTGGTCTTGGGCGCCCGCGGCGGTAGCGGTTTGGGGAACGCTTCAAGGGCACCAGTCCACTGCCGAAAATACTTCGACGCCTCAGCCACAGGGCACGACAACCACTGGCCGTACTCTTCGCGGTCCAGGATCACGACCATGCGCTTCTCTTCCGCGGGCCTATGCATTCGGCTCATGATCGGATGGCCATCGGCATTCACTGTGAGCATGGCGAACGTGAACATCTGTCGGCCATCGGGGTGATGCCACATGCGGTAGATGCCCGCGATCCCCATGGGCACCTGCATGGGCCGCTGGATCATCCAACGCACGGCCTTGCCAGTCTCCCAGTTCGGTTCGTAGATGCACTCCGCGGGAACGATGCAGCGCCAGCCTTTGGCCCATGACTGGCGGAAGCTGGGAAGCGTTGCAACCGTCTCGCTGCGCGCGTTGTAGGTCTTGCGCCCCTGCGCAACTTCGACGGCGAAGTGAGGCAGCAAACCGAACAGCCCATCGTCGGCGATCCATTTGCCGGAGCCGTCTTCAGCAATGCGAATGAACGGCGCCAGGCCGGTAGGCCACACGTCAGCCGGTACGTCGTTCTTGTCCCGCTCGACCCCGAAGTAGGACAGCATCCGATCCGAACTGGTGACAGGCCGGTAGTTGGAGCACATCGCGCAATGCTATCAGCGCTGGACCGAAGTGGCGCGCGGTGAAGCTGTATGGAATATACCCCCACGCTAGAGAGGTAAATTTTACGCCACTCGCAGAAGTAAGCTGTATATTCATACAGACAATTCAACAGGAGCGGAAAATGCAAATTCCTTACCTAGTAACGCTCACGGGAGCGCCTGATTTCCCCACTTCCAAGCGTATCGCCGCTGAAGTCCGATTCGCCAGTTCGCTGGAGCAAGCCTGTGGCGATTCCGGCGGCGTCGTCACCACGTATTGCGATGCACAGGGCTACCTTGATGCGCGGGCAATCGAGGAGGCGGCCTCTGATTTGGACGAACCCGACACGGTTTGGACTGCCGCGCTACGGACCGCGGAAGAAGCGGCCTGGGCAAGTTTTCCTCGCCCCGCCGGCGCACAGTTCTACGTGCGGGTCACGGTGCCCGCAACAGTATTCGATCTGCCCGATGGTGAGCGACGAGTAGAGATCGCGTTTTAGCTTCTCTTCGCACGAAACAAATGGTTGCCTGCAACCGTTCGGTCGGCGCGGCTTCAGACCGTCGACTGCGTCGTTCTGGTTGAACCTGCCGGTTGATCCGCGTCCGTGTACGGAGGATGGGTGACGATGCTGTCGAGCGCGGGCCTTGGCGCGCACAGGGCACCCAGGTCAGGCCGAGGCCTGCGCAACGCCGGCGATTTTGCAAAGGCCTTTTCCATCGATCGGGCCGCCGACAACACGGCCAGGTCGCCCCGGAAAGGACCGACCACCTGCAGGCCAAACGGCATGCCGCTGCTGTCTGTCCCACATGGCAGGCTGATGGCCGGATGCGTGGTCAGCGTGATCACATACGTCAATGCCAGCCAGCGGTAGTAGTTGCTCTGGGGTTTGCCGTCGATGCTGGCGGCATGCGGCTCGGTCCAGGGAAACGGGGACACGGGGGTCGTCGGGGTCAGCACCAGGTCGTAGTCGGCAAAGACGCGCTGGAAGCGCTGCAGGATGCGCGTTTGCTCGGCCTGCGCCCAGGCGCTGTCCAACAGGCTCATGCGCAGGCCCATCTCATAGTTGGCGCGCGGGTTGGGCCCCAGGCTGCCGGGGTCGCGCTCGTACGCCTCGCGGGTACCGGCGACGAAGGCTTCGGCACGCAGCACATCGAAGCACCGGTGCACGTCGCCAAGCTCGAAGGGCACTTCGTCACAGCGCGCAAACAAATGCCGCATGGCCTCGATCTTGGCCAGGAAGGTCGCGCGGATCTCCGGTTCGAGGTCGCAGCTGCCCAGATCCGCGCTGTACGCCACCTTCAGGCGGCCAAGATCCGCGGCAGCGGGCTTCAGGAAGGCCAGGGGATAGAGCGGGTAGCTCAGTGGATCGCCTGGATGCACGCCTGCGGTGGCCGCCAGTTGCAGGCAGGCGTCATCGACCGTCCGGCCCATCGGCCCGACCACTGAAATGGGTGTCCAGCCCAGCAGCTTGCGCACACTGGGCACGACTCCCGGCGAGGGCCGGAAGCCCACGACTCCGCACTTGGCCGCGGGAATGCGCAGCGACCCACCCGTGTCCGAGCCTGTGCAGACCGGCAACATGTCGCAGGCCAACGCCGCTGCCGAACCGCCGGAGGAGCCGCCGGCATTGAGGTTGGGATTGAATGGATTGCCAGTGGCGCCCCAGACCGGGTTGCGTGAATTGGCCCCGGCTCCCATCTCGGGCACGTTGGTCTTGCCGGTGACGATCGCCCCGGCGCGCCTGAGTCGCGCCACGAGCTCGATGTCCTGCGCCGGTACGTGGTTGCGATACTGGGGCGAACCAAAGGTGGTCAACAGGCCTTCGGTGGGCTCCAGGTCCTTCACGCCCAAAGGCAGGCCGTGCAACAGGCCCAGCGGCTCGCCTCGCAGCACCGCCTGCTCGGCAGCACGCGCCTCGCTGCGCGCACGCTCGTAGCACTTGGCGGTGACCGCATTGACGAAGGGATTGACGGACTCAATCCGCGCAATGCAGGCTTCGAGCAACTCCACGGGAGAAATGGCGCGACTGGCGATCAGTTGGCGCAGCTCGGTTGCCGGGCGCGAAACGAGGTCCTCGGTCGGAGATGGCATGGGTCAGTCAGCCTGGATGTTGGCCCGGGCGGCGGTTGCGCGCATCAAGGGCAGCTCGTTTTCGATCAGGGCGGCAGCGTCGGCCGCCGTCGAATAACTGGGCTCCAGCCCCTGGTCGGACAAGGCCTTGCGTACGCCCGCATCGCTCAAGGTATCTGCCAGCGCTTTTTGCAGCTTGGCCTTGACCGGGGCAGGCACGCCGCGCGGAGTCATCAGCATGCTCCAGGATTCGAGCTTGACATCGGCGTAGCCGGACTCCGCGAAGGTCGGCACGTCGGGCAAGGCCGCAACCCGCTTGGGGGAGGCGATGGCAATGGCCTTGATCTTGCCGGCCTTCAGCTGCGGCAAGGCCGCCGTGACGGTATCGAAGGAGAACGGGACCTGGCCGCCGATCAGGTCCGTCATCGCCGGCGCGCTGCCCTTGTAGGGCACGTGCGTGAGCTTGATGCCCATGGCGTAAAACCCCATCTCGGCCGCGAAATGGGAGCTGGTCCCGGCCCCGAACGACGCATACGCATACTTGTTCGGAGCGCCTTTGACGGCGGTCTTCAACTCCTCGAGGTTCTTGACGGGCGCGCCCGGATTGGCCAGCAGCACCAGGCCCGCCCGACTGACCATGCCCACCGGTTCAAAGCTCTTCACCGAGTCGTAGGGTAAGGTCTTGCGGATCGCAGGATTCAAGGTCAGCGTCGAGCCCGAGCCCAGGAGCAAGGTATAGCCGTCCGGCGCGGCCTTGGCGACATAGCCTGCTCCGATGGCCGTACCGGCGCCGGGCCGGTTGTCCACGATGATCGTGGTCCCGAGCCGCTCGCCAAGCTTTGGCGCCAAGGCACGCGCGATGACGTCGCTGCTGCCCCCTGGCGGAAAGGGAACGACAAGCGTCACGGGCCGCGCCGGGTAAACCGGGTCCGCCGCGAACGCCCCGCCAGAAATGCTCAATGCCGCAAGGCTCAATGCGCACAACGCCGATCGGCGTACCGAAAAGCTGATGGGGGAAAACTGGTTCATGGCGACCGACCCGACTGGGCATGAGTGAAGTGTGGCTCGATCGTAGGTTTGCAGGTTCATTCCAGCAACGGCAAATCAGTTAATCTTTCGTTGCGATATTCGCAACGCACAACCATACTTCACGAGCACTTCAAGAAAGGAAGCCTGGCATGCGCAAGACGATGAACCACCTGGTCCTGCAAGAAACATCGCTGCGGCACTTTCTTGAAGTCGTCCGGACCGGCTCCGTGACCGAAGCGGCGGAAAGCCTCGGTGTGGCCCCTTCCGCCGTCAGCCGACACGTTGCGCATCTGGAGGCCGAACTGGACACCTTGCTGTTTGAGCGCCGGGCGCGTGGCATGGTGGCCAACGCCGCGGGCGAACTGCTGGCCACCCATGCCAGGCGGGCCTGGCAAGACATCGAACGGGTCGCCGACGAAATCCACGCCTTGCGGGGCTTGAAATCCGGCGCGGTATTGCTGGCCAGCACGGAGGGTTTCGCTTCCGAGTTCATCCCTGGCCTCATTGCCGAATTCCAGCGCCAGTACACAGGCATCCGCTTCGAGCTGCAGGTCAGGTTGCAAGCCGAGGTGCCCGAACTCGTGCGGCAAGGCAAGATCGATATCGGCGTGACCGTCAGTTCCGTTTCCGAGCGCGGCATCAGTGTCGAAGTGCGGCACCCTTCACCGATCATCGCGGTGCTGTCGCGTGACCATCCGTTGGCCAGGCGGCGCCAGTTGGCCCTGGCGCAACTGGTCGGTCACACCCTCGCTCTGCCTGGCAAGGATTCCACCGTGAGGCAGCTGTTCGACATCAGTTGCAGCCGCCAGGGCCTGGTCTTTGACAGCATTTTCGAATGCAATCGGCTTGAGCCGTGCATTGCCTATGCCGCGGCGCAGGGCGGCATCGGTTTCAGCGGCGAGCTGGCCTTGCGCAACCGGCTGCAGCGGGGCGACGTGATCGGCGTACCGCTGCGGGACCGTGAAATGACCGAAAGGCATTTCGAGGTACAAACGCTGGCCGGCCGCAACCTTCCGCGTGCCGCAAAGGCCTTTCTCGAGCACCTGCGCGAAGCCCTCAGCCGCGCTGAGTAAAGGCAAAGCTACCCCAGCGACAGCGGTTCGGCGCGAAACCAGGGGCCAGCGTGACTTAGTTCTTGATTTGCAAGGCTGGCATGGTATATGCTGTTACAGATCGATACGCTTTTTGAACTCCGCTGTAAAATCGCTAGACCATGATTGCATTTTTTCTCAATGTGTTTCTGTTCCTGCTCGGTCTGGGCATTGGCGTGAAATATGAACGCTGGGTCCGGGACAAGGTGAACTCATCTTCGGGGCACAGCCGCTTCCAGGAAACCGGTTTTACCGAGTCGCGGCAACACAAAGCGTCCACTTTCAAGAACTCCGCTAGCGCCAAAAAAGGCAACTCACGCTTTCACATCAGCTAGCGCTGTGGCCTTGGGCTTCGCGCGCGGCCCTGTGCGCAGGCACCAAGTGGCTCAGGAACAACTGGGTTGAACGCCTCCAGCTGAATTCCAGCGCGCGGCTGCGCGCTTCGTGGCGCGGAACGGCGAGTGCGCCGTAAAAGGCCTGCTGCAAATCCTGATGCATCACACCGCCGCGATAACCGTTGCTTGCGGCGGGCGTGGCCTGGCCCAGCACTTCCAGCGGCCCATCGACTGGAAAGGCGGCCACCGGCGTTCCGCAGGCCATGGCTTCCACCATCACCAGGCCGAAGGTCTCCGATTTGCTCGGAAATACAAACAGGTCTGCGGCTGCATAGAGCTTGGCCAGTTCGTCACGCGGCAGGATCCCCATCCAGCGCACCGTCGGGTAACGCTCCTTCAATGTCGCCTCCAGAGGCCCGACGCCGCAAACCACCTTGGTTCCCGGCACATCCAGCCGCAAGAAGGCCTCGATGTTTTTCTCGTAGGAAATACGGCCGACGAACAATGAAACCGGGCGCGCCATCAATCCCGCAGGCTCATAGAGGCGGGCCTGGCCTTCGAAGCTGAACAGTTGTGTGTCCACGCCATGCGTCCAGCCCTTCAGCTTGGTGAAGCCGCGCTGCTCCAGCATGCGCAGCACCCCCTGGGTAGGCACCATCACGCCCGAAGACGGGCGGTGAAAGTGGCGAAACAAGGCATAGCCCCAGCGCAGCGGAATTCGCAGCGCCGCGTTGAGGATTTCCGGAAACCGGGTGTGAAAGGCGGTCGTGAACGACAAGCCCCGGTCCAGGCAATAGCGGCGTGCGGCCCAGCCCAGCGGCCCTTCGGTTGCGATATGGATGGCGTCTGCCTGCTCCTTGTCCAGCATGCCGGCGAGCGTACGCCCGGGCCGCACCGCGAGGTCGATGCCTGCATAGCCGGGGCACGGCCGCGTCTTGAAGAGGCCGGGATGGATCACCGCCACCTGGTGGCCGGCGGCGTCAAGCTCGCGCACCAGTTCCACCAGAGTGGTCACCACGCCATTGACCTGGGGCTGCCATGCATCGGTCACCAGGACGATTTTCATGCGCTCTTGGCCACCCCGGCGGGCACCGGCCGCGCCGTACGCACGCCCGGGCTCGACTGCCACTGAAGCAGCTCCAGGCGGCCATCGAAGTGTTCCACCAATGCGGTCCGGCTCTCGACCCAGTCGCCGTCGTTGCAGTACAGCGTGCCGTTGATCTCACGCATTTCAGCGCGGTGAATATGGCCGCACACGACTCCCTGGTGCCCGCGCTTGCGCGCCTCGTGCGCCACTGCCTCCTCGAAATCGGTCACGTAGTTGAGCGCCTTCTTCACCTTGTGCTTGAGATAAGCCGACAACGACCAATACGGCAGGCCCAGGCGCGCCCGCAGCGTGTTCAGGTGGCGATTCAGCTTGAGCGTGAACTCATACAGATTGTCGCCAAGGTAGGCCAGCCATTTGGCGCACTGGATGACGCCATCGAAATAGTCGCCGTGGATCACCCACAGCTGGCGCCCGTCGGCTGTGGCATGGACGGCTTCTTCCACCACCTCGATGCCGCCGAACTGGTGGCCGATGAAGCCGCGCGCGAACTCGTCGTGATTGCCGGGCACATAGACCACGCGGCACCCCTTGCGCGCGCGGCGCAGGAGCTTTTGCACGACGTCGTTGTGCGACTGCGGCCAATACCAGCGGCGCCGCAATTGCCAGCCGTCGACGATGTCGCCGACCAGGTACAGATAGTCGCTGGGGTGCGCCTTGAGGAAGTCAAGCAAGGCCGAGGCCTGGCAACCTGGTGTCCCCAGGTGCAGGTCGGAAATGAAAACGGCCCGAAAGCGCTGGCGGCCTTGCTCCTCGCCATCGCTGGTCGCGTCATCGGGTGCGAAGCTGTCGCCCCACGGTCCGATGGCTTCAAAGGCCGCGCGCATCAAGCCCCCAGGAAGTGCTTGCGATAGCGCGGTGGCAAGTCGCCAATGCGCATCAGCATCGGCAGGTCCGCGGTATTGAAGTCGGGGTCCCAGGCCGGCGCGCCCAGCACCTTGGCGCCCAGGCGCAAATAGCCTTTGATCAGTGCCGGCGGCTCCACGGCCAGCGAGCCGTCGAGCTCGTCCACCGGCAAAGGCAGGCGCGGCCGCACGTGGTATTCGATCGGCGCCAGGTGCGTCTCCTTGACCTGGTTCCAGATGCTGGCCGCCACATGGCCGCTGACCACGCCGTTGTGCAGCATGGGAATGCTGGCGCAGCCGATCATGGTGTCCAGCCGGTTGCGCACCATGAATTCGGCCAGGGCGCCCCACAACGCCAGCACCACGCCGCCGTGGCGGTGAGCGGGGTGCACGCAGCTGCGGCCCAGTTCCACCATGCGCTCGCGCAGGTTGCGCAGCCGGGTCAAGTCGAACTCGGTGTCGCTGTAGGTGCCGCCCACGCGCTTGGCCTGTGCCGGTGTCAGCACGCGGTAGGTTCCGACCACCTCCTGGCTCGCCTCGTCGCGCACCAGCAGGTGTTCGCAGTAGTCGTCAAACAAGTCAATGTCGTGGCCGGGCAGCGGCGTGTCCAGCCGCGCGCCCATCTCGCTGGCGAAGACGTCAAACCTCAGACGTTGTGCTTGCCGGACTTCGTCAAGGTGCTCCGCCCACGAGACAGCAATACCGCCGCGCCCAGCCGGGCCGGGCTGTGCCACACCGCCTTGACGATCTGCAGGCTGAGGACGGTGAAGTAACCCCCGAGGCAAGGAGATGGGCGAAAGCGGAAAAGTCGGGTTGGGTAGTTCTTTCATGACGCACTCCTTGGCTTCGGCGAACTCGGTTCTGGTATCGCGCAGTTGAAAAAAAGCCCCGGAGATGGCGGGGCTGTCAGGGGCTGAAAATTCCGGCTTGTTGCCGTCTTCGCGGCTGCTCCGGGTGTTCCAATCAAGCTCAACCTCATCCTGAATCTCCATTGGTCTTGGCTTGGGCCCAAGTGTGAAAGCAGTGCATGACAAGCAGATGTCCACGGCATGACGCTTGCATGACAACCCTGCGCGGCATAATGATTTGATCGAGGAAACACGTGCACCGGCTCTTCAACCTCCGCCTTTCACGCCCATGGTTCGTCGCTTGCTCGGTCTTCGTGATGACGGCCGTGGTCGCAGCCATGCTGATCTGGCATTCCGAAGGGCAGCGGCTGAGTGAGGCGAGAACCCGGGTGGCCGATATGGCGGGCGACCACGCGCAGGCACTGCAGCGCGGCATCGAGCGGGCGCTCTCGGTTACCTACGCCGTCGCGGCGCTGGTGCGCCAGGGCAATGGCACGGTTCGAGACTACGAGGCGGTCGCCACCCAGATGCTCCCGTTCTATCCCGGCATTGCGGCGCTGGGACTGTCTCCTGGCGGCATCATCGGGCAGGTCGTGCCGCTGCAAGGCAACGAAAAAAGCATCGGCTTCAACCAGCTGCAGGACATTGCCCAAAACAAGGAGGCCCTGCTGGCCCGCAATACCGGCAAGCTGACCTTGGCCGGGCCGCTTCAATTGGTCCAGGGCGGCCTGGGGGTCGTGGGACGCTTGCCGGTGTACCTGGACGACGCGCAGGGCAAGCCGAATTTCTGGGGATTCAGCTACGTCACCATCCGCTTTCCGCAGGCACTGGAGGCGGCGCGCCTGCCGCTGCTGGCGGACCGCGGGTTCTCCTATGAGCTGTGGCGCATCGTGCCCGACACCGGCAAGAAGCAGACGATTGCGGCCTCCGGCCAGGGTGCGCTGGACGCCCCGGTCGAACGCAACCTGGAGCTGCCCAACGGCATCTGGACCTTGAGCGTGAGCCCGGCCAAGGGCTGGAACGACCCGCTGGGGTTGCCGCTCAAGACGGCACTCGGCCTGCTCGTGTGCGGGTTGATGGCGTATATGTCCAAGCTGCTTGTCGAGCTCAAGGCGCACGAAAAGGGACTGGAGGTGGTGGTGCAGGAACGCACGGCCGAGATCCTGGCCACGCAGCGCCAGCTCAAGGCCACGCTTGATGCAATTCCCGACCCCTTGCTGGAACTGGGCCTGGACGGCCGCTACCACGGCGCGCATTCGCCGCGCGCCGACCTCCCGGCGGTGTCGGCCGACGAGGCTGAGCTCAGCAAGAATATCTCTGACGTGTTTCCACCCGATGCCGCAGCGGTCGTGATGGCGGCCGTGCAGGAGGCCCACGAAAAAGGCTGGTCCAACGGCAGGCAGTTCCAGCTGCAGCGGCCGCACGGCCAGTTCTGGTTCGAGCTGTCGGTGTCACGCAAGCCGCTGTCATCGGGCACGGAACCGCGCTTCATGCTGCTGTCGCGCGACATCACCAAGCGCAAGCGGGCGGAGGCCCAGCTGGAGCTGACCGCCAAGGTCTTTGAGCAAAGCACCGAGGGCATCATGATCGCCGATGCACAGCGGCGCATCGTGCAAGTCAATCGCGCCTTCACCCAGATCAGCGGCTATAGCCTGGCCGATGTCCTGGGCAAAACGCCGCGCCTGTCGGGCCCAGGGCGCATGGCGGATGACTTTTTCAGCTTGGTGATGACATCGCTCGACACCAACGGCCACTGGGAAGGCGAAGCGCGCAACCGCCGCAAGGACGGCAGCTCCTACCCACAGTGGCTATCGGTCACGCGGGTTTGTGATCAAAGGGGCACTGTCACCCATTTCATCTCGATCTTTCGGGACATCACGCAGAACAAGGAAGCCGAAGACCGCATCCGCCAGCTGGCCCACTACGACCCGCTGACCGGCTTGCCCAACCGCACGCTGCTGGCCGATCGCAGCGACCACGCCATCAGCATCGCCCAGCGCAGCGGCGCGCCCCTGACGCTGATCTTCCTGGACCTGGACCAC
>DATILI010000335.1:0-4260 GCA_035476635.1 Burkholderiaceae bacterium | reverse complement strand
CTGGCAGCCTTCGGCCGCACGGAAATCGCCAAATGGTCCGATCTGGTCAAACGCTCGGGGGCCCAGATCGACTGACGCACTGCTGCTTTTCCCGCTTTCTGCACGCAACCATAACCAGGAGACAACCATGAAGTTCGTTCGTCGCACCTTGATTCTTGCCGCCGCCGCTGCCGCAGCGCTGCTGGGCGCACCCGCCCAGGCGCAAAGCGGCGCGCCCGTCCGCATCGGCAGCACGCTGGCGCTGACCGGGCCGCTCTCGGCCACGGCGCTCACGCACAAGCTGGTGGGGGAGATCTACGTGGAGCAGCTCAACGCGCGTGGCGGCCTGATGGGGCGCAAGGTTGAATGGAAGGTGCTGGATGACCAGTCCAAGCCCGACCTCGCGCGCACCATGTACGAGCAGCTGGTGACGTCCGACAAGGTGGACTTGCTCATGGGCCCGTATGCCACTGGCGCCATTCTCTCGGCGATGGGCGTGGCGCAGCGCTACAACAAGGTGCTGGTGCACCACACCTTCGGCATTCCTTCTTTATCCAAGTACGAGATGGCGTTCCCGGCCTGGTCGCTCGGGCCCGACCCGGGAACGACGGTGCCCAACTCGGTGTTCGACGCGCTGGCCGCTTCGCCCAAGCCGCCCAAGACCGTGGCCTACGTCACCAGCAAGTTTCCGTCGATCCATTTCATGACCCTGGGCGCGCGTGAAGTCGGCAAGAAGCGCGGCTTGCAGGAGGTGCTGTTTCTGGAGTGGGATTTCGGCAACCGCGATTTCGGCCCGATCGCCGCGCGCATCAAGGACGCCAAGCCCGACCTGGTCTGGATGGGCGACATCGCGCTGGAAGGCAACATGCTGCTGGACGCGATGAAGAAGATCGACTACGTGCCGCCGCTGCATTTCCACACCTATCCCGCGCCCGGCCCGATGACCAAGTCGCCCGACGGCAAGAACGCCTTGTCGCTCACCATCTTCGAAGAGCACGCGCCGTTCACCGCCAACCCGGTGGCGGCCGAATTCGTCAAGGTGTTCAACGAGCGCGCTGCCAAGGCCGGCCTGCCCGACACCACGGTCGAAGTGCAGGCCGCGGCCTCGTACACGGCCTGGCAGATCCTGGAGGCCGGCGTGCGCGGCGCCAACAGCATGGATGACAAGGCCATCGGTGCCTGGCTGCGCGCGAACCAGGTCGACACCATCCAGGGCCGGCTGCGCTTCAACGGCCCCGGCAACTACGGCGACGACCTGATGAAGGTCAAGCAGGTGCAAAACGGCAAGTGGAACGTGGTCTGGCCCGCGCAGTTCGCGGCGCCCGGCGCCAAGCTGCAGGTTCAGTAAGCGTTTTCGCAGATGAGCTTTCCCAGCTTCAACCTGCTGGCCCAGTCCATCCTTTCCGGCATCTTCATCGGCGGCCTCTACGGGCTGATCGGGTTGGGCCTGGGGCTGACCTGGGGCCTGCTGCGCCAGATCAACCTGGCGCATTTCGGCCTGGTGTTCCTGGGGGCCTACCTCAGCTACCACATGGCTGCCGTGTGGCATGTCGACCCCTTGCTTTCGCTGCTGATCATTCCGCCGGTGTTCTTCGTGTTCGGCGCGGCGATGCAGTGGGCGCTGGCGCGCTTTGCGATCTCGCCCTTCAATTCGCTGCTGGTCACCTTCGGCATCACCGTGGTGATGGAGAGCGCCATCCAGGCGATCTGGACGGCGGATTTTCGCCGGCTCGAGTCGGTCTACAACAGCCAGAAGTTCACCATCGGCACGCTCTATGTACCGGTGCCCGAGCTGGTGACCTTGCTGCTGGCCGTAGCGATCTCGTTCGGTGTCTGGGCCGCCATGCGCTACACCGACCTGGGCAAGGCCTTGCGTGCCATGGCCGAGGACGGGCCGATCGCCGCGGCGTTCGGCATCAACCAGAAAGGCATGTCGCTGATGCTGGCAGGCATCTGCGCCGCGCTTGCCGGCGTCGCCGGAATCTGCCTGGCGCTGACCTTCACGCTCACGCCATCGCAGATCTTCGCGTGGGTTGGTGTGGTGTTCGCCGTGGTCATGCTCGGCGGGCTGGGCAGCGCGCTTGGGCCCCTGGTGGGCGGCATCATCATCGGCGTGAGCGAGGCCATCACCATGGCGGTGGCTTCGCCTTCGTGGGCACCAATCGTTTCGTTCTCGCTGCTGATCGTGATGTTGCTGTTTCGTCCCGGAAAAATCTAAAAATGAACAAGACGATGATCGCCATCGCGGCCGCAGGTGCCGCGCTGGGCAGCTTGCCCTGGCTCGGGCTGCCGCCGTTCTACGAGTCCTTCCTGTACCTCGTGTGCCACTGGGCCATTCTTGCGCTGTCATGGAACATTCTCTCGGGCTACTCGGGCTATTTCTCGTTCGGCCACGGCGCGTTCTTCGGCATCGGCATGTACACGTCGGCCGTGCTTGCGGGCAAGTTCGACTGGGCCTTTCTCTGGACCTTGCCCGCGGCCGCGGCGATGGCCGCCTTGCTCGGCGTGCTGCTCGGCGCGGTGGTGTTCCGCGTGAAGGCGGTGCGTGGCGAGCTGTTCGCGCTGCTCACTCTGGCGGTCACCTTCGTGGTCGGCACCATCGTGCTCAACACACGCATCGACGGCGGCCCGGGCATCTATCTCAACGCGGTAGCCATCCCCAAGCTGGGGCCCACGGTCTCGTCTTCGCTTTACCTGATGGTGCTGATCGCGGCCATTGCCACGCTGCTGGTGGCCTACCGCATCCATGCCTCCAAGCTCGGCACCGGCCTCTTCGCCATTCACGATGACGAAGACGTGGCCGAGGTCATGGGCGTGCCGACCTTTCGCTACAAGCTGATTGCGTTCGGCGTGTCTTGCGCATTTGCCGGGCTGGCCGGCGGCATCCACGCGCTGTTCGTCTCGTATGTCACTGCCGGCGAGACCTTCAACATCACGGTGCCGCTGACTGTCGTGCTGATGAGCGTGCTGGGCGGCACGCGCCACTGGGCCGGACCGGCCGTGGGTGCCGCGGCGATCACCTGCCTGCTCTATGCATTTACCGCCGGCGACAACGCAGTGGCGGGCAAGGCGGCGGTAGGCGTTGTGCTGGTGGCCGTGATCCTGTTCATGCCGAACGGCATCCTGGGCTTCATTCTCAAGCGCAAGGCGGGGAGGGCACTGGTGGCACCACCTGCTACACCACTTGCAGAACCACCTGCGACTGTCGCCGAGCCAGTGGCCGCCGGCGCAGCCCGCGTACTTTCGCTCCCTGGCAAACCACTCCTTGAAGTGCGCGGACTGTCCAAGGCCTTCAAAGGCGTGCAGGCGCTGGACGGCGTGAGCCTGCAGGTGCGCGAAGGAGAAATCCTCGGCCTGCTCGGCCCGAACGGTTCGGGCAAGTCGACCTTCATCAACGTGGTGAGCGGGCATTACCCCTTGAGTGGCGGCGATGTCTTGTTCGACGGGCGCCAGCTCGGCGGCCTGCCGGCGCACCGCATCGCGCATGCCGGCATTGCGCGCACCTACCAGATCCCGCGGCCGTTTTCCCATATGACGGTGCTGCAGAACGTGGCCATGGTGGCGATGTTCGGCGGCGCCGCGCTGAAGCACCGGGAGGCCATACGCGAAGCGTGGAAGTGGCTGGAGTTCACCGGGCTCGAGGCCCGCGCCGGTGCGCTGCCGGATGACCTGAACCTGCACCAGCGCAAGTTCCTGGAACTGGCGCGCGCCCTTGCCGCGCGGCCGCGCCTGGTGCTGCTGGACGAAGTGCTTTCCGGCCTCACGCCGGGGGAGATCAACGAGGCCATCGCACTGATCCGCAAGATCCGCGAACGCGGCGCCACCATCGTCTTCGTCGAGCACGTGATGCATGCCGTGATGTCGTTGACCGATCGCATTGCCGTGCTCAACCATGGCAAGCTGATCGCCGAGGGGCTTGCGTCCGACGTCATGAAGGATGCCGAGGTTGTCACTGCCTACCTGGGGAAGCGCCATGCTTGAGCTTGCCGGCATCAAGGTGAATTACGGCGCGGCGCCCGCACTCTGGGGTGTGTCGTTGAACGTGCAGCCCGGCGAGCTGGTCTGCGTGGTCGGCCCCAATGGTGCGGGCAAGACCACCTTGATTAACACGATTGCGGGCCTGCTGCGCGCGCACGAAGGTCGCCTGTCTTTCAATGGGCACAACATCACCGAGCTTGCCAGCCACAAGTTCTGTGCGGCCGGTATCGCCATCGTGCCCGAGGGGCGGCGCCTGTTCACCGGCATGACCGTGCTGGACAACCTGGAGCTGGGCAGCTTCAC
>DATILI010000334.1:0-19497 GCA_035476635.1 Burkholderiaceae bacterium | reverse complement strand
CGACTCAAACAGGTGCCGCGAGCATGAAACGGTCGCGTCGCAAGCGACGCTGGGCCGCAAGACCGTCCACCGCGGGCGCCTGTGCTTTATTCGCGCCGCGACCCGGCCATGCACGGCGTTGCGGGGAGGCCGTCGAGTGCCACCGGTGAGGCGCGGTGTTGTGGTGAGAGGGCCGCGGTGATCCGCGGTCTCTGTGACGAAGCATGAAACGTCGGGACCCACTCGTGGATCACCCTCGATGGTGATGCGAAGCTGTGCATGGGCGGGCTGCGGCGCGAATAAAGCACAGGCGCTTGCGGCGGGTGACCCCGCGACCCCGCACGGCTTTAGCCGTGCGATCGTTTCATGCTCGCGAAAACTGTTTGACCGGAGCGAAGCACAGGGAGTTTTTTCGCGCGGGTCGCGGGGTCTCCCGGCGCAAGGGATTCGGCTGGAGGTGTGAAGCACCGAAGCCGAACGCCGTAGCCATCGCGCCGCAGCCCGCCCACGCACAGCTTCGCCCCGCGGCCTACGAGCACAAAAACACAGGGTCATGGATTGCGGATCCAGCCCGCAATGACAGCCTCAGACGACTTTGCCCAGCAGCAGGTATTCCATCAGCGCCTTCTGCGCGTGCATGCGGTTCTCGGCTTCGTCCCACACCACGGACTGAGGGCCGTCGATCACGTCGGCTTCGACTTCTTCGCCGCGGTGGGCGGGAAGGCAGTGCATGAAGAGCGCATCGGGCTTGGCCACCCGCATCATGTCGGCGTCGACGCACCAGTCGGCGAAGGCCTTGCGGCGCGCCTCGTTCTCGGCCTCGTAGCCCATGCTGGTCCACACGTCGGTGGTCACCAGGTCGGCGCCTCGGCAAGCGTCCATCGGGTCCTTGAAGACCTTGTAGCTCTGGCTGCTGCGAATGCCGGCGATGGCCTGGTCCACCTCATAGCCCGAAGGCGTGCTCAGGTGCACCGTGAAGCCCAGCAGGTCGGCGGCTTGCAGCCAGGTGTTGGCCATGTTGTTGCCGTCGCCGACCCACGCCACGACCTTGCCCTTCAGGTACGCCGGATCGGGCAAGCCGTCGGCGTTGGCGCCGCGGTGCTCCAGCAGCGTGAACAGGTCGGCCAGGATCTGGCACGGGTGGAACTCGTTGGTCAGGCCGTTGATCACCGGCACGCGCGAGTGCTGCGCGAAGCGCTCGATCTTGTCCTGGCCGAAGGTGCGGATCATCACCAGGTCGACCATGCGGCTGATCACCTTGGCGCTGTCCTCGATCGGTTCGGCGCGGCCCAGCTGGCTGTCGCCGGTGGTCAGGTGCACCACGCTGCCGCCCATCTGGTACATGCCCGCCTCGAAGCTCACGCGGGTGCGCGTGGAGGCCTTCTCGAAAATCATCGCCAGCGTACGGTCGACCAGCGAGTGGTGCTTCTCGTAGGCCTTGAATTTCTTCTTGATGAGTGCCGCGCGCGCGAACAGGTAGGCGTACTCGTCGGCCGAGAGGTCGCTGAACTGCAGGTAGTGCTTCATATCCGCACCGTTCATTCCGCGAGAAACTGCTTGACCAGCGGCGCCAGGATGCTGACCACTTCATCGGCCTCGGCGGCCGTGATGATCAGCGGCGGGACGAGGCGGATCACGTTGTCCGCCGTGACGCTGATCAGGAGGCCGGCCTCGGCCGCGCGGGTGGTCAGCACGCTGCAGGGCTTGGCCAGCTCGATGCCGATCATCAGGCCCTGGCCGCGGATTTCCGTCACGCCGGCCTGGCCTTCGAACGCGCCTTGCAGCGACTGCCGCAGGTGCGCACCAACCTTGGCCGCGTTTTCCAGCAGGCCGTCTTCTTCCATGATGCGGATGGTCTCGACGCCGGCACGCATGGCCAGGGGATTGCCGCCGAAGGTAGTGCCGTGGTTGCCCGGCTGGAAGATGTTGGCCGCCTTGGGGCCGGCGACCACTGCGCCGACCGGGACGCCCGAACCCAGCCCCTTGGCCAGCGGCATGACGTCGGGTTTGATTCCGGCCCACTGGTGCGCGAACCACTTGCCGGTACGGCCCATGCCGCACTGCACTTCGTCGATCATCAGGAGCCAGTCGCGCTCGTCGCACAGCTTGCGTACTTGCTGCAGATAGTCGATGCGTGTCGGGTTCACGCCGCCTTCGCCCTGAATGGTTTCGAAAAATACCGCGACGACGTCCTTGTTGCCCTCGGTGGCCTGCTTCAGCGCTTCGATGTCATTCAGCGGTACGCGAATGAAGCCCTCGACCAGCGGGCCGAAGCCCTTTTGGACTTTTTCGTTGCCGGTGGCCGACAGCGTGGCGATGCTGCGGCCGTGAAAGGCTTTCTCGTAGACCACGATCTGCGGCTTCTCGATGCCCTTGTCGTGGCCGAATTTGCGCGCGAGCTTCAGGGCCGCCTCATTGGCTTCCAGGCCGGTGCAGCAGAAAAAGGCATTGGTCAGGCCGGACAGCTCCACCAGCTTGGCTGCCAGCTTTTCCTGGTTGGGCACGTGGTAATAGTTGGAGCTGTGGATGATCTTGCCGATCTGGTCCTGCAAGGCGGGCACCAGCTTGGGATGGTTGTGCCCCAGCGTATTGACCGCAATGCCGCCCAGGGCATCCAGGTATTGCTTGCCGTTCACATCCCAGACGCGGACACCCTGGCCGTGCGACAGCGCAATCGGCACGCGGCCGTACGTGTTCATGGTGTGGGGTGAACTTGCCTCGATGAATGCGGTCATGCAGATCTCCAAAAATGAAGCGGCTCAACGAAAGTTGAGCCGTTGAAACGCGATTTTAGGCGCAGAGATTGCATGCTTTTGGTGACAATTCCGCATTACAGCGATGCGTGCCTGGCGCTGCCAGGTCTTATATAAGATATAATACTTGTGCAATGCAGCAACCGGTGATCCCGAGGGCTGCTTTTTTCTTAGAGAGTGCCGCGATCGATGGTTTCACCCAGCACCAAAGAAGTCTTCATCCAGGGAATTACCCGGGACGGCAAGACCTTCCGGCCCAGCGATTGGGCCGAGCGCCTGGCTGGCGTGATGAGTTCGTTCCGCCCCGGCGGCGCGCAGCCCGGCAGCCACCTGAGTTACTCGCCCTGGTGCATCCCGACCACGCTCAATGGCGTCAAATGCGTTGTGGTGCATCGCGACCTGCGCGACGCCGAGCCCATGGCCTGGGACTTTTGCCTGAACTTCGCGAAAGACAATGACCTGCAGATTGCAGAGGCTTGCCTGGTTCCCGATCCTCCAAAAAGCTAGGGCTCGCGGCTTCCCCCCCAAGAAAAAACGGGCACCGAAGTGCCCGTTTTGCGTTGCGCGTCAAGCTGCACGTGCGCCCAGGGCCGCGGCCATCCGCTCGGGCAGCACCGCGTAATGGTCGAATTGCATGGTGAAGCTGGCGCGGCCCGAAGTGAGCGCGCGCAGCTGGCCGATGTAGCCAAACATCTCCTGCAGCGGCACGTGCGCCTGGATCACGGCCGCGCTGCCGCGCGTTTCCTGATCCCGCACCGAGCCGCGCCGGCGGTTGATGTCGCCGATCACGTCGCCTACATGGTCGCCGGGCGTGATCGCTTCCACGGCCATCACGGGCTCGATCAGCACCGGCGCCGCCCGGGCCGCAGCCTCGCGCAGTGCCGCCGCGCCCGCGGTCTCGAAGCTCATCGTCGACGAGTCGCGCTCGTGGAAACTGCCGTCTTCCAGGATCGCCTTGAAGTCCACCAGCGGGAAGCCCGCCCGCACGCCGCTCTGCGCCGCGCGCCGCACGCCGGCTTCCACCGCCGGAATGAACTCGCGCGGGATCGCGCCGCCCGTGATGCGGCTTTCGAACACGATGCCGGTGCCGCGTTCCAGCGGCTCCACGCGCAGCGCGACATCGGCGAACTGGCCGGGCCCGCCGCTTTGCTTCTTGTGCACGTGGCGCACCTGCGCCGGCGCCGTCAAGGTTTCGCGGTAGGCCACCTGGGGCTTGCCGACGTTGACTTCGACCTTGAAGCGCGTGCGCAGCTTCTCCAGCGTCACTTCGAGCTGCAATTCACCCATGCCCGACAGCAAGGTCTGGCCGGTGTCGGCATCCTGCCGCAGGTGCAGGCTGGGGTCTTCCTCGACCAGAACATGCAAGCCCTTGAGCAGGTTTTGCTGGTCTGCCTGCGTCTTTGGCTCCACGGCGATCTCGATGACCGGCTCGGGCGAGACGATTTCCTCCAGCACCAGGGGATGGATGGGGTCGGTCAGCGTCTGCCCGGTTGTGGTCGCCCGCAACCCGGATACGGCGACGATGTCGCCCGCGCGCGCGGACCTCAGGTCCTGCTTGCGGTTCGCATGCATCTCATAGATGCGCGAGACGCGCTCGCGCTTGCCGGTGGCGGTGTTGAGCATTGCCGAGCCCGCTTCGATCCGCCCGCGGTACACGCGCAAGAAGGTCAGCGCGCCATGGTCGTCGTGCACCACCTTGAAGGCCAGCGCCGCGAACGGGCCGGCGGGGTCGGCAGCGACGTCTTCGCGCGCGACTTCCTCGGGCGCGGGCAGGTAGGCCACGACCGCGTCCAGCAGTGGCTCGACGCCCTTGTTCTTGAAGGCTGCGCCGAGCAGCACCGGAACGAATGCACCGCCAAGCGTGCCGCGGCGGATGCAGCGGCGCAATTCGTCGGTCGAGGGCGCCTGGCCGTCCAGGTAACGGCCCAGCAGCGCGTCGTCCTGGTCCAGGGCGGTTTCGATCAAACGCCTGCGCCACAGGTCGGCCTGCGCGGCCAAATCCTCAGGAATGGGCTGTACCACGGGCGGCGCGGCGTCGCCATTGGACCAGACGAGCGCCCGCGGTTCGACCAGGTCGATCACGCCGCGGAACGTGCTTTCAGCGCCCACGGGCAACTGCAGCACCAGGGGTTTGACGTCCAGGCGCTGGCCGATCATCTCCACCACGCGCAGGAAGTCCGCGCCCGTGCGGTCCATCTTGTTGACGAACGCGATGCGCGGTACGCCGTACTTGTCGGCCATGCGCCAGTTGGTTTCGGTTTGCGGCTCCACGCCGGCGACACCGTCGAACACGACGACAGCGCCGTCAAGCACGCGCAGCGAACGGTTCACTTCGATGTTGAAATCGATGTGACCGGGTGTGTCGATCAGGTTGATCTGCGTGCCGTTCCAGAACACGGTGGTCGCCGCGCTGTTGATGGTGATGCCGCGCGCCTGCTCCTGCGGGTCGAAGTCCATGGTCGCGGTGCCGTCATGCACCTCGCCCAGGCGGTAGTTCTCGCCCGTGTAGAAGAGGATGCGCTCGCTGGTGGTGGTCTTGCCGGCATCCACGTGCGCGATGATGCCGATGTTCCTGAGGTTCCTTGTTTCCATGATGTTGCAGTCTAAAAAATGAAAAACCCTGGCGCGGACAAGCCGGCCAGGGTTCGTTGATTCGTACCCTTGTGAAGGCTATGCCATGTCTTGCGAGGAAGGGCGGGCCATCGGCGCAACGCGCAAGCCAGCCGCCAGATCGGTGCCAAAGGACGAGCGCAAGCCTCCGCTCCCTTGGCTGGCCGAAATCGTGGCGATCAACTTGTCGTAGGTACGCATTTTTAAACTCCTGCGTGAACAATCACATCTTGAGACTGTATAGATAGATTCAATTGTGCGCAGTTCAATCCCGGAAACGAAAAAACCGCCCGAAGGCGGTTTTTTGCTTTGCTGACAGCGCACCCGTTACAAACGGCGGCTTCCTGATACCAATCAAGAGGCCGGGCTGTTTGCCTGAAAAGTCAGGCGGCTGCCTTCGCGGCGGCGGGAGCCAGGCCTTTGACCTTGGCGGACAGGCGGCTCTTGTCGCGCGAAGCCTTGTTCTTGTGGAAGATGCCCTTGTCGGCCACGGTGTCCACCACGGCTTGCATCTTGCCGAACAGCTCGGTGGCCTTGGCTTTGTCGCCCGCTGCAACCGCCTTTTCGACGTTCTTCACAGCCGTGCGGTACTTGGAGCGCAGGGATGTGTTGGCTGCATTGAGCTTGATGTCCTGGCGGACGCGTTTACGGCCCGACGCCAGGCGCGGGTTCTTCTTTTTGGGTTTTCCAGATGCCATTGTGATGTTCCTTGGGGTTTGAGGATGATGCCAGCAAAGCCCTCTATTGTAGCAGCCTGGCGGTTACCCGGACCGGCCGGGAAAGAAGCCCTCGTGTGCGGGCTACACTCGCGCGGGTGAGTTTGTTCAAAGCCGCTTCCACCGTTTCCTTGCTGACCCTGGCCTCGCGCGTGACCGGTCTGGCTCGCGATTTGCTGATGGCCTCCGCTTTCGGCGCCAGTGCGATGACCGACGCCTTCTACGTCGCCTTTCGCATACCCAACCTGTTTCGCCGCCTGTTCGGCGAGGGTGCCTTTAGCCAGGCTTTTGTCCCGGCGCTGGCGCACACGAAAGAGCGGGACGGCGAAGAAGCCACGCGCCGGCTGATCGACAACGTGGCCACGGTACTGGCCTGGGTTTTGCTCGCAACCTGTGTGATCGGCGTGGCCGCCGCACCGGTGCTGGTCTGGGCGCTCGCCAGCGGCCTGCGCCAGGAGCCACGGGGTTTCGAGGCCGCGGTGCTCATGACACGCTGGATGTTCCCCTACATCGGCTTCATGTCGCTGGTGGCGCTATCGGCCGGCGTGCTCAACACCTGGAAGCGCTATGCCGCGCCGGCGGTCACGCCGGTGCTGCTGAACCTGGCCATGATCGCCGCAGCCTGGTGGGGCGCGCCCTGGTTTGCCTCGCTGGGGATCGAGCCGATCTATGCGATGGCGGCTGGCGTGATGGTGGGCGGTGTGCTCCAGCTTGGTGTGCAGGTGCCGGTTCTCAAGAGGCTGGGCTTGCTTCCAAAAATCAAGTTCAACTGGGGTGAAATTCGCGCTGCCTGGGCCGACCCGGGAACCAGAAAAATCGCCGGCATGATGCTGCCGGCCTTGCTGGGCGTGGGTGTAGCGCAGATTTCACTGCTGATCAATACGCAGATCGCCTCCTATCTGGCGCCGGGCAGCGTGACCTGGCTGTTCTACGCCGACCGTTTGATGGAATTTCCCACGGCGCTGCTGGGCGTAGCCTTGGGCGTGGTGTTGACGCCCCAGCTGGCTGCGGCCCGCGCGGCAAACGACGAAGAGAAGTATTCGGGCATGCTCGACTGGGGGCTGCGCCTGGCGGTATTGCTGGCCGTGCCTTGTGCCGTGGCGCTGCTGACCTTCTCGCAACCACTGGTGGCAACGCTGTTTCACTACGGGGCATTCAAGGACAACGATGTCGCACAGGTGGCGCTGGCGCTGGCCGGCTATGGTACGGGCCTGGTGGGTCTGGTCGCGATCAAGGTGCTGGCGCCGGGCTTTTACGCCAGCCAGGACATCAGGACGCCCGTGCGCATTGCGGTGGTGGTGCTGGTCATCACTCAGTTGCTCAACATCGCCTTGGTGCCGCTGCTGCAGCATGCCGGCTTGGCGCTGTCGATCGGACTGGGCGCGCTCATCAATGCTGTGTGGCTGCTGTTCGGCTTGCTGCGGCGCGGCAGCTACAAGCCCGCACCGGGATGGGGCGTTTTTGCCCTGCAAGTATTGGCAGCCAGTGCCTTGCTGGCGGTGTTTTTGATGTGGGCTTCCGGCGCGTTCCACTGGATCCAGCTGCGCGCCGAGGGCGCGAAGAGGATAGCGCTTCTGGCGCTCATTATTTCGGCGTCCGGTGCCATTTACTTCGCAGCGCTTTGGGCGGGTGGCCTGAAGTTCAGGCAATTTGCCCGGCGATGACGGATGGCGTGTGGCAGTCGGTCGGCGGAGTTGACGCGGCCAGTGGCGTCAAGTAAAAAGAATCATGCAGTTCAGCTTTTCTGCGCCGACGCCGCTTGAGTACTTCGCCTCGCTGGTGCAGACTGACGAGCACTTCCCCCTGCTGGAAGCGGCCGCCTGCCTGGCGCAGGACGAATACCCGGAATTGGACGTGCAGCAGGTCCTGGGCGACGTCGATCAGCTGCTGGCCCGGCTTCGCCGCCGCCTGCCGGCGGATGCGGCGCCGCTGCAACGCCTGCGGGTGCTCAACCAGTTCTTTTTTCATGACCTGAGTTTTGGCGGCAACGTCAACGACTACTACGACGCGGACAACAGCTACCTCAATGCCGTGCTGCGCACGCGCCGAGGTATCCCGATTTCCCTTGCCGTGCTCTGGATGGAACTGGCGCAGGGCCTGAGCCTGCATGCGCGTGGCGTCAGCTTCCCGGGCCATTTCATGGTCAAGGTCAACCTGCCCAAGGGCCAGGTGGTGATCGACCCGTTCAACGGCCAGTCACTAAGCCGCGAGGAGCTCGCCGAGCGCCTGGAGCCCTACAAGCGGCGCAGCGGCCTGGTGGACGAGTTCGATGTGCCGCTGGGCTTGTACCTGCAGGCGGCGACACCGCGCGACATCATTGCCCGCATGCTGCGCAACCTGAAGGAAATCCACAAATCGCAAGAAGACTGGCCGCGCCTCGTGGCCGCGCAGGACCGGTTGATCGTGCTGCTGCCCGAAGCCTGGTCCGAATACCGGGACCGCGGCTTGGCCCATGCCGAGCTTGGCAATACGGTGCAGGCCGTGGTGGATCTGGAAACCTATCTGGTGCGCGCCGAAGAAGGCCTGGACATCGATGTCATTGCCGATCGCGTGGCCGAATTGCGGCGCGCCAGCAACTGAGGTCTCGCCGTTATCGCCCGGCAGACAAACTGCCACGGCTGGCCCGATAGAATTTGGCCAAGATTCCCTCCAGGGCTTACCCCGCACCTCCAGCAATGCAATTCACCTCTACCCAAAAAAGTGCCGCGACCTGGGGTTTGATCGCCGCGCTGGCCGTGCTGGCGCTGTGGCTGCTGGGCCCGGTGCTGACGCCTTTTGTGGTGGCAGCCGTTCTGGCCTATGCGCTGACCCCACTGGTGAACCGGCTGGACGATCTTGGCAAGGGGCGCTTGCCGCGCATCCTGGCGGTGCTGCTGGTGGAGCTGGTATTCATCGTGGTATTGCTGAGCCTGCTGCTTTTGATCGTTCCCATTCTGGCCAAGGAGATTCCGCTGATGCGCCAGCAGATTCCCCTGCTGCTGGACCGGCTCAATGATTGGCTCGCGCCACTCATGGCGCAGTTCGGTTTCAAGCTCTCGCTGGACGTGGCCGGCATCAAGGAGTTCGTGCTCAAGCATCTCAATGCCAACATGGAGGATGCGCTGGGCCCGATTTTGTCTTCGCTCAAGATGGGTGGCAGCGTGGCGCTTGCGCTGGTCGGCAACGCGGTGCTGGTTCCCGTGGCGCTGTTCTACCTACTGATGGACTGGAGCAAGTTTGTCGGCCGGGTCGAGGCGTTCGTGCCCGTGCGCCTTCGCGCCGGCTACGACAGCTTCACCCATGAAGCCGATGAAGTGCTGGGCCAGTACTTGCGCGGGCAACTGTTGGTGATGCTGGTGTTGGCGGTGCTCTATAGCGTGGGGCTGGCGCTGTTCGGCCTCGACCTCGCGCTGCCGATCGGCATCTTCACCGGGCTGGCGGTCTTCGTGCCCTACCTGGGCTTCGGCTTGGGGCTGGTGCTGGCCACCTTGGCCGGGCTGCTGCAGTTCGCATCGATCAAGGCGGTGGTGATGGTGGCCGTGGTCTACGGCCTGGGCCAACTGATCGAAAGCCTGTTCCTCACGCCGCGCCTGGTCGGCGAGCGCATCGGCCTGCATCCGCTGGCGGTGATTTTTGCGTTGCTGGCCTTCGGCCAGTTGTTCGGCTTTGTCGGCGTCCTGGTGGCTTTGCCGGCCAGTGCCGTACTGCTGGTGGCGATCCGCCGCGTGCAAACGGGCTATTTTTCCAGCAAGCTGTACCAAGGCTGAATAGCGTGCAAGGCAAGCAGCACATCACAACCATGGCAGGCCCGGCATGAGCATGAAGCAGCTGGCCCTTGACATTGGTCTCGCCACCGGCCCCACGCTTTCGCGCTTTTTTGCGGGGCCGAACGAGGCCGCCCTGCGGCATTTGCAGCTGTGGGTGGGTGACAAGGGCGGCGCATCCATGCGCTCTCCGGTGCCGACCTATCTCTGGGGCGCCAGCGGCAGCGGCAAGACGCACCTGCTTGAAGGGGTGCGCGAAGCCTTGCGCGAGCAGGGCGCCACCGTGGGGTGGCTCGACGCCAGCATGCACGAACCGCCCGCATACAACGAGGCCTGGGCGGCTGTGCTGCTCGATGAAGTCCATCTCTACACCGCAGTACAACAGCACGCGGCGTTCAACTGGTTCGTCAACGCGGTCAATCCGGACCACGGCCAGCAGCGCTGGGTGCTGGCCGCGGGGGAACTGCCCCCGGCCGACCTGAAGCTGCGAGAAGATTTGCGCACGCGCCTGGGCTGGGGTCATGTCTTTCATTTGACCGTGTTGAGCGAGCCGGAGCGCCGTTCCGTGCTGCGCCAGGAAGCCGACGCGCGCGGCGTGTTCCTGAGCGATGACGTCATGGATTTCATGCTCAACCGCTTTTCGCGCGATCTCGGCAGCCTGATGGAGCTGCTCGACCAGCTCGATGGCTACGCGCTGCAAACCAAGCGGGCGATCACGATCCCGCTGATCAAATCGATGCTGGAGAACGCTTGAACTCCGACAAATCAGGACTGCCGGGCCTTGCCCTGTTCGACCTGGACCATACCCTGCTGCCAATCGACTCCGACTACTCGTGGGGCGTGTTCACCACCGAGATTGGCTGGACCGACCCGGTGGCGTTCAAGGCCCGCAACGAGGAGTTCTATTCGCACTACAAGGCCGGGACCCTGGACATCCACGACTATGTGCGCTTCGCCACGGACGCGGTGCGCCAGCGTGGCGCTGCCGAGGCCGCGGCCGCGCATGAGCGGTTCATGCGAACCGTGGTGCACATGCATCTGGTGCCGCAAGCCGTGGACCTCGTGCGCCGGCACCAGGCGGCGGGCGACCTGGCGGTGATCGTCACGGCCACCAACGAGTTCGTCACGCGCCCGATTGCCGACGCCTTTGGCGTGCAGGAGTTGATTGCGGTGCAATTGGAGCGCGGTGCGGACGGCTGGATCACCGGCGCCATCCGCGGCGTGCCCTCGGCCCGCGAAGGCAAGGTGACGCGCGTGGAACAATGGCTAAGGGCGCGCGAACTCGGCTGGGCCGACGTGCGCAGCACTTTCTACACCGATTCCATCAATGACCTGGCCTTGCTGGAGAAGGTCGACCACCCCGTGGCCACAAATCCCGACGACCGGCTGCGCACCCTTGCAGCCGAGCGCGGATGGCGCATACTGGACCTGTTTGACAAGAAGTAAATGATCAAGAAATTCATCGACAAGCTGCTGGGCAAGACCTCGGCATCCGGGGCGCGGCAACGGAAGTTCGGCAAGCGCCAAGAAGTGGGCCATGAAAGCCACGGCATCGATCCTTCGCTGGTCGACGAGCGCGCCCTCAACGTGGTGCACACCCTGAAGGAGGCTGGCTACGAGGCCTATATCGTGGGCGGCGCGGTGCGCGACCTGCTGGTAGGCCTGCGCCCCAAGGATTTCGACGTGGCCACCAGTGCCACGCCGGAGCAGGTCAAGGGGCTGTTTCGCCGCGCCTTCATCATCGGGCGGCGCTTTCGAATCGTGCACGTGGTTTATGGCCGGGGGCGCGAGCATGAAGTGATCGAAGTCTCCACTTTCCGGGCCTACCTGGACAACGCGGCCGCCGAGGCCGTTGCCGGCAACGAGAAGACCAGCAAGAGCGAGCTGGCCGGCATGAAACACGCAGTGGATTCCACCGGCCGGGTGCTGCGCGACAACGTCTGGGGCCCGCAGGAGGAAGACGCGGCGCGGCGCGACTTCACCATCAATGCCATGTACTACGACCCCGAGACGCAAATCGTGGTCGATTACCACAAGGGCATCGAAGACGCCAAGAAGCGCACCTTGCGCATGATCGGCGACGCCGCCACGCGCTACCGGGAGGACCCGGTGCGCATCATTCGCGCCGTGCGTTTTGCCGCCAAGCTCAGCCCGCTCGGATTTACCCTGGAGGCAAAGACCGCCAAGCCCCTGGTGGAGTCGCAGGCCTTGCTGGCCGACGTGCCGCAGAGCCGCCTGTTCGACGAAATGCTCAAGCTGCTGCAGACCGGCCACTCTTTGGCGACCATCGAGCAGTTGAAGAAACTGGGCATGGCGCGCGGCATCTATCCGCTGCTGGACGTGGTGGTGGAGCGCGCCGGCACGCCGTTTGTCAACGCCGCGCTGCAAGATACCGATCGCCGCGTCGGCGAAGGCAAGCCCGTGGCGCCGAGTTTTCTTTTGGCGTGCGTCTTGTGGGCCGATGTACGCGATGGCTGGGCAGCCCGGCTCAAGCAGCGCCAGCACCCGTTCCCGGCCCTGCAGGACGCGATCGACGATGTGTTCAATGCCCGCATCGGCGACGTTTCGGGGCGCGGCAAGCTGGCCGCCGACATGCGCGAAATCTGGATGATGCAGCCCCGCTTCGAAAAGCGTGTGGGCCAAACGCCCTTCAGCCTGGTGGAGCAGCCGCGCTTTCGGGCCGGTTTTGACTTTATGCGCCTGCGCGCCGATGCCGGCGAAATCGACGTGGTGGTAGCGGACTGGTGGCAGGAGTTCAGCACCGGCAGCGATGCGGTGCGCGAAGACCTGGTACAGCAGATCAAGGCCGATCAGCACAAGCAGCCGCGCGTCCATCAGGTGCGCGCGCCAGCAGCGCAGCAAGAGGACTCCACGCCGACCGAAGAAGCGCAGGGCGAGGGTGCCCCGGCGGCCAAAAAGCGGAGGCGCCGTCGCAAGCCGAACGCCGCGAAGAGCGCGTCGTCGCCGGCGCAGGATCTGGGCGCTTGAACCTGCCCAGGGAGCCGGTCAGCGCCTATGTTGCCCTGGGCGCGAACCTCGGTGACGCCGTCCTGACAGTTACCGACAGCCTGCAGGCCTTGGCGGCAGTGCCGCAAACACAGCTGATCTGCCAGTCCTCGCTGTACCGCAGCGCGCCAGTGGATGCTGGCGGCCCCGACTTCATCAATGCGGTTGCCGAAATTCTTACCCGGCTGAGTGCACCCGAACTGCTGCGGCAATTGCAGGTACTCGAACTCGCCGCGGGCCGCGAGCGGCCCTACCGCAACGCACCGCGCACGCTGGACCTGGACCTGCTGCTGTACGGCAACGCCCGCATCGACAGCCCGGCGCTTACCGTGCCGCATCCGCGCATGGGCGAGCGCGCCTTTGTGCTGCTGCCGCTGGCGGAGATCGCGCCGCAGTGGTTGCCGGCATCGCGCGCGTCCCACATCGCAAGCCAACGCATCGCACGCCTTTCGTTCTAGGAGGTATACGCCGCAGCTTATGGGTTGGCGGGGCTTCCTCGATTGCGCATTTTTCGGCTTTACGCCAGACTGCCTCGGAGGGTCTACAGGGGCCGGACACACAACGAGAGGAGAGCGGGATGTCGAAGCTATTGCGCACGCTGTCGATTCAGCAAAAATTGGTGGCGAGCATGGTGGCCTGCCTGGCCGTATTCGTCCTGATCTCCAGCGTGCTCACCATACGGCTGACCGGCGATGCCATGCGCGAGCGTGCAGTGGCCGAGGACTTGCCGGTCGTCGTCAACGCCATCCGCGCCGACATCCAGCGCCAGCTCAATGAGCCGCTGACGGCTTCACTGGACATCGCCAACAACAGCTACCTGCTGCAATGGGAAGGCGAAGGCCTGCCCGACACCGGGCTGGACGCCTGGAAGCGCTATGCGCAGCGCGTCAAGGAGCAATACAAGGCCGTGTCGGTCTATTGGGTGTCCCAGGCCACGAAGAAGTACCTCACCGAAGGCGGCGTCACCCGGCAGATCACCGACCAGGACGGCTGGTTCAGTGGGTTCTTGAGCGGCGGCAAGAAGTATTCGCTGGATATCGACCAGGAAAAGGGCAGCCAGGGCTACACCCTGTTTATCAATGCACGCTTTGCCACACCCGACGGCAAGCTGGGCGTGGCGGGGCTGGGCCTGTCGGTCAATGCCATGGCGGAGGCGATCCGTGCCTACAAGGTCGGCGCCACGGGCTCGGCCTTCGTCGTGCGTCCCAATGGGCAATTGATGATCCACCGCGATCCCAAGCTGATCGACGGCAAGCAGACGCTCAAGGACTTGCCCGGGCTGGACGGCGCGATCGCATCCAAGCTGCTTGCCACCCCGGGCGAAGTTGCCCACGCTTTCTATACCGCACCCGATGGCCGCCGCGTGATCGCTTCGCTGTTCGTTCCCGAGCTCAATGCGTTCGTGGTGGCCGAGGTGCCCGAAGCCGAGCTGCTGGGTGGTGTAAGCCGTGCCGTCAAGATCGCCTCGCTGATTGCCGCTTTGGCCGGCGGCGGGGTGGCGCTGTTCATCATCTTCGTGATCAGCCGCGCGATCGCGGCGCCGATCAAGCGCGCCGCGACCCTGCTTGGCGAAATCGCCAGCGGCAACGGCGACCTCACGCGCCGCATGCAGGTTGAGACCGGCGACGAGATCGGCCAGCTGGCCGATGCGTTCAACCGCTTCGCTGCCTCACTGGCGGACATCGTCCGGCAGTTGCGCCAGGCCTATGACTCCATCTCCACGGCGACCGCCGAGGTGGCTGCCGGCAACCAGGACCTGAGTTCGCGCACCGAGCAAGCCAGCGGCGCGCTGGAGGAAACAGCCGCAGCCATGGCCGAGCTCACGGGCAGCGTGCAGCAGAACGCGGCATCGGCCCGCCATGCCGATGAGCTCAGCCGTTCCGTGCGCGATGTAGCAGGGCGCAGTGGCGAGGCCGTGACCCGGGTGGTCAGCACCATGGGCGGCATCAGCGCCTCCTCGCGAAAGATCGCGGACATCATCGGCGTGATCGATGGCATCGCATTCCAGACCAATATCCTGGCACTCAACGCGGCCGTGGAAGCCGCACGCGCCGGTGAACAGGGGCGCGGCTTTGCGGTGGTGGCCGGCGAGGTGCGCACGCTTGCGCAGCGCAGCGCCGATGCCGCCAAGGAAATCCGTGCCTTGATCGGCGCGTCGGTCGAGCAGGTCGAGGCCGGCAGTGCGCAAGTGCAAAGTGCGGGCGCCACCATGAACGAGCTGGTCGATTCGGTCAGTCGCATGACGACCATCCTGCAGGAGATCAGTGCATCCACGCTCTCGCAGAGCCATGGCATCGCCGAAGTCAACGAGTCAGTGACCCAACTCGACGGCATGACGCAGCAGAATGCCGCCCTGGTGGAGCAGTCCACCGCTGCCGCGGCCAGCTTGATGGAGCAGGCCCGCAGCATGGAAAAGATCGTGCGCGCCTTCCGCATCCCTTCGGACTAAAAAGACTGAAAGGCGCATCCAGAGGGCACGGGCAGCTATGGGATGCGTAGCATCGGATAATCGATGCATGCAACTGCTCCAATCGTTCCCGCTGTCACTGCAGACCATTCTGCTGCTCACGATGAGCAATGTGTTCATGACGTTTGCCTGGTATGGGCACCTGAAGAATCTTGCAACCGCGCCGTGGTATTTCGCCGCGCTCGCGAGCTGGGGCATCGCGCTCTTCGAGTACCTGCTGCAGGTGCCGGCCAACCGTGTGGGCTTTCAGTTGGCCGGGTTCAGCGTCGGCCAGCTCAAGATCATGCAGGAGGTCATCACGCTGGTGGTGTTCGTTCCTTTCGCGGTGCTCTACCTCAATGAACCGCTCAAGCTTGATTACCTGTGGGCCGCGCTGTGCATGCTGGGCGCGGTCTATTTCATCTTTCGTAGCGCGTAGAGCCGGCCAGGAAGCGATAGGGGATCGCCCGGGTAAACTCCCGCCTGTCGCAAAAACGTCATATTTCTGACACATCCCCCTCCAGGAGTTGGCCATGCTGTTTGGCAAGCTGTTGCCGCGTGAAGGCAATTTTTTTGAAATGTTCAACCAGCATGCCGATCGCATTGTGGAGGCCGCGCGCGCCTTTTCGCAGCTGGTTGCCAACTACAACGACCCGCACCTGCGCGAGCAGTACACCCGTGATGTGGACAACGCCGAGCGCGCTGCCGACCGCGTCACGCACGACGTCAACAAGGCGTTGCACAAGACCTTCATCACGCCGATCGACCGTGAGCAGATCCATTCGCTGATCAACACCATGGACGACGTCGCCGACCTGATCCAGGATTCGGCGGAGACCATGGCGCTGTACGACGTGCGCCGCATGACCGAGGAGATCACGCGCCTGACCGACCTGAGCGTCAAATGCTGCGAACGTGTGCGCGACGCAGTCAAAATGCTGTCGAAAATCGCCGAGCCGAGCACGGCCGAGGCCGCGCTCAAGACCTGCGAGGAAATCGACAAACTCGAATCCGACGCCGACCGCGTAATGCGCAGCGCCATGAGCAAGCTGTTCCGTGAAGAGCCCGATGTGCGCGAAGTCATCAAGCTCAAGGCCATCTACGAGCTGCTGGAGACCATCACCGACAAGTGCGAGGATGTGGCCAACCTGATCGAGGGCATCGTCCTCGAGAACTCCTGATCCTTACGGCATGCAAAGCGTACAAGCAGCCCTCTGGGTAGTGATCCTGCTGGTGTTCCTGGCACTGGCGTTCGACTTCATGAACGGCTTTCACGACGCAGCGAACTCAATCGCCACCGTGGTCTCCACCGGCGTGCTCAAGCCGGCGCAGGCGGTGCTGTTCGCGGCCGCCTTCAACTTCATTGCGATCTTCATCTTCCACCTGAGCGTGGCCGCCACCGTGGGCAAGGGCATCGTTCAGCCCGGCATCGTGGATGTGAATGTGGTGTTCGGCGCGCTGGTCGGCGCCATCACCTGGAACGTGCTGACCTGGTACTACGGCATCCCGAGCAGTTCTTCGCATGCGCTGATCGGCGGCATTGTCGGCGCGGTGATTGCCAAGTCCGGCTCCAGCGCCCTGGTTTCCGCCGGCATTTTGAAAACCGTGGCGTTCATCTTCGTCTCGCCGCTGCTCGGCTTCCTTCTGGGGTCGTTCATGATGGTGGTCGTGGCCTGGATCTTCCGCTTGACCACGCCCTCGCGCGTGGACAAATGGTTCCGCCGGCTGCAGCTGGTTTCCGCCGGTGCCTATAGCCTGGGCCACGGCGGCAACGATGCCCAGAAGACCATCGGCATCATCTGGATGCTGCTGATCGCCACGGGCTACGCGAACGCGACCTCCACCAGCCCGCCGACCTGGACCATCGTGAGCTGCTACATCGCCATCGCCGCGGGCACGATGTTCGGCGGCTGGCGAATCGTCAAGACCATGGGGCAAAGGATCACCAAGCTCAAGCCGGTCGGCGGCTTCTGCGCCGAGACCGGCGGCGCGCTGACGCTGTTCCTGGCGACCGGGCTGGGTATCCCGGTGTCGACCACCCACACCATCACCGGCGCCATCGTCGGCGTGGGTTCGACCCAGCGCGCCAGCGCCGTGCGCTGGGGCGTGGCGGGCAACATTGTCTGGGCCTGGGTTTTCACCATTCCCGCGAGTGCTTTCGTCGCGGCGATTGCCTACTGGATCAGCTTGCAGATTTTTTAGGAAATCTCACTGCGAGATCTTGCGGCCTTCCTCGACCTGGTATTCGAAGTAGCGCTGGAAGCTGAACACGATGCTGGCCATGAGCACCGTGGTGCCGACCAGCAGCGACAAGACGACTGCGCCAATGGTCAGCCAGCTGGTGCTGCCAGCAGCAGAGTCGGCAGCCGCTGACTTGTTGAACTTCGCATTCCACTTTTCGGGCGCCATGAGCCCATAGACGATGGCGGTCAGCGCGCAGGCGGCCATGGTGAAGCCCAAGAGGGGAATCAAGGCCCAGCTCCACTGGTCGTCCAGCCCGAATTCCTGCGCCCTTTGCACTCCGTACAGGCCCAATGCGGTGGGAATGGGGAGCAACCAGCCAAGCAGGTCGCCGATGCCGTGGAGGTAGAAGCGGTGCAGACCGAGTGGCCCGCCAAGAAAGGCCAGCCAGGCTGCAAGAGTCTTGTTTTTCATCAGGGTGCGTGGTTCGGCTTCATACCGGTGAGGTTGTGTCGCCCGCGCCCAGTGCCTTTTCCATCAGCACCACGTCGCGCCACTGGTCGAATTTCCAGCCGCAGGACTTGAGCACGCCCACCGGCTCAAAGCCGATGGAGCGGTGCACGCCGATCGAGCCGGCGTTGGCGGAATCGCCGATCACGGCAATCAGCTTGCGTACGCCGCTGGCCTCGGCACGCATTGCCAGCTCGGCCAGCAGGGCGCGCCCCAGTCCCTGGCGATGTACATCGGCGGCCATGTAGATCGAATCCTCCGCGGAAAACCGGTAGGCCGGGCGCGGCTTGAACCAGGTGCAGTAGGCAAAGCCGATGACGCGGCCGGCATCTTCCGCCACCAGGTAGGGCAAGCCCTTGGACAGCACGTCGCTGCGCCGCGCCGCCATGTCGGTGGCGGTCGGGGGATCGATCTCGAATGTGCCCGTGCCGTGGCGCACGTGGTGGGTGTAAATGGCGGTAATCGCGTCGACGTCGCTGTCTAGGCTGGGGCGGATGATGGGCATAGATCCTGTTGGCGATATAATGGAAGGCTTTTCAGCGTGTCGCTGGCCGGGTGGCCATGTCGCGTGTCTCGACGTTGAAAGAACTTTGAGAGAAATCTCAACCACCCGAAGGATAAATCATGGTCGTCATTCGACTTTCCCGTGGCGGTGCCAAGGCCCGTCCGTTTTTCAACATTGTGGTCGCTGACAAGCGCACCCGCCGCGATGGCCGCTTCATTGAGCGCATCGGTTTTTACAACCCCATCGCCACCGGCGGGGAAGAAGGCCTGCGCGTTGCGCAAGACCGTCTGACCTACTGGAGGGGCGTCGGCGCCCAGGCGTCTCCCACCGTGGAACGCCTGCTCAAGCAGGCTGCCGCCAAAGCAGCCTGATTCTGCAGCCTGACCATTTGGCGATGCTGCCCGGCCTCGAAGCCGCCGAATTGCCGGCGGACGCCATCGAAGTAGGCCGCATCGCCGATGCCTGGGGCATCAAGGGCTGGTTCAAAGTCCTGCCCCATAGCGCCGATCCCGAGGCGCTGTTTTCTTCCAAGCGCTGGTACCTTCAGCCGTCCGAAAAGGGCGCAAAAACTTTTTCCGGCACGGTGAAGCTCGCCATCAAGGAAGCCAAGGAACACTCCGACTCGGTCGTGGCCTGCGCGCATGAGGTGCCAGACCGGAATGCGGCCGAGGCATTGCGCGGCGCGCGCATTTTCGTGCCGCGCTCGAGCTTTCCCACTGCCGCAAAAGACGAGTACTACTGGGTCGACCTGATCGGCCTGGACGTCGTGAACCGCGAAGGCGTGGCGTTGGGCTGTGTGCGGGAGCTATTGTCCACCGGTCCGCAAACCGTACTGGTGATGGAGTATGCGCAGGACGACAAGACGCTGGAGCGCATGATTCCCTTTGTTTCCGCCTTTGTCGATGCTGTCGATTTGCCGACACGCCGAATCACGGTCGACTGGCAGCCCGACTATTGATGGCAAGGCCCGGCGCCATGCGCTTTGACGTCATCACCCTGTTCCCCGAGCTTTTCGTGCCGTTTCTTGCCAGCGGCGTGACGCGTCGTG
>DATILI010000333.1:0-5033 GCA_035476635.1 Burkholderiaceae bacterium | reverse complement strand
CTCGCATACCGGCACGGTCTTTTCACCCCAGGTTTTTTGCATCAGCGTGTTCTGGCGCAGGAACTCGGCGCTTTCGTCGGCGCCGGCCACGGTGTAGAGCGCGCCCTGCCGGGGCGCAGGCAGCCAGGCCGGGCTGGATTTGAGCACCTGCGCAGGCGTCAGGCGCAGGGACTGCTGCAGGAACGGCGTGTGCATGATGGATTCCAGCTCGTACAGGCCCGAGATCGCCAGCGCCTTCTTGAGCAAGTCCGGCGGAAGGTCGCTGCCATAGGCACGCCAGGCGCAGGCCAGCAGCAGCGCCGCCAGGTGCCCGCCGGCCGAATGGCCGATGACAGTGATGCGGTTCGGGTCGCCGCCGTATTGCGCGATGTTGCGCCAGGTCCATGCCAGGGCCTGGACCATTTGCAGCGCGATGTGGGGGATCGTTACAGGCTGGTTTTCGCTGCCCGGGCACAGCGCGTAGTTCGGCACCACCACGCAGGCACCCTGGCTGGTGAAGGCCGGCGCCACAAAGGAGTGGTCGGACTTGTCCAGCGAACGCCAATAGCCACCATGGATGAACACCAGCACCGGCGCATTGGCCGCAGCTGCCGGGAAGATGTCCAGTGTCTCGCCCTCACCCTTGCCATAGGCCACGTCCAGGCGAGCCTTGGGCGCGGTGCGCGCCGCGACGGAGGCGTCAGCCCAGCGCTTGAAAATTTCGCCGTGCTCAGGGACCAGCGCCCGGTTGTTGTACATGCGGTCCAGCCAATCGCCGTCATAGCTTGCCATTCGATTCTCCGTTGGGGGGTGTGCGGGCGACATCTTGGCACAGGTTGCGGCGGCACCGCTGCCGTGCCGGCGGAGATGACGCGGCCCGCGCTTTCGTGTATTCTGAATACAGAGTACAGATATTTCCATGCCAGCCCAGCTCGTCAAACTTGAAGCCGCACCTGACCTGGTAGACCAGGTCTACCGGGCCCTGCTCGACGCCATCAGCGAAGGCTCGCTGGCCCCGGGCCGGCGCATCACGCAAGAGGAGATTGCCGAGCAACTGGCCGTGTCGCGCCAGCCGGTACTGCAGGCGCTGCGGCTCTTGAAGAAAGACGGCTTCGTGCTGGATGCGCCGGGGCGTGGCCTGCTGGTGGCGCCACTGGATGCCGAATGGACCGGCAAGATCTACCAGGTGCGCAGCGCGCTGGACGCATTGGCCGCGCGGCTGGCCGCCGGCTACCGCTACCGGATGGACCCAAAGCTGATCGCGCAGGGACGCAAGGCCGCAAGCGGCAAGAACATCAAGGCCATGATCGATGCCGACATGGCTTTCCACACGGCCATCTACGCCGCATCGCGCAATCCGTTGATCGAGCAAAGCGCCCATCTGCACTGGCGGCACCTGCGGCGCGCCATGGGCGCGGTGCTGCAGGTAGCGGGCCTGCGCGAGGAAGTCTGGGACGAACACCAGGCCATCGCCGACGCCATTGCCGCGGGCGACGGCGAACATGCAACCCGACTCATCAACGGCCACAGCCAGCTTGCCGGCGACCATCTGGCGCTGCGGCTGTCGCAGGTGCTTCAACAACCCGTGTGACCAACAGCAGAGGAGGCTCCACCCATGAAACTCACAGAGGCGCAACGCGCGCAATTCGACCGCGACGGCTACCTGTTCTTCCCGGGCCTGTTCACGCCGGAGGAAACCAAGACCCTGACCGATGCGGTTCCCGAGATCTACAGCCGGCGCGAAGCCTTCAACGTACGCGAAAAAGGCAGCGACGCCGTGCGCACCAATTTCGCGGCCCACCTGTACAGCGCGCCGTTTGCCAGGCTTGCGCGGCACCCGCGCATGATCGAGCCGGTGCAGGACCTGTTCGGTGAAAAGCTCTACATGCACCAGTTCAAGATCAACGGCAAGATGGCTTTCGAAGGCGATGTCTGGCAATGGCATCAGGACTACGGCACCTGGCTCAACGACGACTTGATGCCCACCGAGCGCGCGATGAACGTCGCGATCTTCCTGGACGATGTCAACGAGTACAACGGACCGCTGATGTTCATTCCCGGCAGCCACAGGAAGGGCGTGGTCGAGGCCAGGCACGACCTCACGACCACAAGCTACCCGCTGTGGACGGTGGACAACGACCTGATCCGCCAACTGGTGGAGCGGGCGGGCGGCAAGGACGGGGGCATCGTGGCGCCCAAGGGCCCGGCGGGCTCGATGATCCTGTTCCATAGTTGCCTGGTCCATGCGTCGAGCAGCAACCTCTCGCCGTTCAACCGCGTGAGCGTCTACCTGAGCCTGTGCGCCGTCAGCAACCACATCCGCCGCCACAAGCGACCCGAATACATTGCGCATCGGGATTTCACGCCGATCACGTGCTTGCCGGACGATTGCCTGCTGCAGGCTTATCCGGTCGACTTGCCATGGAAGAACGGCTTGCCAGCGAGTGCGCTGGAAACGTCGCTCGACCCATTGGAAGTGGCGGCCTGAGCCCTGGAACGCAAGCCAATGAACCTCTACAGCAAGCTTCAGCAGCGCGCCGCCGACAACCGGCCGGTGCGCATCGGCCTGATCGGCGCCGGCAAGTTCGGCTCCATGTACCTGGCCCAAATCCCGCGCACACCGGGCGTGCATCTCGTGGGCATCGCCGACCTGGCGCCCGATGCGGCGCGTGCCAACCTCGAACGCGTCGGCTGGAACCCGGCCCGGGCACAAGCGGGGTCGGCCCAGGAGGCGATGCAAGCGGGAACAACCTGGATCACCGACGACTGGCAGGCGCTGACGCGGCATCCGGCCATCGACATCATCGTGGAATGCACCGGCAACCCGATCGCGGCGGTGGACCATTGCCTGGACGCCTTCGCACACGGCAAGCACGTGGTCAACGTCACGGTGGAAGCCGACGCCTTTTGCGGGCCGCTCCTGGCGAAGCGGGCGGCCCAGGCCGGCGTGGTGTATTCGCTCGCGTTCGGTGACCAGCCCGCGCTCATTTGCGACCTGGTGGATTGGGCCCGCACCTGCGGTTTCCCGGTGGTGGCCGCCGGGCGCGGCCACAAATGGCTGCCGCATTTTTGCGAATCGACGCCGGATACCGTGTGGGGCAACTATGGCCTGACACCAGAGCAGGCCACGCGCGGCGGACTGAACCCCAAGATGTTCAACAGCTTTCTCGACGGCTCCAAGCCCTCGATCGAAAGCACCGCCGTGGCCAACGCCACCGGCCTCACGGTGCCGAGCAACGGGCTGCTGTACCCACCCGCGAGCGTGGAAGACATTCCGTTCGTGACACGCCCCATCAGCGAAGGCGGCGTACTTGAGCGCAAAGGGATGGTCGAGGTGATCTCTTCACTTGAAGCCAACGGCCGCAAGATTCCCTACGACATCCGCATGGGCGTCTGGGTCACGGTGGAAGGCGAGACGGAGTACATCCGCAACTGCTTTGAGGAATACAACGCCCACACCGACCCGAGCGGGCGCTACTTCACGCTGTACAAGCGCTGGCACCTGATCGGGCTGGAGGTCGGCGTCTCGGTTGCCAGCGTGGCCTTGCGCGGCGAGCCCACCGGCGTGGCGACCTGCTGGAATGCCGACGTGGTCGCCACGGCCAAGCGTGACCTGCAGCCCGGCGAAATGCTCGACGGCGAAGGCGGCTACACCGTCTGGGGCAAGCTGCTGCCAGCAGCGAAATCGGTGGCCAGCGGCGGCCTGCCGCTGGGCCTGGCGCACAACGTGAAGGTGGCGCGGCTCGTGCGCAAGGGCCAAAGCCTCAGTTGGGCCGATGTCGCGATGGACAGCACGACCCACGCCTACCGGGTGCGCAAGGAAATGGAAGACCTGTTCGCCGCACCTTTGCGGCGCGCCGCCTAGAGAACATGTGTCCGGGAAAGAACAAATGAAGATTGCAGTTTTGGGTATCGGCTTCATGGGGTTTCCGATGGCGCGCCGGCTGTGCGAGGCCGGCCATACGGTGCACGTCTGGAACCGCAGCCGCGACAAGGCCGAGCGCGTGGCGCCGTTTGGCGCCGTGGTGCACGGGCAGGCGGGCGAAGCGGTGCGGGAAGCCGAGATCGTCGTCAGCATGCTGGACAACGGCGCCGTCGTCGGCGAGGTGCTGTTTGGCGCGGACCGCGCGCACGGTGCAGCCCATTCCATGCAACCAGGCTCACTCGTCGTCGACATGTCGTCGATCAAGCCACGCGAGGCGCGCGACCATGCCGCGCGGCTTGCGGCACTGGGCCTGGGGCATCTGGACGCACCCGTCTCGGGCGGCACAGTCGGTGCCGAAGCCGGAACGCTGGCCATCATGGCCGGCGGCGAAGCGCAGAATTTCGAACGGGCACTCGCGGTCTTTGCGCCACTGGGCCGCGCCACGCACGTCGGCCCGCACGGTGCGGGCCAGTTGGCCAAGCTTGCCAACCAGATGATCGTGGGCATCACCATCGGCGCGGTCGCCGAAGCCTTGCTGCTGTGTGAAAAAGGCGGCGCCGACATGGCCAAGGTCAGGCAGGCCATCTCCGGCGGCTTCGCCGAAAGCCGCATCCTGCAGGTCCACGGCCAGCGCATGGTGGAGCGTGACTTCGCGCCGCGGGCGCGCATGGCGGTGCAACTCAAGGACATGCGCAACGCGCTGGCCACGGCGGAGGAAATCGGCTTTGACGTGCCGATCAGCGCGCTGTTTGAAAAGCTCTACGCCGACGGTGTCGAACATGGCCTGGCCGATCTCGACCACTCAGGCCTGTTCGTGGAACTGGCCAGCCGCAACGGCATGACTTGAAAACATCACTTCATCGCGGCGCGCGCTCAAAAACCGCCTGAAATTACGGCATAATCACGGCTTCGCTTCCACCCCGCCGACGTATTGCTAAAATACAGCTCGTTGTGGGGGGGTAGCTCAGCTGGGAGAGCGCTGCGTTCGCAATGCAGAGGTCGGGAGTTCGATCCTCCTCCTCTCCACCACAGCACCTTTTTTCAGAAGTGGGCTCTTAGCTCAGTTGGTAGAGCAGCGGACTCTTAATCCGTAGGTCGAGTGTTCGAGTCACTCAGGGCCCACCACTTC
>DATILI010000332.1:0-40223 GCA_035476635.1 Burkholderiaceae bacterium | reverse complement strand
GTGAGGTCCGTAGCCACCATGCCCGGGTGCAGCGCGACCACCGAGATGCCCTTCTTGATGAGGTCGTGATGCAGGTTCAAGGCGACCATGTTGGCGCCCGCCTTGGATACCCGATACGCATACATACCCCCCGAACCGTTGTCACCCAGCGATCCGACACGGCTGGTCACGATGCCTACCTTTGCGTTGGGCCCGAGGAACGGGAAGCAGGCTTCGACCACGCGCAGCGGACCCAGTGTGTTGATCTCGAATTGGCGGCGCATGTCGTCATAGTCGATCTTGCCGAGCTCGTCCAGGCCGAGCACGCCGGCCACGTGCAGGATCCAGTCCAGGCGGACGCCGCGCGAGCGCAGTGCCTCGGCCAGCTTGGCCACGGCCGGCGCGGATGTCACATCGATACCGCCGATCGTGTCGACGCCGCCTTCGGTGAAGCCCTCGCCCTCACCCATGCACGCGGCGATGACATGCTCGCCTCGCGCCTCGAGCTGCCGGCAGATCGCGTTGGCGATTCCACGGTCGGCACCCACCACCAGTATGTTGTTCATATAACTTCCTTTTTCAGCCTTTGTTGCGCAGAAACTCGCTGCCGATGATGCGGCCCGCGCGCAGTTCATTGCGCATGGATTCGGAGTAGCCCAGCTCTGCCAGTATCTCGTCGTTGTGTTCCCCGAGCAACGGCGCGCCGCGCCGAATCTCGGAGGGCGTGCGCTCGAATCGCGCGGGTGAGCGGGCCTGGCGCAGGCGGCCTGCGGCGGGGTGATCGACTTCGACGATCGCTTCCGACGCCAGCACCTGCGGATGGCGGATCACTTCGCTGCGCGTGAGTGCCGGCGCACATGGCACGTCATGCGCTTCCAGACACGCCATCCATTCGGCAGTGGTGCGCGTTTTCAGCACCTCTTGCGTCATGATGAGCCGCTCGTTCACGTGGCTGTCGCGTGCCTTGGGCGTGGCGAAACGCTCGTCGGCAAGCCATTCGGGCTTGTCGAGCGCCTTGGTCAGGCCGACCCATTCCTTGTTGCTCATGACGGCCACCGTCATGTGGCCGTCCTTGGTTTCATAGATCAGGTCGATGAAGCTGGCGGCTTCCTGGTTTGTCATCGGCTTGTCCGGGTAGGTCTGCGCACCCATGTCCGAAGCCCACAGGAAATAAAGCACGGAGTCGAGCATCGAGATGCGGACGTGCTGCCCTTCACCCGTGCGCTGCCGCGAGACCAGCGCAGCCGACAGCGACTGCGCCACCGTCACGGCCGCGAGCTTGTCCGGCAGCACGGTGCGAATCAGGCGCGGCCGCTCTCCGTCGGAGCCGGCCTGCACCGTGGTGAGACCCGAGATGGCCTGGATGACGGGGTCGTACACCGGCTTGCCGACCCAGGGGCCGACATCGCCGAAGCCGCTGATGGATGCATAGATGATGTTTGGCGCGACAGCGCGGATGTCGGCCTCGCCCACGCCGAGCCGGTCCACGACGCCCGGGCGGAAGTTCTGCATGAAAACATCCGCACCCTTGGCCAGGTCCAGTACGATCTGGCGGCCTTGCGGGTTCTTCACATCCACGCTCACCGAGCGCTTGTTGCGATTGATGTTCAGGAACATCGCCGACATGCCGGCGCGTTGGTTGCCGAGCGAGCGCACGTGGTCGCCGGCTTCGGGAACCTCGACCTTGATCACGTCCGCGCCCTGGTCCGCCAGGATCATCGCCGCCCAGGGGCCTGACAGCATCGTCGTCATGTCGATGATGCGAATGCCGGCTAAAGGTCCACTCATTCTTGTCTCCATCTTGGTTCACCCCCGCCTTGCAGTTCGTTGGGGTGACGCTGTTTCGTTTGGCGTGGTCGAATAGTAGTTAGCCCGTCAAAAACGGACTAGCCCCCGATTTATGGATTCAACGTGCGGTTAAACTGGACAATCCGCCAAGCAGGAGACGAACCGAATGATCAAAGAGCTGTATCGGATGGCGGTGTTCGCCGAAGTCGTGGAGCACGGCTCGTTTTCCAAAGCGGCGACCACCTTGGGTCTTGGGAAGTCGATCGTGAGCGCGCATGTGGCCGCACTCGAAAAGCGCATCGGCGCGCAACTGCTTACGCGCAGCACGCGCGCGCTTTCACTGACCCAGGAGGGAATTGCGTTTTACGAGAACTGCAGGCGCATGGTTGCCGCCGGCGAGGATGCGTTCACGACGGTCGAATCCAGGCGCGTCAGCGTCAGTGGGACGATCCGCCTCACCTCGTCCTACAACGTCGGCGTAAGTTTCCTGATCGCGGCGCTGTCCCGATTCAAGGACGTGCACCCCGACGTGTCGTTCGACTTGGTCCTCGAGGACTCGATATCGCATGTCATCGAAGAACGGTTTGACCTCGCGGTGCGCGTGGGGCGCCTGCCGGACACGGGCCTCTTTGCCACCCAGCTTGGCAACTGCTCCATGCTGCTGTGTGCAGCGCCTTCGTTCGTGCAGCGCCACGGCAAGATCACCAAGCCTGAGGAACTGTCCAAGGTGCCCTGGGTCACCATTACCCAGTTGCCTCATCCCGAGAAACTTCATCTTGTGCATCAGAAAACAGCGCAGCGCCTGACGGTTGGCATTCATGGCACCGTGAAGACCCATTCCGGCATTGCCGCCCGGGAGTTCGTTCGCTGCGGCACCGGGGTGGGCCTGCTGCCTGACTATGCGGTGCACTCCGACCTGGCCAAGGGCGATTTGATCCGCATACTGCCGGCCTGGAACGAGGCGAACGATCGCCCGATCTCAGCCGTCTTTCCGAGCCGGGACCGGATCCCGACCCGAGTCAGGTTGCTCATCGACTTTTTGCGCGAGTCACTGAGTCCAGCAGTCGCTGAACACGCATAGAAATCCCGCGCTTTGGAGAGGTACAGGGCCGGTGCGACAATCTCCCCCATGAGTGCCGTCTGGACAGATAACGAAGTCATTCCCCTCGACCGGGAGCGCAAGATCGAGCGCGAAACGCACAAGCTCGAGAAACGCCTGTGCCGCCTGATGGGGCAGGCGATTGCCGACTACAACATGATCGAGGAAGGCGACCGCGTCATGGTGTGCCTGTCCGGCGGCAAGGACAGCTACGGCATGCTGGACATCCTGCAGAAGATGCGGCAGCGCGCGCCGGTGGATTTTGAACTGATCGCGGTGAACCTCGACCAGAAGCAGCCCGGCTTTCCCGAACATGTGCTGCCCGAGTACCTGGCCAAGACCGGCGTGCCGTTCCATATCGAGAACCAGGACACCTACTCGATCGTCAAGGACAAGATCCCCGAAGGCAAGACCATGTGCAGCCTGTGCTCGCGGCTGCGCCGTGGCATCCTGTACCGCGTGGCCGATGAGCTGGGCGCCACCAAGATCGCGCTCGGGCACCACCGCGACGACATGCTGCAGACGTTCTTCCTCAACATGTTCTTCGGCGGCAAGTTGAAAGGCATGCCGCCCAAGCTGGTGAGCGACGACGGCCGGCACATCGTGATTCGTCCTCTGGCTTATGTCCCTGAAAAGGATTTGGTGCGCTGGGCCGAGCACCGCCAGTTCCCCATCATTCCGTGCACGCTGTGCGGCAGCCAGGAAAACCTGCAGCGCAAGCAGGTGGCGGCCATGCTGCGCGAGTGGGACCGCAAGCACCCGGGCCGGGTCGACACCATGTTCACGGCTTTACAAAATGTCGTCCCTTCGCACCTGGCCGACGGAACACTCTACGGCTTCAAAGGTCTCACTGTGACTGGCGTGGCCAGCGAAGACGGCGACAAGGCCTTCGACCCACCGGAGTTCCCCACCGCCGCTTCCCTGCCGGGCCTGCAAGTCATCAAGTTCTGAAGGCGCCTGGCCTTCCCCTGGAGAGCTTTCCGATGGAGCGATCGATCCTACGGCTGCTAGCCCTCATGTTGATTGCCATGGCGACGCTGTCAGGCTGCGCTGCGGGTTACCTGCTCGACAACCAGGTTCAGTCGTTCAGCCAGCTCACGGCTCTGCCGGCACCGCCCACCTACCGTTTCGAGCGCCTGCCGTCGCAGCAAGCGCCCGGTCAGGCCCAGCTCGAAGTCGCGGCGGATGCGGCTTTGCACAAGGCGGGCCTACGCCGCGACGATGCCAATCCGCGCTACAGCGTACAAATCAGCGGCCAGATGCAGCGGGTGCTGTCACCCTGGGCCCATCCCTGGGACGGCTGGGGCTGGGGCGGCTTTGGATTCGGCTACCACCACCGCGGTGTCGGCATCGGATTGGGCGGCCCCTTCCCGCGGATGGAATCACCCTGGTATCAACGCGATGTTGCCGTCATCATCCGGGAATTGGCGTCAAACCGCGTTGTTTACGAAACGCGCGCCAGCAACGCCGGGCCCTGGATGGACAGCGCCGCGGTGTTCCCCGCCCTGTTCGAGGCCGCTATGCAGGGTTTCCCCACCCCGCCGCCAGGCCCGAGGATCGTGAATATCCAGGTCGGCCGCTAACATCTCGCTACCGTTGCGGCTTGCCACGGTTGGCTTGCCTCATAAAATGAAGCCGAATGGAAGCCACCCGAATCATTGCCGTGCGCCATGGCGAGACCGCCTGGAACGTGGATGCGCGCATTCAGGGGCAATTGGACATTGGGTTGAACGACACCGGCCGCTGGCAGGCGCGCCGGGTCGGCGAGGCGCTGGCCGGCGAGGAGATCACGGCGGTGTACTCCAGCGATCTGGGCCGGGCGCATCAAACCGCGCAATCCATTGCCGAGGTGACCGGCATCCCGGTGGTTCCGGAAGAAGGCCTGCGCGAACGCAGCTTTGGCATCTTCGAAGGCAAGACGTTCGACGAGATCCACCAGACCTGGCCGGACCATGCGCACAACTGGCGCAAGCGCATCCCGGAATGGGAACCGCCCGAAGGCGGCGAGTCGTTGCTGCAGTTGCGCGAACGGGTCACGCGCACCATGCATGAACTGGCGGCCCGGCATCCGGGCGAGCAGATCGTAGTCGTGGCTCACGGCGGCGTGCTGGACACGCTTTATCGCGTGGCGACCGGCCAGGAAGTGAACTCGCCGCGCACCTGGGAACTGCCCAACGGCGCCATCAATCGACTGTTGTGGACGCCCGATGGCTTCACTCTGGTAGGCTGGTCCGACACTCAGCACCTGGACCATGAAGCCGCCGACGAAAACACCAGCTTCTGAATCTCTGGCCCACTTGGTTGGGCAGAACGTCAACGCGATCGACACGCCCGCCCTGGTGATCGATCTGGACGCGATGAAGCGCAACCTGGCGCGCATGGCCGATTTCGCGCGCAAACACGACATTCGCTGGCGCCCGCATGCCAAGACGCACAAGAGCGCGGCATTGGCGCAGATGCAACTCCAAGCCGGCGCGGTGGGCGTGTGCGTGCAAAAAACGGCGGAGGCCGAGGCCCTGGTGGCGGGCGGCATCCGCGACATCTACATCAGCAACGAAGTGATCGCCGCGCACAAGCTGGCACGCGTCGCCGCGCTGGCGCACCGGGTCGCGGCCGAGAACGGGCGGCTGGCGATCGCCGTGGACAGCATCGAAGGGGTGACCCGGCTGGCGCTGGCCATGAACGAGGCACGCGGCCAGCACGGCGCTTCGGCCGTGATCGACGTGTTCGTGGAGATCGACGTCGGCCAGGGCCGCTGCGGCGTGGCGCCGGGGCAGGCCGCCGTGCCGCTGGCGCACGAGATCCGCAAGCACCCCGCACTGCGTTTTGCCGGCCTGCAGGCCTATCACGGCAAGGCGCAGCATGTGCGAGGCGCCCAGCAGCGGCGTGAGGCCATCGCCATCGCGGTGGACGACGTGAAATACACGCGCAAGCTGATCGAAGCCGAGGGCATTCCGGTCGACCTGGTCACCGGCGCGGGCACCGGCAGCATGGTCTGCGAGGCGGCCAGCGGCATCTACGGCGAACTGCAATCGGGCTCGTTCCTGTTCATGGACGCCGACTACGCCGCCAACGAGCGCGACCCGGCGCAGCCGAATTTCGAGCACGCGTTGTTCGTCAAGACCCAGGTCATCAGTTCGAGGGGAGACCACGCCGTGTGCGACGCCGGGCACAAGAGCCATGCCATCGACTCGGGCCTGCCCAAGGTGCACGCGTTCGATCCGGAAAGCGAGCTGGAGTATGCCAACGGCGGCGACGAGCACGGTATCCTGCGGCCGGCCGGGGCCAGCCTGCGCGTGCCGGCCATCGGGCGCATGCTGTGGCTGATCCCGGGTCACTGCGACCCGACGGTGAACCTGCACGACCACATGATCGGGGTGACCGGCGGGCTGCGCAAAGGCACGGTGGAAAGCATCATCAGGGTTGACGCCAGAGGCGCTTTGACCTGAGCGCGGGAGAATGGGCTTCATGAGCCCGTCGCAAATCATCGTTCTCGCCACGCCGGTTTTTCTGCTTCTCATCGCGGCCGAGTTTGCCTGGGGCTGGGCGAAGAAGCGCAACACCTACCGGCTGAACGACGCCGTCAACAGCATCAGCCTGGGCATGCTCAGCGAGATCACCAAGGTGTTCAGCCGCCTGTTTCGCGTGGGCATCTACACGGCGGTCTACGCCTCGGTGTCGCTGGTGCCGCTCGAGGCGGCGCGCGAGTTCTGGACCACCTGGTACGGCTGGGTGCTCGCCTTGCTGTTCTACGACTTGTGCTACTACTGGCTGCACCGCGCCGGGCACGAGTGCGCCGTCTTCTGGGCCGCGCACGTGGTGCACCACCAAAGTCAGGACTACAACCTGTCGACGGCGCTGCGGCAGACCAGCTCCGGCGCCCTGCTCGGCTGGGTGTTCTACCTGCCCATGGCGCTGGCGGGCGTGCCGCCGCTGGTGTTCGGCGTGGTGGCGCTCGTCGACTTGCTGTACCAGTTCTGGGTGCACACGGAGCATGTGCCCAAGCTCGGCTGGTTCGACCGCTGGTTCTGCTCGCCGTCCAATCACCGGGTGCACCATGCCGTGAATGACGGCTACCTCGATCGCAACTACGGCGGCGTGCTGATCATCTGGGATCGCATCTTCGGCAGTTTCCAGGAAGAAGGCGAGAAGTGCGTCTACGGCACGCGCAGTCCGCTGAACAGCTGGGACCCGCTCTGGTCGAATGCCGAGGTCTACTGGTCGCTGGCGAAGGACTCGTGGCATGCGCGCAATTGGCTGGACAAGTTGCGTGTCTGGTTCAAGGCGCCCGGTTGGCGGCCGGCCGACGTGGCGGCGCGTTTCCCACGTGCGCCGTTCGACGTCGCCAGACTGGAGCGCTATCACCCGCCCGTGACCCGTGCCGCGGCGTGGTTCGGCGGCATTCAGTTCCTGATGCTGTTGCACGGGGTGGCGCTGTTCCTTTGGCACGCCGATGCCATGCCCGTGTCACGATCGGCCGTCTGGCTGGCGGCGCTGGCCGCGGGCTTGTGGGCGGTGGGCGCGGTGCTGCAGGGACGCCTGTCGATCCTGGAGGCGCTGCTCATCGAAGCCGCGGCGCTGGCCACGGCCACCGGTGCCGAGGGCCTGGCGCAGTGGCATGTGGTGTTCAAACCCCTGGTGATGATGCTGGCGATTTTCTATGTCGCCGACCCGCTGCACCTGCGCCGCATGCCGACGCGATTCGACGCGCTGCTGATGGCCGCTTTGGCGTTCTCGCTGGCGGGCGATTGCTTCCTGATGTTCCCGGGGTTCTTCATCCCGGGCCTGGTCTCGTTCCTCATCGCCCACCTGTTCTACATCGCGCTGTTCAAACAGGGACAGGCATGGTTTCCCAGCCGGCGCGCACTGATCATCACCATGGGCCTGGGCGCGGCGATGTATGCCTTCCTGTTCGATGGGCTGAACCCGGTGCTGAAGATCGCCGTCGCGGCATACGTCGTGGTGATCGCCCTCATGGCGGCGCAGGCCATCGGCCGGGCAGTGGTGCTGCGCGACAAGGCGTCGGTGCTGGTCGCGGTGGGCGCCGCCTTCTTCATGCTCAGCGACTCGCTGCTGGCCACCAACAAGTTCGCCTTGCCGCTGCCGATGGCGCAGTTCTGGGTGCTGGCGACGTACTACGTGGCGCAGTTGCTGATCGTGTGCAATGCAAATCCTGTTGCTGCGGGCCGCCGTGGATCCCGGATCGAGTCCGGGATGACAGCCCCGCTCACCGCGCGCGGCTGACCGCCTCGTCGCGCGCGATCCTGCCATCGATCAGCTCCACCAATCGATCACAGCGCGCGGCCAGCCGCGGATCGTGCGTGACCACCACGAACGATGTGCCGCGCTCCGCATGGATGCGACGCAGCAGGACGAACACTTCGTCGGAGGAAGCCGTGTCCAGGTTGCCGGTGGGCTCGTCCGCCAGCACCAGGGGCGGGTCCATGATCAGCGCCCGCGCGATGGCGACGCGCTGCTGCATGCCGCCCGACAACTCCGAGGGACGCTTGTCCATGGCTTGGGCCAGCCCCACCGCAGACAGCAGTTCGCGCGCCCTTTCGCGCTCCTGCGCGCTCACGCGCCCCTGGGCCATCAGGGCGGGCAAAGTCACGTTCTCCAATGCGCTGAAGGCGGGCAGCAAGTGATGGAACTGGAACACGAAACCGAGCGTGCCTCGCCGCCGCAAGGTGAGTTCAAGATCGCTCAGCTGCGCGACTTCCTCGCCCTGCAGGCGGTAGCCGCCGGATGTCATGCGCTCCAACAGGCCCACGATGTTCAGCAGCGTGCTTTTCCCGGAGCCGGACGGCCCCATCAGCGCGACGAACTCGCCGCGCCCGACGGACAGCGACACGCCATGCAGCACTTCCGCTTCGCTCGGCAGGCCCAGGTTGTAGCTCTTGCGAACTTCGCGCAATTCGAGCAGTGCGGTGGAGTCCGCCATGACTAGATCCGGATCGCCTGCGCCGGATCCATCGCGGCCGCGCGGCGCGCGGGCGCGATGGCGGCCAGCACGCCGCACACCGTGGCAATCAATGCCACGCCCGCTGCGGTGGACGCAGGAAGCGAGATCACGAACAGTGGCAAGCCGTCCGAACCGCGCACGAAATTCGTGAACAGCCAGATCATGCCGGTGGCCAGCACCACGCCCAGCGCGGAACCCAGCGCGCCGACGACTGCCCCCTGCACCAGGAACAACCGCAGGATCTGCCCACGCGTCGCACCCATGGCGCGCAGGATGCCGATCTCGCGGCGCTTCTGCACCACCGACACCACCAACACGCTGGCGATCCCCAGCACGACCACCACCAGCACCACGCCGCGGATCAGCGCGGTGCTGACCGACTGCGCATTCAAGGCCGACACCAGCTGGGCATTGCTCTCCTGCCAGCTCTCGATCTTGTAGGGGTATTGCAGGCGCAGCGAGCGCGCCAGGTCCTGCGCGGCCCACACGTCGCGAACGGTGAGATCCAGCCCGGTCGCCCCGCCGGGCAGGGCCAGCAGGTTCTGCGCCGCGCGCAGCGGCACGATGACCGTGCGCCGGTTCAACTCCTTCACGCCGAGGTCGACCAGCGCTGTGGCCCGCACCGACTCGCTCAGGCCGCCGGTCTGCACCGTCAGGCGGTCGCCGGCGCGCACCCCGAGGTCCGCCGCGAGCTCTTTGCCGATGATGGCTTCACCCGGCGCGAGCCGCGCCGTGCCGCTCACGACCTTGCTGCGCAAACCGACCACCTTGTCGTAGCGGTCCAGGTCCACGCCAATCACCGAGATCGCCTGGGCGGCCTCGCCGCGCAGCGCCAGTCCGCTGCCCGCGACGAGGGGCGACACGCCCGCGATGCCCGGGTGCCGCTCCAGCAAGGGAACCAATGCCTGCCAGTTCTCCACCGAGCGCAGGCGCTGCGCGCGAGGCTGGGTCTCGGTCATGGCGATGGCGCCCGATGCCGGCGTCATCGCCGGCGTGACCACGTCGTCGGGCGCGCGCAGGGTGACGTGCGCCTGTGCGCCCAGCGTCTTGGTCAGCGTGCTGCCCTGCAGCCCGCTGATCAGCGCCGAGATGTAGGCGATCACGGCCACGCCCGCCGCCACGCCGACGATGATCAGCAACGTCTGCATCCTGCCTTCGCGCAGGAAGCGCAGCGCGACCCGCAGTTCGAAGCCGATCATGGACAACATGCGACCTGCGTTTCAGCGCCCGACGGCGTTGCCCAGCATGGACCCTGGGTCTTCACGGGTCGCGCCGAGTGACGCCGATCCGGGCTGCCATTCGACCGGCCGCGTGCGCACGCGGCGCCCAGGCGCAACGTCTTTGCCCATCAGGACGAGGTCGCCGGCCGACAATCCCTCCAGCACCTCGGCCGCATCGAGCGTGCGCAAGCCCAGGCGAACGCTGCGTTCCTGTGATCGGCCCTCCTGCGCCACCCAGACGGTGCCCGAGCTCTCGTTCGCCTGGCCGCGCAGCGCGGCCAGCGGCATCACCAGCGCGCGGTCGCGGCGGCCGGTCTCCACCTCGACCGACAAGGTCATGTCCTCGCGCAAGAACGAAGGCGGCTGCTGCTCGAGCGCGAACTTGACCTCCACCGCGCCGCGCTGCGCGTCCACCGCCGGCGCCAGCGACAGTACCCGCGCGGCAAAGCGCTGGTTGCTGAAGGCGTCAGCCACCACCGAGGCCCGCTGCCCCGGCCGGAGTTGCTCCAGGAATCGCTCGTCCACCTGCGCCACCAGCTGCGTCGGACCCGCCAATGCAAGACCGACCAACGCCTTGCCCGGCTGCACGATCTGCCCCGGCTCGACATCGCGCGAGAGCACGCGGGCGTCGGCCGGCGCCAGTAACCGGGCCTGCGCCAGCCGGGCCCTGGCCGCGGCCGTGGCGGCACTGGCCAGCGCGAGCTGCGCCTCGGCTTGGGCCAGATCGGTTCCGGCCTCCTCATTCGCGCGGGTCTGGGCGCGCGCGCTGCTTTCCTGCGCCCGCGCGACGTCCACCGCGCGCCGCGCTTCGTCCAGCCGCGAAGCACTGATGAAGCCCTGGGCGACGAGCTGTTGCGAGCGTTCCAGTTCGGCCTGCGCGGCGCGCAAGGTGGCCTGCGCCTGCGCCAATGCGGCGGCCGAAGTCATGCGCCCGGTTGTGCGAAGGCCGGCCAAACGCGCGCGCGCCTGCCGCTCGGAAGCCACGGCCTGGTCCAGCGCCGCCTTGAGCTCATCCGACTCGAGCTGGACCAGTACCTGGCCGCGCCGCACCTGCTCGCCCTCGTTCACCAGCACCTGGGCCACCCGGGCCGTGATCGTGCTGCCGACATCAACTCGCGACAGCGTGGCCACGCGGGCCGAGAACTGGAGCGTGCGCACCAGCGGCGCTTGTCGCAGTGCCACCGCCTCGGTGACGACGCCGCGCGACAGCAGCCAGCCCGTCAGCACCGCGGCCAGCACGGCGAGTAAGGCAATCCCCCAGATCCAGTGTCGGCGCATGCCTTGGATTCCGGGGAGAAACATGGCGGCTCAGCTTCCCGGCTCGAACAAACCGCCCGCGGCCTGCGGCGGCGCCACGCCCAAGTGGCGGAACGCCGCCAGCGTGGCAATTCGGCCGCGCGGCGTGCGTTGCAAATAGCCCTGCTGGATGAGGTAGGGCTCGATCACGTCTTCGATCGTGTCGCGCTCCTCGCCGATGCTCGCGGCGATGTTGTCCAGGCCGACGGGCCCGCCATCGAAGCGGTGAATGACGCACTCCAGCAGCTTGCGGTCCATCACGTCGAAACCTTGGGGGTCGACGTCGAGCATGGCCAGTGCCTTGTGCGCGATGTCCTGCGTGATGTGGCCCGTGCCCTTGACGTCGGCATAGTCACGCACCCGGCGCAGCAGGCGGTTGGCCACGCGCGGCGTGCCGCGCGAGCGCTTGGCGATCTCGATGCCGCCCTGTTCGTCCATCGGCGCGTTGAGCAGCCCCGCGCTGCGCTTGACGATGCGCGCCAATTCCTCGGCGGTGTAGAACTCCAGCCGCGCGACGATGCCGAAACGATCGCGCAGCGGATTGGTGAGCATGCCGGCGCGGGTCGTGGCGCCGACCAGCGTGAACGGCTGCAGGTCCAGCTTGATCGAGCGCGCCGCCGGCCCCTCGCCGATCATGATGTCGATCTGGTAGTCCTCCAGCGCCGGGTAGAGGATTTCCTCGACCACGGGCGAGAGCCGGTGGATCTCGTCGATGAAGAGCACATCGTTCTTCTCGAGGTTGGTCAGCAGCGCGGCCAGGTCCTTGGGCTTTTCCAGCACCGGCCCCGAGGTCTGGCGCAGATTCACGCCCAGCTCGTGCGCGATGATGTGCGAGAGCGTCGTCTTGCCCAAGCCGGGCGGCCCGAACAGCAGCACATGGTCCAGTGCCTCGCCGCGCATGCGGGCCGCGCCGATGAAGATCTCCAACTGCTCGCGCGTCTTGGCCTGGCCCACGTATTCCTGCAGCAGCTTGGGGCGCAGCGCGCGTTCGATGGCTTCTTCGTTGGGCGAGGCCGGCACGCCCGAAACCACCCGGTTGGGCGGGGGCAATTCGAAGTCGTCGGTCTGGATGCTCATGTCTGGATGCTCACTTATTGAGCGCCCTCAACGCCAGCTTGATGCCCTCGGACACGCCCACGTCCTTGGGCAAGGATTTCAGCGAAGCGGCGGCTTCCTTGTCGCTGTACCCCAATGCCACCAACGCTTGCAGAATATCGGTCTGGGCATCGCTGGTGGCACCAGCACCGCCGGCGCCCAGGTCGGGGCCGAACTTTCCCTTGAGTTCCAGCAGCAGGCGCTCGGCTGTTTTCTTGCCGATGCCCGGCACCTTCACCAGGCGCCCTGCGTCCTGCGCCGTCACCGCCTGCGCGATGTCGGCCACGCTCATGCCGCTGAGCACAGACAAAGCTGTGCGCGGCCCGACCCCGGAAATCTTGATCAACTGGCGGAACGCCTCGCGCTCGCCGCTGGAGCCGAAGCCATACAGCAGTTGCGCGTCTTCGCGCACCACCAGGTGCGTGAGCAGCGTCACCTTCTCGCCCGCCGCGGGCAGGTTGTAGAACGTGCTCATCGGCACGTCCACCTCGTAGGCCACGCCATGGCAGTCGACCAGCACTTGCGGCGGGTTCTTCTCGGCCAGCAGGCCCTGCAGTCTTCCGATCAAGGGGCGCTCGCTTCCGTCAGGGGTTCACCAGGCCGCGCCGCGCCGCCTCGAGCGCCGCTTCGGCGCGCGAGGATACGTTCAACTTGCGATAGACCTGCTTGATGTAATCGGCCACCGTATGGCGCGACAGGCCGAATTGCAGCGCGATCTCGGGCAAGGTGTAGCCCTTGGCGACCCGCTGCAGCACCTCGGTTTCGCGTGTGGTGAGGCTGACCTCTTCGGCCAATTGCCGCATCGCGGCCTGGTGCCGTTCGCCCGCGGCCGCGAAATGCGCCAGCACCCGACGCGCGATCGGTGGCGACAGGGGCGGCTCGCCCTGGGTCATGCGCAGCAGCTGCGCCACCAGCGCCTCGCGCGATTGCTCTTTCAACAGGTAGCCGAAGGCACCGGCCTGGAGCGCGGGAAACAGGTGCTCGTCATCGTCGTAAATGGTCACCACCACCGGCACGGCTTGCGGCTGGCGCGAACGCAGCGCACCCACCACGTCCACCCCGCTGCCGTCGGGCAGGCCCAGGTCGATCAACGCCAGGTCGAAGCTCTGCTGCCCGATCACCGCCAGCGCCTCGTCGCGCCGTGCCGCGCTAGTCACTTGCAGGTGTGGGAACGCCGCGCGAGCCACGTCGCCCAGCCAGGCCCGGATGTCGGGCAGGTCCTCCACGATGAGTGCGCTGTTCATACGCGGTCGATGTTAGCGGATAGCGGCGTCAGCGGGACCGAAACCCGCAGGCGGGTGCCACCGCCCGAGTTGGCCACAAACGCATGTTCACCCTGGAGTTGTCGCACGCGGCGCTCCATGCTGGCCAGGCCATGGCCCCCGCCGCCCCGCTCCGGCGTGCGCAGGCCCTGGCCGTCGTCCTCGATATCCAGGTGAATGTGGCCGGCTTCGAGCCGAATGCGCACCGCGCACCGCGTGCCCCGACTATGGCGGATCGCATTGGACAGCGCCTCGCGCAACACCCGGGTGAGCTGCACATGCACGCGGGCGGGCAGGACCAGGCCGTCGGGCGGCTCGGGTGCCTCCCACTCGGGCCGCAACCCGGCCGCCGTCAGGCGCGTGACACACTCCGAACGCCAGTCGGCCAGCACGTCGCCGACCAGCGCCGCCTCGCCCGCGAGACCCCGCACCGACAGCCGCATCTCGTCCAGTGCCTGCCGCGCCATGTCGGCCACGCGCTCCGAGCCGCCGGTCTGGGCGATGGTGAGCAGTTTGGCGCCCAGGTCGTCATGCAGGTCGGAGGCAATACGCTGGCGCTCCTCGCGCGCCCCGCGCTCGAAGGCCTCCCCGGATGCCAGCCCTTGCCGGACCAGTTCGGCGATTTCCTGTGCCCGCCTCTGGTCGGAGGGATTGAACAAGCGCGCCCCGCGTTCGGGCAGTTCCAGTTCCAGCGCCTCCAGTGGCCCGCAAGCGGCGACGCGCAGAAGCCGGCCCTCATCAGTGACGACGGTATTGGTCGCCGCCGCCGCCGGGGCCAGCCGCGAAGGCTGGAACAGCGTGTCCCAGAGCTGGCGCCAGCGCTCATTGAGCGCGCCGCGGTCGCCGCGCCCTTGCGTCACCAATTCCAGGATCTGCGGCAGTACGTCGTGCGTCCCCGGCAGAGCGCCTTGCGACAGCCGGCGCCAGAGGTACTGGCGCAGCGGGAAATACAGCCAGCCGGCCAGCGCCAGGGCCAAGGCGAATGCGCTGTCCACGCCCAGGTCCAGGCCCACCACCAGGGCCAGGTCGAGCGCGATCACCAGCAAGCCACCCAGGAACCAGAGCCAGGCGCGGGGCCACCAGGCTTCCAGCTGGAACAGGCCCACCCGAGTGACCAGCGGCACCAGCCCGAGGAACAGCAGCGCCACGGTACCCAAGCCGTAGTTCTGCGGAATGTCCACCACGTGCCCGGTGGCGCCGAAGGCATAGGCCACGAACACCGTGGACAGCCCCATGAACAGCAAAAGGCCGAACCATTTCAGCTGGGCGCGCTGCGATGCGTCGGAACGGCAAGCGCGCCATTGCAGCGCAAACACCACGGCCAGCAGCACGTTCAGGAGCACGATCGGCAGCCGGAAAGCCAGTGAAATCGTCGGCAGCCACTGGCCGGCATCGGCCGCCACCGACAGGGCGGCCCACAGCGCCGCCAGCCACGGCAGCCAGTTGCCGCCCAGGCGGCGCGGATGCAGCCACAGCAATGCGATCAGGCCCACCGCGATGGAAAATGACGCCAGGTGGGACGCCACATGCAGCGCCGCCCAGCCCGAAGGCGGCTGGGTCAGGAGCCGCGAACCCCAGCTGGAGGTACACAACATGCCGAAGGCATACCCACTGCTGGCCAGCAAATAGCAGCGCGTCGCCAACCCGCGTGGCTGATACACCCAGATCGCCAGGCCCACCGACAAGGACAGCAGGGCGACCAGCCAGGGAAACCAGAAGCGCAAGCCCAGTTCGCCCAAGCCCCGCGGACTCGGCGCGACGGTCGTGACGCCCGCCGCGTGATAAACCTGCACCTCAGGCGCGCGCAGGACTTCCCACAGTCGCCGGTGCTCGGCGAAGAAGTGGTTGTGCACCTCGTAGTCGTTGTGGATGCCGGCGCTTTCGATCAGCAGCATCGGGGTGAGCGCCACCAGCTGTCCGCCGCCCATCAACGCTGCAACGCCCGCCAGCGGCGGTTGTGAGCCGTCGCCGACAGGCTGCGCGAGCACCTGGCCGTCGGGGCCGGCCACGAATCGCCAGCCCAGCGATGGCTCCGCCAGGCTGCGGTACAACGCGGCAAGGCCGAACACGGCGATGAGCAGCGAGGCCACCCACAGCCGCGCGCCGCGATTTGCACCGACAATCACGTCGAGACCCCACCTTCCTAAAAGCCCATCCCTTGATTCTGAAGCATTCGTTCGCGCCCGCCAGCAACACGCGCCTGGCCCACCTCTGCGGACCCACCGACGAGCACCTGCGCACCATCGAAACCGCGTTTCAGGTGCGAATCTCCCGCCGCAACGAGCAGTTCAGGATCGATGGCCCGAAGCCCCGGGCGCAGCGGGCACTGGAAGTCCTCCAGGCGCTCTATGAGATCGCAGGCAGGCCGATTGCGCCGGATACCGTGCAGCTCATGGTCGCCAGCGAAACTTCCATGGATGAGGACCCGGAAGGCGCCCAGGTGCTGCACACGCGGCGCAGCGACCTGAAAGCCCGCACGCCCAACCAGAGCGTCTATCTGGACAACATCGCAAATCACGACATCACCTTCGGCATCGGCCCGGCGGGCACCGGCAAGACCTACCTGGCGGTGGCGTGCGCGGTGGACGCGCTGGAGCGCAGCGCGGTGCAGCGCATCGTGCTGACCCGCCCGGCGGTGGAGGCCGGCGAAAAACTCGGCTTCCTTCCGGGTGACTTGTCGCAGAAGGTCGATCCGTACCTGCGGCCGCTGTACGACGCCTTGTACGAGCTGATGGGCTTCGACAAGGTGGTCAAGGCGTTCGAGCGCCAGGCGCTGGAGATCGCGCCGCTGGCCTTCATGCGCGGCCGCACATTGAACAACGCGTTCGTGATTCTGGACGAAGCCCAGAACACGACGCCGGAACAGATGAAGATGTTCCTCACGCGAATCGGCTTCGGCGCCAAGGCCGTGGTGACCGGCGACATCAGCCAGATCGACCTGCCCAAAGGCCAGCTGTCCGGCCTGGTCGAAGCCGAACACATCCTCAAACGCGTCAAGGGCATCGCACATACGCGCTTCACCAGCGCCGACGTGGTGCGGCATCCGCTGGTGGCGCGCATCGTGGATGCCTACGACGCGGCGCGCAAGCGAGATGCCAAGTAGCCCCGCCCTCGACCTGGGCCTGCAGTTCGGCCGCTTTGCGGACGCGGCGCGTCATCGGGCGGTGCTGCGCCGCGCCGACGTCGAGAAGTGGCTGGCTCACGCGCTGGCACGGCCGGGGGAAATCACCGTGCGCATCGTGGGCGAAGAGGAAGGCCGGGCGCTGAACCTGCAGTACCGCGGCAAGGACTACGCCACCAACGTGCTCACGTTCGACTACACGCGCCAGCCCGTGGTGACGGCCGACCTGGTGCTTTGCGGGCCGGTGGTCGCCCGCGAGGCGCGGGAACAAGGCAAAGCCTTGAAGGATCACTACGCGCACCTGCTGGTGCACGGCACGCTGCACGCGCAAGGCTGGGACCATGAAACCGGCGAGCGCGACGCGCTGGAGATGGAAGCGCTGGAGATCCTGTTACTTGGTTCCCTGGGCTACCCTAACCCGTACTGACGATCAGCGCACCGTCAACGGAATCGTCACCGGCCCGTCGTTGACCAGGTGCACCTGCATGTCGGCGGCGAACTCGCCGGTCGCCACCAGCGGATGCGCCGCCCGCGCCTGCGCCACCAGGTAGTCGTAAAGACGCCGGCCTTGATCCGGCTCCGCCGCGTTGGTGAAGCTGGGCCGGTTGCCGCCGGACGTGTCGGCGGCCAGAGTGAACTGGCTCACCAGCAGCAGGCCGCCACCGGTGTCCTGCACGCTGCGGTTCATCTTGCCCGCGTTGTCGCCGAAGATGCGCAGCTTCAAGATCTTGGCCAGCAGCTTGTCGGCCTGACGCTCGGTGTCGCCCTGCTCCGCGCACACCAGCACCAGCAAGCCCGGGCCGATCTCGCCGATCTTCACGCCGCCCACGGCAACACAAGCCTGGCTCACCCGCTGGATGACGCTGATCAAATCATGTCCTCTTCATCATCGAAATGGGCCTCGACGTCGCTGGGCAGCAACTGGATGGTCGCGCGCAGGCCCGGCACGGCGCTCATCAACGCCTGCTCGACCGATGCGCGGACGGCGGCCGCGCGGCCCAGCGTCCAACTGGCGGGCATGTGCATGTGCAGGTCGACGAAGCGCCGCTGGCCGGAGCGCCGGCTGGAGATGTGGTCGAAGCGGATGGTGTGGTGCTTGAAGCCGGCCAGCGTCTTCTCGATTTCAGCCATGATTTCCGGCTCCAGCGCCTCGTCCATCAGCCCCTGGGACGACCGCCACATCAGGGACGAACCTTCGCGCAGGATGTTCAGCGCCACGCCGATGGCCACGGCCGGGTCCAGCCAATTCCAGCCGCTGAGCGCCACCAACCCCACACCGACCACGACACCCGCCGAAGTCCACACATCGGTGATCAGGTGGCGCGCATCCGCCTCCAGCGCGATGGAGCGGTGCCGACGCCCCGACTGCAGCATCGCCCAGGCCAGTGCGCCGTTGATCGCCGAGCTGATGACCGAGAGCGTCAGGCCCCAGCCGAGCTGGTCGAGCGGCTGTGGATTCAGGATGCGCTGCACCGCCGCCCAGATGATTCCCAGCGCGGCGACGATGATCAGCAGCCCTTCGAACGCCGACGAGAAATACTCCGCCTTGTGATGCCCATAGGGGTGTTCGGCATCGGCGGGCCGGCGCGCGATCGTCACCATGAGCAGCGCGAACGCCGCGCTGGCGAGGTTGACCAGAGACTCCATCGCGTCCGAGAGCAGGCCGACCGAATCGGTGATCCACCAAGCCAGCGTCTTCAACGTGATGGTAAGCACCGCCACGGCGATCGAGGCGCGCAGCAGCAGCTGGGGCGACCAGGATCGCGCGGCATCAGTCAGCGACATGGCCACCATTGTCGGGTCAATGCGGGCGGCCCGGATAGACCACCAGAGACGGCTCGACTTGCGCGAGGGCAATGAAATCGCTGTCGTTGTGGACCAGCAGCGCACCATGCTCGAGCGCGAGCGCGGCGATGAGGCGCCAGAAGCGCTCGCGAAAGGCTTCGTATGTGCCTGTCGGTTCGCGTGCCTTGCAGCACCTCCTGGACGATCACGCAAAACAACAACATGGCATCCGCCGGCAAGGTCACATGGTCAGGCCAGCGTGACCTTCGCGAACTTGCGCTTGCCGACCTGCACTACATAACTGCCGGCCTCCAGCTTCAATGCCTTGTCGCTGATGACGCCGGAGTCCACGCGCACACCACCGCCATCGATCAGCCGGTTGGCTTCGCTGGTGGAAGGCGCCAGTCCGGCCTGCTTGAGCAGCGCGCCGATACCCAGCGGTGCGCCGGACAGACTCACTTCGGGAATCTCGTCAGGCACGCCGCCCTTGCTGCGGTTCATGAAGTCCTGCTCCGCGGCGTCGGCGGCTTGCGCGCTGTGGAAGCGCGCGGTGATTTCCTTGGCCAGCATCACCTTGGCGTCCTTGGGATTGCGCCCGCCTGCCACTTCCTCCCTCAAGCGCGCGATGTCCGCCTCGCTGCGGAAACTGAGCAGCGTGAACCAGCGCCACATCAGCGTGTCCGAAATCGACAGCACCTTGGCGAACATGGTGTTGGCGTCCTCGTTGATGCCGATGTAGTTGTTCTTGCTCTTGGACATCTTCTCGACGCCGTCCAGCCCTTCCAGCAGGGGCATGGTCAGGATGCATTGAGGCTCCTGCCCGTATTCCTGCTGCAGGTGCCGGCCCATCAGCAAGTTGAACTTCTGGTCGGTGCCGCCGAGCTCCAGGTCGCTCTTGAGCGCGACCGAGTCATAGCCTTGCATCAGGGGGTACAGGAACTCGTGGATGCTGATCGAGGTGCCGGCCTTGAAGCGCTCATGGAAGTCATTGCGCTCCATCATCCGGGCGACCGTGTACTTGGCGGCGAGCTGGATCATGCCGCGCGCGCCGAGCGGGTCGCTCCATTCGCTGTTGTAGCGGACCTCGGTGCGACTCTCGTCCAGCACCAGCTTGGCCTGGTTGAAATAGGTCTTGGCGTTGGCTTCGATCTGTTCGCGAGTCAGCGGCGGGCGGGTGGTGTTGCGCCCGGAAGGGTCGCCAATCATGGTGGTGAAGTCGCCGATGAGAAAAATCACCGTGTGGCCCAGATCCTGTAGCTGGCGCATCTTGTTGAGCACCACCGTATGGCCGATATGGATGTCGGGCGCGGTCGGATCCAGCCCCAGTTTGACGCGCAAAGGCTTGCCCGTAGCCGCGGAACGGGCCAGTTTCTTGCTCCATTCGTCCTCAGGAATCAGCTCGTCGCAGCCCCGCAAAGAGATGGCCAAAGCCTCGCGAACAGCGTCTGTCAAGGGGAAAGGTGTAACAGCGCTTTGATTCATAAGGGTTTTTTCATATGTAGGAGACGGCTGACACGGCTATACTGCGTGCAATTCCAAAGCGCCAGATTTTAAGTGGCGCATCCACCGGTATCTATAAGTGGCCTTCAACAAAGGCCCATGGGGATACCGGGAAGTTCATCATCGCTGGAGACCCCTCAAGTTGAATCACGGTCTGATCACCGTTGGGAATGCTTTTTTGACCTTTTTGCAGCAGCATCCCAAGCGTATTACCGCGCTCGTGGCGGCCGTTTTGCTGGGAGGCGGTGGCGGGGCATTCGCTCTCGCTTCGCTCGCACCGGACGCCTCCGACCTTCCGGTACGCCAGGTACTCGAAGCCGTCGAGCCTTTGCCCCTGGATACGCAGGCCGAAGCCCTGGACATCCATCGCTTCAATCTGTTTCGCTCCGAAGTCACCCGATCCACCGATACCGCCGAAGCCCTGCTCAAACGGCTGGGCATTGACGACGCCGCTGCGGCCGCCTTCCTGCGCTCCGACGCAAATGCGCGCACCGGCCTGCTTGGCCGCGCCGGGCGTACCGTAACGGCCGAAGCCCAGGACGACAACACGCTGGTTGCCTTGAGCGCGCGCTGGAGCCCGAACGACGACGGCGGCTTCAAGCGCCTGGTGATCGAAAAAACAGCAAAAGGCTTCGCGTCACGCGTCGAGGTAGCCGCGCTTGCGGCCTCCTCGCGGCTGGCCAGCGGCACGATTCGCACTTCGCTGTTCGCCGCGACCGACGACGCCCGCATCCCCGATTCCGTGGCCACCCAGGTGGCGGAGATTTTTGCCGGCGACATCGACTTTCACCGCTCGCTGCGCAAGGGCGACCGCTTCAGCGTGGTCTACGAAACGCTGGAAGCGGACGGCGAACCGATTCGCAGCGGTCGCGTGCTCAGCGCCGAATTCGTGAACAACGGCAAGACCTACCAGGCCATGTGGTTCCAGGAGCCCGGCATCAATCCAGTCACCGGGCAAGCCAGCAAGGGTGGCTACTACACGCTGGACGGCCAATCCCTGCGCCGCGCCTACCTGACGTCGCCAATGGAGTTCTCACGCGTCACCAGCGGCTTCAAGATGCGCTTTCACCCCATCTTGCAAAAATGGCGGGCACACCTGGGCGTGGACTACGCCGCACCCAGTGGCACACCGGTACGCAGCGTTGGCGATGGGGTGGTGGATTTCGCCGGTGCGCAGAATGGCTTCGGTAACGTCGTCTACGTGAAGCACCGCAACGGCCATGTGACGGTGTATGCACACCTGAGCAAGATCAACGTGAACCGTGGCCAGGGTGTCAGCCAAGGGCAAAACGTGGGCTTGGTCGGCGCCACCGGCTGGGCTACCGGGCCGCATCTGCACTTCGAGTTCCGCGTCAATGGCGCCCACCAGGATCCGCTGACCATCGCGCAGCAAAGCGAGGCGGTTCCGGTCTCCACTGCTGCGCGCCCGATGTTCCAGCAACTGGCGTCTTCGATGCGCGTACAGCTGTCGGCTGCGGCATCGGTTCTACAGGCCAGCGCGCAGTAGCGAGCTGGCGTGCCGCGCAGAAGGCCGCATGTCGGAGCTCTACATCGGCCTGATGTCCGGCACCTCGCTGGACGGCGTGGACGGCGTCATTGCCGATTTTTCAGGGCCCCAAGTGCGCGTCGTGCAGCATGAAACCGCGCCCTTCACTGCAGATCTGAAGGCCGAGCTGCTCGCGCTCAACACGCCGGGCAACAATGAACTTCACCGGGCGGCGCTGGCCGCCAACGCGCTGACCGCTATCTATGCCGAAGTGGTGCGCGCCTTGCTCTCGAGTGCTGGCGTGCAGGCCGCGCAAGTCCGCGCTGTCGGTGCGCACGGGCAGACCATTCGGCACCGGCCCCAGGCCTTTGACGGCATCGGCTATACCTTGCAGCTCAACAACCCCGCCCTGCTAGCCGAGCTCAGCGGCATTGCGGTGGTAGCGGACTTTCGCAGCCGGGATGTCGCCGCGGGGGGCCAAGGCGCGCCACTCGTTCCCGCGTTCCATCACGGCCTGTTCGGTCAGCCGGGGCAAAGTCTGGCGGTACTCAATATTGGCGGCATTTCCAACCTCAGCGTGCTCGGCGCGGACGGGTCGGTGACAGGTTTCGACTGCGGCCCCGGCAACGCGCTGATGGACCATTGGTGCCACCAGCACCTGGGCCAGCCGTTCGATGCCGGTGGGGCCTGGGCTGCCAGCGGCCAGGTGCTCCCAAGCCTGCTTGCCGAGTTGCTTGCGGAGCCCTATCTGCGCCTGCCTCCCCCCAAGAGCACCGGGCGTGACCTGTTCAATCCGGATTGGCTTGGGGCTCGTCTTCAAGCCAGCGCTGGCTCCCCGCCTGCGGATGTTCAAGCCACACTGACGGAATTCACGGCGCGCGCTTGCGCCGATTGTGCGCAAAGCGATGGAAAAGGCAGCAAGACCCTCATCGTCTGCGGCGGTGGCGCGCTCAATGCTCATTTGATGGGGCGCCTGCAGAACCTGCTGCCCGGAGTCTCGGTGGAGTCTTCCGCCTTGCACGGCCTCCCGCCGCTTCAGGTCGAAGCGGCAGCCTTTGCGTGGCTCGCACGTCAAGCAATCCTGCACAGGACAGGGAGCCTCCAAAGCGTCACGGGCGCCAGAGGCGCCCGTGTGCTGGGTGCGGTTTATCCCGCGTAGTTCGAAAACTCAGGCTGAAAAACTGGAGCCGCAACCACAGGTTGAAGTTGCGTTCGGGTTCTTGATCACGAACTGAGCGCCCTGCAGGTCTTCCTTGTAATCAATCTCGGCGCCAACCAGGTACTGGTAGCTCATCGCATCGATCAACAGCGACACACCATTCTTGGTCATGGTGGTGTCGTCTTCGTTGGTGATCTCGTCGAAGGTGAATCCATACTGGAAGCCGGAGCAGCCGCCACCCTGGACGAAAACCCGCAGCTTCAAATCTGGATTGCCTTCCTCGGCGATCAGGTCGGCGACCTTGGCCGCCGCGCTGTCTGTGAAGACGATCGGGGCGGGCATTTCGGTCTGGACGTTTTCAGCAACTGCGCTCATGGGGACTCCGGGTAACTTTGATCTGGATAGTACAGCAATCCGCTCGGATATTCCGTCAGCGGTTGTTTGCCGCTAATTTGAGTGTGGGCTTTTCTTCAATGCCCTGAAGAGGGCGCAATTGACCTGAAATGACCGCTCCCTGGTGCATTTCAAGGGCCTTGTAATGCACATCGCCCTCAATTCGCGCCTTGGGCTGGAGTTCCAGCAGTGCGGTGGCATGCACCGGGCCATGTACGCAGCCATTGATGATGACGTGGTCCGCATGAATTTCGCCGCTGATAGTGGCGCTTTCGGAGATCACCAGGATGCTCGGATGGTCCTCGTTGGCACGGATGTCGCCAACCACGTCCCCGTCAACACGCAGGCCGTCGGTGAACCTGAAATTCCCCGTAATCTGGCTGCCCTGGGCAATCAGGCTCTTGATTGGTGGCTGCTTTTTCTTGGCAAACATAGGTGGCTCCTTGCATTCCTGCAACTACATTCCTGCACTTACAACTTGATGGCCTGAACCGCTCTGGAGACTGCTCCGTCCATCACCTTGGCGGACACGGTTTTTACCACGGCACCGGGGGGCAAGTCGATGACGCCCTCAGTACGCCGGTATTGGCGCAGTTGCAGTGCCTTGGGCCCGCCGGGTAGATTCATCATCCAGGCCTTGCCATTCTGCGTGCCGATCAAGGTCAGCTCCAGCTTGCCGTTGAAGTCCGGCGCATTCTTCGAGGGCTGGATCACCAGCACCTGCCACTTCAGCTGGGCGCCAAACTGCGGATCGCCCATGATCTCGGCCTGCAGCCCGCGGATGGCAATACCCTCGGCCCCGCTGGCGGGGATGAGTTGCTCAAAGAACCCCAGGTCATCGCGCAGGGCACGGTTGTCGGCCTCGAGTTGGCGAATGCGCGCGCTCAAATGCTCCTGGGTCGACTTCTCGGCCGTGAGCAGGCTGCCCGAGGTGTTGACCACCGACTGCACCTTGTCTCGCTCTTCGCGCAGCTTTTGCACTTCGCTGCGCAAGCTGGCCAGTTCTTCCTTGCTGTTGCGCTCCAGGCCGGCGATGACCTTGCCGAACTCGAAGGCCCACAAGGAGATCGCGGCACAGAATCCAAAGACCACCGCGATGCCCACCCAGCGCAACGGCCACGGCATGGCACTGCGCACCGACATGCGCGGGGCGCTGATCGTCAGGCGGCGTCGAAGGAGGCGAAAACGCATGTTCCTTTGGGATTCAAGGCGGCCATGTCCCGAATGAACACAGCCCCGCTAAAAACAACAAAGCCGCTCCAAGTTGAACTTGCAGCGGCTTTGCATCGATCGCAGGAAAAGCGTTGTTTAACGCTTGGAGAACTGCTTGCGGCGGCGTGCGGAGTGCAGGCCGACCTTCTTACGCTCGACTTCACGTGCATCGCGGGTCACGAAGCCTGCTTTGCTCAGCTCGGGCTTGAGCGTCGCGTCGTAGTCGATCAGGGCCCGGGTAATGCCGTGGCGGGTTGCGCCAGCCTGGCCAGACTCACCACCACCGTGGACATTGACCTGGATGTCGAAGGTCTCGACATGGTTCGTCAAGAACAACGGTTGCTTGGCAATCATGATCGAGGTCTCGCGACCAAAGTACTCCTGAATGTCCTTGCCGTTGACCGTGATCTTGCCACTGCCCTTTTTCAGAAACACGCGGGCGACGCTGGATTTGCGACGGCCGGTTCCATTATTCCATTCACCAATCATCTCAAGGCTCCTTAGAGGTCCAGCACTTTGGGCTGTTGCGCGGTGTGCGGATGCTCGGCGCCGCCGTACACCTTGAGCTTCTTGATCATGGCGTAGCCCAGGGGTCCCTTGGGCAGCATGCCCTTGACGGCCTTTTCCAAGGCGCGGCCAGGATGCTTGGCTTGCATGTCGCGGAAGTTGGTGCCGTAGATGCCACCGGGGAAACCGGAATGCCGGTAGTACACCTTGTCCGTGGACTTGGTGCCGGTGACCTTGAGCTTGGCTGCGTTGATGATGACGATGAAGTCACCGGTATCGACGTGAGGCGTATAGATGGCCTTGTGTTTGCCGCGCAAACGGAGAGCAACTTCGCTGGCTACTCGTCCGAGGACCTTGTCGGTCGCGTCAATCACAAACCACTCGTGCGTCACGTCAGCGGGTTTGGCGCTGAACGTTTTCATTACTTGCTTTCGAGTTGGTTTGCCCAGCCGCCCTTCGAGAGGATCTGCTGGGGTTTTCAGGCCCTTTTCCACGGTCGGTGTTTCTCTGCTGGAAACCTCTTAGGTGGTGAAAATCTCTTGCCGCGGGGCCGTCAATGCGCTGCAAAGCCTTGGATTATACGAAAATCTGTGGCTTGTGTCGACCCAGGCCCTACCGACCGTTCAAGCGCCCCGGCGGACTCATTGGGCCTGGGGATTGTTGGCGTTCTGGAAGCGCTTTTTTTGCTCGACGCAGACGGCCAGGCCCGCCAGTTCAGGCTTTTGGCATTCGCGGAAGATGCACATCGGCCGCGCAAGAAAGCCGCTGTCCGCACATAATTCCGCCCCTCCCGGCCGACCCGCGGCTGTGGCCTCGGGCCCGTCCGGCCTGGTCGGCGGACGACTGGCAAGCGGCCGCGCAGGGGCCGATGCCGGCACATCCGCCACCACCGGCGCCTTGGCATCCGTGGTCGGCTTGGGCAGGGCAGGTGTTGGCGTTCCAGCCAAGGGAGCCGGTGCCGGCAAAACCCGCTTGGCCGGTGCGGAGGCTGCCGCCAGGGGCGCTGACGCCGGTTTAGTGGAGGCAGCACTCGCCTGAACGGCTGGCACGGTCGCGCTAACGGCAACGGGGAGCACCGTGGCCTTGGGCTCGCTGGGGATCGGATTCACAGCAGGCTGGGCGACGGGAACTGCCGTGGATGCCGCAGGAGCCGGCACTGCGACGGCGGAAGTTTCGACCTGCGGGGCCATTCCAAGCCAGGCCAACAGGCCTGCGCCGGCCAGCAGCACAACCCCTGCGGCCATTGCAAATCCAAGACGCCGCCGCGCTGCAGGCCGCTCGGGCGGAAGCAGCGGAGCCGGCTGCGTTGCTGGGCTTGGACGGGCCGCAACGCTCTCGTACGAAGGCTCGGTACCGGGCGGCCGTCCGTGCATGACGTTGACCATCGGCGCCGTCGTCGTTGGAGAGAAATGCTCGTCTTCGGGCAACTCGACCTCAGGAAAAAGCCCCGACCCTTGGCGCCCCGTTGCCGAGCCCGGCGCTCCTGCATACAGTTGCGTGGGCAGGTCCGACACCGGTGTTGTCGTGAGCAAGGCGCGCGCCTCTTCGGGTTGCACCCCCGAAGGAAGGTAAATGTCGCCCAGCTCGGCGCGCCAGTCGAAGCGGGACATGCTGCTTGGTGTGGCCAAGGCCATTTCCTGGCCAAAGCCTTCGGTACTTTGCGGGCGGTCTTCGGGGCGGATCGCCAGCGCGTGCGTGATGGCATCGATGAAGCTGGCCGAATAACCCTCGCCAAACTGCTCCTGCACCGTCGCGGCAACACTTGCGAAAGAGGGAAGCCGGTCCTTGAGTACACGGAATGTCGCCGGCACAGGTGGCTCGTTGCACAGGTAGCCATGCACGACGGCAGCCAGTGAATACAGGTCGGTCCACGGGCCCTGGCGCATATCTTCGGCATCGGCGTACTGCTCGATCGGCGCGTAGTTCACCTTGAGAATCGCCGTGTGCTTCTGGGATTTGTCGCTGATCGCGCGCCGCGCGGCACCCAAATCCAGCAACACCGGTGGCCCCACATCCTGAAGAAAGATGTTGTCCGGGGACACGTCGCGGTGCATGGTGTTCCCTTCATGCAACACGTTCAGCGCGCCCAGCACCGACCACAGCACCTTTCGCAACCAGGCTTCCGAAGGCGGGCAGCGCATATGGTGGCGCGCCTGCTTGAACGTCATGCCGCTATATAGCGGCATGACCATGTAGGCGGTATTGTTCGCCTCCCAGAAGCGGAACACCTTGACGAGCGAGGGATGGTCGAACTGGGCCAGGAGGCGCGCTTCCGCGACGAAAGACTTCAGGCCCGCCATGAAGGTCAGTGCATCGGCCGACGACTTCATCGACACCGTCATGCCCCGCGAGCGCCCTGCCAGCGCCGAGGGCATGTATTCCTTGATCGCCACCAGGCGTTGCAGGGAATGGTCGAACGCCTTGTAGACCATGCCGAACCCGCCAACGCCCAACAGCTCCACGACCTCGAACTCGGCCAAACGGGTGCCGGTCGGCAATGCGTCGATATGGCTGACTAGGGACAACGAAGGTGGACTCTCGGTTTCGGTCATAGTTCTTTGAAGACGCCCGCTGGTCGGTTTGCTACGGCGCTGAACCCGCAGAAACGGCGCCCAGGGCACCCCAACGACGACAGATGATAGCCAGGCGATAAACGAACAAATGCGAACGATAGATCAGAAATGGCTGTTTGTCCGTGAATTCCGGCACGGGGGGCCGGACTTTTGCTCCGCGGGAATTGATGCTCCGGACCAAGGCAGGTCGGTAACAATATGGCCATGTTCAGTTACCGCCACGCCTTTCACGCGGGCAACCACGCCGATGTGTTCAAGCACACCACGTTGATTGCCCTTCTCAAGTACCTCACGGAAAAGGACGCGGCACTCACCGTTATCGACACGCACGCTGGCGCCGGCCTGTACCGGCTGGACAGCGACTACACCGACACCAGCGGCGAAGCCGCGGACGGTGTTTTGCGCCTGGGAACCGCTCAACGCGCAAGCGCCACGCCGGCGCTGAAAGACTACTTTGACCTGCTCGACGGCTTCAACAAGGGACCGAACCTCAAGATCTACCCCGGCTCGCCCTTCATCATCCAGCGCCTGCTGCGCGCGCACGACCGGCTGAAGCTGTTCGAGATGCACCCCACCGATATCAAGACGCTGGCGGCCAATATTGCGCAGCTGGATGCGGGCCGCCAGGTGGCGGTGCTGCGCGAAGATGGTTTTGAGGGCCTCAAGAAGTTTCTTCCGCCACCGGCACGTCGTGCCCTTGTGCTGTGCGATCCGAGCTATGAAATCAAGAGCGACTACGCACAGGTCGCGGCGATGGTCGGGGATTCGCTGAAACGCTTTGCCACCGGCACCTACGCCGTCTGGTACCCGATCATTCCCCGGCCCGAGGCCCATGACCTGCCGCGCAAGCTCAAAACCCTGGCCACCAAGGCTGGCAAGAGCTGGCTGCACGCCAGCCTGACCGTCAAATCCAGCAAGATCATCACGAGCGGGGCCGACCCGGCCAAGCGCCCCGGCCTGCCAGCCAGCGGCATGTTCATGATCAACCCGCCGTTTACCCTCAAGCCCGCGTTGCAGGCAGCGCTGCCGCAAATGGTCGAATGGCTGCGCCAGGACGCCCATGCCGCCTTCGGGCTGGAGAGTGGAGGCTAGGCTGCCCAGTTAACCGACCGATCGGTCGGTTAATTCGCTATACTGCGGTTTCGCGCCCTATTTCCCGGCGCCGGAGACACCGCATGTACACCCAGGCGCTCGACATTCCCGACGCTTCGCAGCCAAGCTTGCAGCCTGTTCCCCGGGTAGCAGACGCCGCCATCGCAGCCTTGCAAGCCCGCTTTGACGAAAAAATCGACGCCGACGGAAAAATCGAGCCGCAAGACTGGATGCCCGAGGCCTACCGCAAGACCCTGGTGCGGCAGATCAGTCAGCACGCGCACAGCGAAATCGTCGGCATGCTGCCCGAGGGCAACTGGATCTCGCGCGCGCCATCATTGAAGCGCAAGGCCATTTTGCTGGCCAAGGTGCAGGACGAGGGCGGGCATGGTCTCTACTTGTATTCCGCCGCCGAAACCCTGGGCAGCAGCCGCGACCAGATGCTCGACGCCCTGCACACGGGCAAGGCCAAATACAGCTCGATCTTCAACTACCCGACGCTGAGTTGGGCCGACGTGGGCGTGATCGGCTGGCTGGTCGACGGCGCGGCCATCATGAACCAGGTGCCGATCTGCCGCTGCTCCTACGGGCCATATGCACGGGCCATGATCCGCATCTGCAAGGAAGAGAGCTTTCACCAGCGCCAGGGCTTCGAGAGCCTGATGGTGCAGATGCAAGGCACTGCCGCCCAGCGCGCCATGGTGCAGGACGCGGTAAACCGCTGGTGGTGGCCGGTGCTCGCGATGTTCGGCCCGCCGGACGCCGACAGCCCCAACAGCGCCCAGGGCAAGCGCTTTGGCATCAAGCGCATTTCCAATGACGAACTGCGCCAGAAGTTCGTCGACGCCACCGTGCCGCAGGCCAGGATTCTCGGCGTCACCCTGCCTGACCCCGATCTGAAATGGAACGAAGAGCGCCAGCAGCACGACTACGGCGCCATCGACTGGGACGACTTCTGGGGCGTGGTCAACGGCAACGGCCCGTGCAACAAGGAGCGCCTGGCAACGCGGGTAAAGGCACACACCGACGGCCAATGGGTGCGCGACGCCGCGCTGGCCCATGCCGCCAAACAACAAGCACGACAACTCAAGGAGGCAGCATGAGCCGCCCGGCCGTCCCGAAGGCGAATACCGCAGCGCATAGCGCGGAGGTTACCCAATGAGCACGCACAACGAGTGGCCACTCTGGGAAGTTTTCGTGCGGAGCAAGCAAGGCCTGGAACACAAGCATTGCGGTAGCCTGCACGCGGTGGATGCACAGCAGGCCCTGCAGATGGCACGCGATGTCTACACGCGGCGCCAGGAGGGCGTGAGCATCTGGGTCGTGCCATCGGCCACGATCACCGCCAGCGACCCCGACGACAAGGCCGAGTTCTTTGAGCCCATGGGCGACAAGATCTACCGGCATCCCACGTTCTACGAGATCCCCGACGAAGTGGGCCACATGTGATGAACACCCCCTCGCCTTTGGTCGCGGCGCATACCGACTACCTGCTGCAGCTGGCCGACAACGCACTGATCCTGGGCCAGCGCAACGCCGAGTGGTGCGGCCATGGCCCGGTGTTGGAAGAAGACATCGCCCTGGCCAATCTCAGCCTCGACCTGATCGGCCAGGCGCGCCTTTTGTACCAGCACGCCGCCGCGCAAATGAACGACGGCGCGACCGAGCAGGTGACCGAGGACTCCCTCGCCTATTTCCGCGACGCCCGCGAGTTCCGCAACTACACCTTGCTGGAGCTGCCGCACCACGGCCCGCTGGCGGGCACCGCCGCAGCCGAGCGCGACTACGCCGTCACCATCGCGCGCAATTTCCTGTATGGCGCGCTCATGGTGCTGCTCTGGGAAGCACTGCAGAACTCCAAGGACAAGCATCTGGCGGCCATCGCTGCGAAGTCGCTCAAGGAAGCGCGCTACCACCTGCGCCACGCGCGCGACTGGCTGGTCCGCCTGGGCGATGGCACTGACGACTCACATCGCCGCACGCAAGCCGCACTCGATTTTTTGATGCCGTATACACAGGAATTCTGGACCGGCTGCGCAACCGAGATCGCCGCCAGCGACGACGAAACCGGTGTTGCCGTCGCATCGCTGCGCGGGGCCTGGGACACGCTGGTCAGCGATGCATTGACTGAAGCCACGCTGCAGCGCCCAACGGACGACGGCTATCTCTCCCGCGGCAAGGAAGGCCTGCATTCCGAACACCTGAGCTACGTTCTGGGTGAAATGCAGGGCCTTGCGCGCCAGCATCCGGGTGCCGTGTGGTGAGCCTGGCGGCAACTACCCTCGCCCGCGCCTGGGAAGTGCTGGAGGCGATCCCCGACCCGGAAATCCCCGTGGTGTCGATCCGCGAACTCGGCATCCTGCGCGAGATCAACACCAGTCCCGGCGGCGTTGAGGTCGTGGTCACACCCACCTACAGCGGCTGTCCGGCGATCGGCCAGATCGAGGACGACATTCGCGCCGCGCTGGCCGCACACCAGATCAGCGCCACCATTCGCACCCAGCTGGCGCCGGCCTGGAGTACCGACTGGATGAGCGCAGCCGCGCGCGAGAAACTGCGCGCCTACGGCATCGCGCCGCCGCAAGGCAGGGCGTCCCAGGCGCCCAACGTGATTCAGTTCGCGGCGAAGCGCGCGGTGGCGCAGGCCGCAGTGCCCTGCCCGCGCTGCGGCTCTGAAGACACCACAGAAACCTCGCACTTCGGCTCCACCGCTTGCAAGGCGCTGTACAAATGCCTGGCCTGCCTGGAGCCGTTCGACTACTTCAAGCCCTATTGAAAATACCAAAGAACGCGGCATGTCCACCCCTCATCTCCACGAACTGTTCGTCAAGCGCGTCACGCCCGACGCGGCCGGCTCGGCCGTGATCACGTTCGCCGTGCCACCCGACTTGCGCGACACCTATGACTTCCGGCCCGGCCAGTTCTTGACATTGCGCACCACCGTCGACGGCGTATCGACCCGTCGCAGCTATTCGATCTGCAGCTCCAGGCAGCGCTATGCGCGCGCGCAGGAACTCGACGTCGGCATCAAGCCGGTGGAGGGTGGCGCGTTTTCCCATTGGGCCGTGTCGGAACTGCGCGCCGGCGACACACTGGATGTCATGCCGCCCGAAGGCCGCTTCACCCCGCGCATCGCAGGAGCGCGCCACCGCGTGGCATTTTGCGCAGGCTCGGGCATCACGCCAGTACTGTCCATTATCGCCAGCACGCTGGAAGAGGACGTGCAGGCCCGCTTCACCTTGGTCTACGGCAACCAGCGCCTGAACAGCATCATGTTCAACGAGGCTTTGCAGGACCTGAAGGACAAGTACCCGGCGCGCCTCACCCTGATTCACTTGCTCTCTCGCCAGCCGCAGGAGGTTGCGCTACTGAATGGCCGGCTGGACGAAGCCAAGGTTGCGGCGCTGCTGGACAGCCTGTTGCCCGTGGCCAGCATCGACGAAGCCTTCATCTGCGGCCCCGAGGGCATGATCGACGCGACCGAGCGTGCGCTCAAGGCCGCAGGCCTGGCGCCCGAGCGCATCCACACCGAGCGCTTCTTCTCAGCCGATACCGTGGACGCCGTCAAGAAGAAAGCGCCCCGGGCAGCCGCAGCGGATGCGCAGACGCAGGCCGATTTCTCCCTCGAAGTGGTGCTGGACGGCAAGACCCACCATTTCGGCATGGCCGCCGACGACCGCGTGCTCGATGTCGCGCTGGACGCCGGCCTGGACCTGCCCTACTCCTGCAAGGGCGGCGTGTGCTGCACCTGCCGCGCAAGAGTGCTCGAAGGCCAGGTGCAGATGGAAAAGAACTACACCCTCGAACAGTGGGAAATCGACAAGGGCTTTGTGCTGACTTGCCAGGCGCGGCCGCTGACGGCCAAGGTGGTGGTCAGCTACGACGAGCGTTAGATCATGCGTGCGCTTGCCCTTCAACCCTCCGCGCGCCCGTAATCCATGACCCAGTTGACTTCCCAGCTGCGACCGCCATCCGCCGAATACGCCTGCTCCCAGCGTGGCGTGGGCGTGTGCACGCCCGACCAGGTGTAGCGCACGCGCACAGGCCGGCCCTGGAAGCTGTCTGTGCCCTCGAGCATGCCCGTGCCGTTGTCGAAGCCGCCGGTGACCGGCGCCTGCAGCAGGCCGTCGCGCGCCGACACCCAATACGCCTTCCAGCATCTCGCGGCCAGGTCGTAGAGATGCAGCGAAAGACCGAGCGGCACGCCCTGGTCGTCGCGCAACTCGTCGTAGTTGACAAGGCCCCCAAGCAGCGGCGCGCAGACCTGCTCGCCGTCAAAGTGCTCCCAGAGGTCGGCTCCTTGCAGTGGCTTCAACAGGCGCCGGTTGCGCACCGTCCAACGGCCGAAGAAGAAGTCGAAATCATGACTGGCGGCAGGCAACGGCGCATACGCCGAGACCTCTTCGTCCAGGCGCGTGAATGTCATGACCCAATTGGTCTCCCAAGTCTTGCCCTCGTCGGCCGAGTAAGCTTGGCTCCAGCGTGGCGCGCCGATGCGTGTACCTGACCATTGATAGCGCACGCGCACCGGCCGGCCCTCGTGCACGTCCCTGCCTTCGAACACACCGGTGCCATCGATGAAAGTGCCGTGCACCGGCGGCTGCAGCAATCCGTCGCGCGGACTGACCCAATAGATCGCCCACTGCCGCGCCTGCAGATCAAAAAAGCGCAGCGAGATGCCGACCGGGCCACCATCGTTGCGCAGTTCATCCGTATTGCCCATGCCACCCAGCAAAGGCATGCAGTACTGCGTGCCATCGAAACTTTCCCACTCGGTGCAGCCCTTGAGGCGCTCGAGCAAGCGGCGGTTGTGCACCCGCCAATGGCCATGGAGAAAGTCAAAGTCATGCAGCCCTTCGGCCGAGTCGATTGGTGATTGAACAGCAGCATTCATGGCATTGCCTCCTTTGGATTGCAGGCCGCACGCGCGGCCCGTGGACGCAATGTAAAAGCCTAATAGGTCAACTACTGCCCTAATTAAGATTTAAACTGGCTTGCATGTATTCGCCGACCACCCGCGTGCTGACCGTGCTGGAGTTGCTGCAGACCCATGGCGCCCTCAGCGGCACCGAACTGGCGGCGCGGCTGGAAGTGGACGGCCGCACCTTGCGCCGCTACATCACCCGGCTGGAAGACCTGGGCGTTCCCGTGGTGGCCGAGCGCGGGCGCTACGGCGCCTACCGCCTGATGCCCGGCTTCAAGCTGCCGCCGATGATGTTCACCGACGACGAGGCGCTGGCGCTCTCGGTCGGCCTTCTGGCAGCGCGCAGCTTGGGGTTGGCACAGGCCGCCCCCGCAGTGCAGAGCGCGCAGGCCAAGCTCGAACGGGTCATGCCCGACAAGCTCAAGCGTCGTGTACGTGCCTTGGGCGAAACGGTACAACTCGACCTGGCGCGGCCCGATGCCGCGACGGACAACGCGGCCTTGTTCCTTTTGAGCGCCGCGGCGCACGACCGCCAGCGCGTGCGCATGGCCTACCGCTCCGCGCAAAGCGAGGCCAGCGAGCGCGACTTCGACCCCTACGGCGTGGCGTGGCGCGGCGGGCGTTGGTATGCGGTGGGCTGGTGCCATCTGCGGCGCGACCTGCGCTCGTTTCGGCTGGACCGCATGCAGCACCTGTCGCTGTGCGATGCGCACTTCAGCGCGCCGGCCGACTTCGACGCCGTGCGCCACCTGGCGCTGGGCCTGGCCACGCTGCCGCGCGGAATCAGCGTTCAGGTGTTGCTCAAAACCGATCTGCAAAGCGCACGCGAGGAGCTATTCGAGGCGATCGGGCTATTCCAGCCATGCGCCGAAGGTGTGCTGCTGCACAGCGAGACCAACGACCTGCCCTGGTATGCGAGGCAACTCGCGCGCCTGTCGTTCGGCTTTGAGATCCGCGCGCCCGATGCACTGCACGCGGCTGTCCGCGAATGCGCTCAACACCTGATGCGACAGGCCGGGCCTGCGCCTTGATGATCAGGGCTGCTGCAAAACGGACAAGACGACGCCCTTCAACCCTGCCGCACCCAGGCCCAGGGCCTCGGCGGCGGCACGGCTCAAGTCGATGATGCGGCCGGCCAGATGCGGGCCACGGTCGTTGATGCGCACATCGACTTCGCGCCCATTGACCAGGCTGCGCACCCGGACCACCGTGCCAAAAGGCAGGCTGGGGTGGGCGGCCGTCAAGCGGTTCATGTCGTAGATTTCCCCGCTGGCGGTGCGCCGACCGTGAAAGCGCCGGCCATACCAGGAGGCGGTGCCGCGCGCCAGCTCCTGCCAGCGTTGCGGCGCATCGGACGCTGCCGCAACCTCGGGCGGCGCGGCCTCTTGCTTGCGAGGCGCCTGGGGCGACTGTGCTGAAGGCGGCAAGCGCCTGTCGGCGTCCCCGGTGGATACGCCCTCAGGCGCAGGCGCGGCGGCAGTTGCCGGCGGCCCGGGCTTCACGGGCGCCTGCTCCGGCGCCGTCGTGGCGCAGCCCAACAGCGCGGCGCCGGCCAAGAGCGGAAGCAGCCAGCGCGCCAGCATCGCTTGGTGCCCCTACAAGCCCAGGCGCTTGCAGATTTCCAGCGTCGCCACGGCCTGGTTCATCGTATAGAAATGAATGCCCGGCACGCCGGCCTTGCAGAGTTGGTCGCACAGGTCGGTCACCACATCGAGACCGAAGGCCTTGATGCTGGCCGTGTCGTCGCCAAAGCTTTGCAGGCGCAAGCGAATCCAGCGCGGGATCTCCGCACCGCAGGCATCCGAAAAGCGCATCAACTGCGTGGAGCTTGTGATCGGCATGATGCCGGGCACCACGGGCACGTCCAACCCCAACCGCTGCGCGTCATCCACAAAGCGGAAGTACGCATCGCTGTTGAAGAAATACTGCGTGATCGCCGAGTCGGCGCCGGCCTTCACCTTGTGCGCATAGGCCTGCAGGTCGGCTTCGGGCGAGCGGGCCTGCGGGTGGACTTCCGGGTAGGCCGCGACTTCGAGATGGAAGTGGTGGGCGGTCTCCTCGCGGATGAAGGCGATCAGGTCGCTGGCATAGCGAAACTCGCCACTGGCGCCGTAGCCGCTGGGCAAATCGCCGCGCAGGCAGACGATGCGCTTGACGCCAGCGTCCCGGTACGCTTGCAGCCGCTCGCGGATGGTCTGGCGCGTCTGGCCGATGCAGCTCAGGTGCGGCGCCGCCTCCACGCCTTCGGCCTTGATTGCCAGCACGGCCTGCAAGGTACCGTCCTGGGTCGATCCGCCTGCCCCGAAGGTCACCGAGCAGAACTCGGGCTTCAATGCGTACAGCGCGCGGCGCGCATGGCCCAGCTTTTCGGTGCCCTCGGGCGTTTTCGGCGGAAAAAATTCCAGACTGATCGGAAGGCTCATCGCTTCCTCCTCATGATTTCGTTGCATGAATAAAAAATTCCCGGTTGCCGTCGCCTCCGGTGATGGCGCTGGCGTACCAGCCCCGCACTTGCAGGCCCAATTCCTGGCAACTGGCACGGATACGCTGCTCCACTTGCGCGTAAAGCGCAGGATCTTTCACCAACCCGCCCTTGCCGACCTGGCCCGGTTGCAGTTCAAACTGCGGCTTGACCAGCATCAGCAAATCGCCGGACACGTCTTCCAGCAAAGGCACCAGCGCGGGCAGCACCAGCGTGAGCGAGATGAACGAAAGGTCGCCGACGATCACATCAAAGCCCGGCATAGCACCGTCTGCTCCCAGATCCGCGGCACTGAGCGTGCGCGCATTGATCCGCTCGACACACACCACCTGCGGGTTGTGCCGCAGCGACGCATGGAGTTGGCCGTGCCCTACGTCCACCCCTACCACCTTGGCCGCCCCGTGGCGCAGCAGGCAGTCGGTAAAGCCGCCGGTGGATTGCCCCACATCCAGGCACAAGCGCCCCGCTGCCACCACGCCGCTGCCCAGCAAAGCGCCCGCTAGCTTAAGTCCGCCGCGCGAGACATAGCTGGTCTCGGCAGCGTCCAGCAACTGCAGTTCGGCCGGCATGGGCAGCATCTCGCTGTTTTTCACGACCCGCTGCCAGGCCGTGCCCGCGCCAACGCGCCACTGCACGCCGGCGCCAATCAGGCGCTGGGCCTGGGCGCGCGACGCGGCAAGCCCGCGCTCTACGAGGAGTTGGTCGGCACGCATGAGCCCGCTCTTGTCGCACCGGATCTGGTCCGGCATGACAAGCCTTGCGTTCAGTAGCGGTACGTGTCGGGCTTGTACGGGCCGTTCTTGTCCACACCGATGTAGGCCGCCTGCGCGTCCGTCAGCACCGAAAGCTGGGCGTTGAGCTTGGAAAGCTGCAAGCGCGCGACCTTCTCGTCCAGATGCTTGGGCAGCACATAGACCTTGCCGGCCTGGTAGGCATCGGTCTTGGTGAACAGCTCGATCTGCGCAATCGTCTGGTTGGCGAAGCTTGAAGACATCACGTAGCTCGGATGGCCCGTGCCACAGCCCAGATTCACCAGGCGGCCCTTGGCCAGCAGGATGATGCGCTTGCCGTCCGGGAAGATCACGTGATCGACCTGCGGCTTGATCTCTTCCCACTGGTATTGCTCAAGCGTCGCAACCTGGATCTCGTTGTCGAAGTGGCCGATGTTGCAGACGATGGCCTGGTCCTTCATCGCCTTCATGTGGTCGTGCGTGATCACGTCCTTGTTGCCGGTGGTGGTCACGAAAATGTCGGCCTTGTCGGCCGCGTATTCCATGGTCACGACGCGGTAGCCTTCCATCGCCGCCTGCAACGCGTTGATCGGGTCGATCTCGGTGACCCACACTTGCGCCGACAGCGCGCGCAGCGCCTGGGCCGAGCCCTTGCCCACGTCGCCATAGCCGGCCACGACGGCCACCTTGCCGGCAATCATCACGTCGGTGGCGCGCTTGATGCCATCCACCAGCGATTCGCGGCAGCCATAGAGGTTGTCGAACTTGCTCTTGGTCACCGAATCGTTGACGTTGATCGCGCGGAACAGCAGCGTGCCCTTGGCGCTCATTTCGTTCAGGCGGTGCACACCGGTCGTGGTTTCTTCCGTCACGCCGATGATCTGTGCGGACTTGCGGGTGTACCAGGTCGGGTCTTGCGCGACCTTGGCCTTGATCGCGGCGTAGAGGATGCGCTCTTCCTCGCTGGTCGGGTTGGCGAGAACGCCAAGATCTTTCTCGGCCTTCTGGCCCAGGTGCATCAAGAGCGTAGCGTCGCCGCCGTCGTCCAGGATCATGTTCGGGCCTTCGCCTTCGGATCCCTTGGGCCCGAAGTCGAAAATGCGATGGGTGTAGTCCCAGTAGTCGGTGAGCGTTTCACCCTTGATCGCGAACACCGGCGTGCCGCTGGCGGCAATCGCGGCGGCGGCGTGGTCTTGCGTCGAAAAGATGTTGCACGAAGCCCAGCGCACGGTGGCGCCCAGGGCCTGCAGCGTCTCGATCAGCACGGCCGTCTGGATCGTCATGTGCAGCGAACCGGTGATGCGTGCGCCCTTCAAGGGCTGCGTCTTCGCGTACTCGTCGCGAATGGCCATCAGGCCAGGCATTTCGGTTTCGGCGACGCGGATTTCCTTCTTGCCCCAGTCGGCAAGCGACAGGTCGGCAATGGCGCAATCTTCGGTGGAAACGGGTTTGAGAACGGCGTTCATGGTTTTCTCCAAGGTCAGACTGAAAAACCACTGGCTGGGGGCAGACTCACCTCACGACAGCAGTGGGTGAGCGCAGTTGGAAAGGCAGGAGAGAGGTCCCTGCGATCCGAGCCTCGCCCTGAAATGGGCTGCAACGCTCCTCGGAAGGCGATAATTCTATCTTTTTTCAGATCCTGCGGCCATTTTCCGGCGGCACTCCGCCCCGTCCCCCGCAAGAGCTCTTTCTCTCCGCAGCCCATGTCCTACCAGGCCGAAACCCGTCGTCGCCGCACCTTTGCCATCATTTCGCACCCCGACGCGGGTAAAACCACGCTGACCGAAAAGCTGCTGCTGTTCTCCGGCGCGATCCAGATCGCCGGTTCGGTCAAGGCGCGCAAGGCCTCTCGCCACGCCACCTCGGACTGGATGGAAATCGAAAAGCAGCGCGGCATCTCGGTGGCCAGTTCGGTCATGCAGATGCTGTACCGCGACCATGTGATCAACCTGCTGGACACGCCGGGCCACAAGGACTTTTCGGAGGACACCTACCGCGTGCTGACCGCAGTCGATTCGGCCCTGATGGTGATCGACGCGGCCAACGGCGTGGAAGCGCAGACGCGCCGGCTGATCGAGGTCTGCCGCCAGCGCGACACGCCCATCATCACCTTCGTCAACAAGATGGACCGCGAAGTGCGCGAGCCGCTGGACATCCTCGACGAAGTGGAGCGCGAGCTCGGCATGCCATGCGTGCCCATGACCTGGCCGGTGGGCCAGGGCAAGAATTTTGGCGGCATCATGAACCTGCGTACGCAGGCCATGACCGTGTTCGAATCGGGCAGCGAGCGTCGCCCGCAAGACTTCGAAGCCGTCGCGCTGGGCGATCGTGAAAAGCTGCTCAAGCGCTTCGGCCATGAGTTTGAAACCGCGACCGAGAGCATGGAACTCGCCACCGGCGCTTCGCCCACCTGGGACCGCGAGGCCTTTCTCGCCGGCAAGCAGACGCCGGTGTTCTTCGGTTCGGGCGTGAACAACTTCGGCGTGATGGAAGTACTTGACGCATTGGTGGACCTGGCGCCATCGCCCGGCCCGCGCAAGAGCTCGCTGCTGGTGAACAAGCAGCCCGTCGAGAAGGAAATCCAGCCCGAAGACAGCGCGTTCTCCGGCGTGGTGTTCAAGGTGCAGGCCAACATGGACGCCAACCACCGCGACCGCATCGCCTTCGTGCGCATGGCTTCGGGCAAGTACACGCCGGGCATGAAGCTCAAGGTGCAACGCACAGCCAAGGAACTGCGCCCGACCTCGGTCGTGACCTTCCTGAGCCAGCGCCGCGAGGCCGTGGACGAGGCCTATGCCGGCGACATCATCGGCTTCACCACCCATGGCGGCGTGCAGCTGGGCGACACCATCACCGACGGCGCCAACCTGCAGTTCACCGGCTTGCCGTTCTTCGCGCCCGAGCTGTTCATGACCGTGCTGCTGAAGAATCCGCTGCGCACCAAACAGTTGCAGCAGGGCCTGGCCCAGCTTGGCGAGGAAGGCGCGATCCAGGTGTTTCGCCCCAGCATCGGCGGGCCGATGCTGCTGGGCGCCGTTGGCCAGCTTCAATTCGAAGTGGTGCAACATCGCCTGAAGGCGGAGTACGACGCCGACGTGCGGCTCGAAGGCTGCCAATACACCGGTGCGCGCTGGATCACCGCCGACACACCCGCCGAGCTGCGCGCCTTCACTGACGCCTATCCGCAGCGCATGGCACTGGATGCGGCGGAAACGCTGGCCTATCTGTGCACCTCACCGTATGACGTGCGGCTGGCACAGGAGCGCTTTCCCAAGATCCACTTTCATCCGTTGCGCGAGCATGCGGGGCTGGCGCTGCACAACGCCAGCTAGACAAAACAAATCGCCATGCTGGATTTGCTGCAATGGCCCGCCGAGGGTCGCCGCCAGATCTTCGGCGTGTTCACCGACATCGACGACACGCTGACCACCGAGGGCGCGATCACGCCCGATGCGCTTCAGGCGCTTGCCGAACTCAAGGCGGCCGGCCTGCATGTGATTCCGATCACCGGGCGGCCGGTCGGCTGGAGCGTGCCGTTCGCCACAGCATGGCCGGTG
>DATILI010000331.1:0-8808 GCA_035476635.1 Burkholderiaceae bacterium | reverse complement strand
TTCAGAACTTCGATGGCGTGATCGCCGACATCACGCGTGCCACGGGCCTTGCCGTGCGCCGAACCGCCCGGCAGCAGCAGCCATCAGGCACGCTGGGGCAGAACGCGGCCAATGCGCAAGCGGCAACGGGCTACAACTGGTCCGGCACTCTCTCAGGCTTTCTCGATCTGCTTGCCCGGTCCAATGAACTGTACTGGCGCTTCGACGCCAAGAGCCATGAAGTCGTCTTCTTTCGTGAAGAGACACGCACGTTCAGCGTCTATCTGCCCACCGGGGAAGATCAGGTATCCGCTTCTATCTCCTTGGCCGGTGCAGGCGGTGGCACTGGGGGCGCTTCGGGCGGCAGCGCAAGCGCAACCGGTGCCGGCGCCGGTGCTTCGGGTGGTACGTCCGGGAATGTGTCCGTGTCGGGCAACATGACCATCAACCCGTTCGAATCGGTTCTGCAAGGTGTTCGAGGGTTCGTTCTCGCCGAACAAGGACAGTCAGGCACGGCTGCTTCCGCGCTGGCTACAGGCGGCGGCAAAGGTGGTACACCCGTAGTGGGTGTTGTTGGCAATCCAGGCCTGGGCATGGTCACCGTGACCGCTACACCCCCGACGCTGGAACGGATCGCCAACTACATTGCCTACGTGAACGGTCGATTTGCCCGAAACGTATTCGTGGGCGTGAAGATCTACCGGATGAGCGTGACCGACGAAGCGGTCAACGGCGTGTCGATCCGTGCCGCCTTGGCGAACGCCGCGGGCACGCGCAAGGTGGATTTTCTTCCAGGGGGCATGCCGACGCCGAATGCCGGGACCGCATCGCAGCTGACGTTCAAGCTCTCCAGCGGCGCTTCCACGGCCGAAGTGATGCTGCAAGCACTGCGCAGCCTCGGCGATGTGACGGACATCCAGAGTACGAGTGTTGTCACCGCCAACGGTCAGGCAGCCCCATTCCAAGTGGCCGAAGACGTGAGCTACGTCGAGTCGAACAAGACCACGGTGGTTCCGAATGTCGGCGTTTCCAACGAGATCCTGACGACAACGCGCACGGTTGGTCTAACGGGCAATTTTGTTCCTCGCATCCTCGACGACAACCGCATCTTCCTGGACTACCAGCTGAACATCAGTTCGTTGACCTTGAGCGAGTTCAAGAGCGGGAATTCCACGGTGCAGAACGCGCGCATTCCCAGACAGGCGCTGAAGAATACGGCGTACCTCGATGACGGCGAAACGCTGGTGCTGTTCGGCTACGAGCAGCGCCGCAATGTGACGGACAACGCGTCCGGAATTCTCACACTCACGCAAAAGGGCGGGAACAGCCGCACCTTGATGGTCATCGTACTGGACGTCTATGGCGATGCCAAGGCCGCGCCGATGAAGGAGGCAGGCCGTGTTTAAGCATGCTCTCGCCATGCTAGCCCTGGCCAGCTCCGGAATTGCCATGGCGCAATCGGCTTCGCAGGTACTGCAGCAGATGGCCGACCTCGAAACGCAAACCACCCTGGAGCAAAAGCGCCTCGCGCTGATGCAGGCCAGGGCTGCGACCTTGTCGATGTCGGGCGCCGGTGGGCCCATGCCGGTCGTGGTGTCACTGTATGGCACCGGCACCAGGATGCGCGCGCTGCTGGATCTCGGCAGCGCTGGCGTCCGCGATGTTGCGCCGGGGGATACGCTCGCCGCGAACCTTGTTGTGTCGTCCATCGACATCAGCCGAGGGGTGGAGTTGCGGGTAGGTACCGGCAAGTCCGCCGGCACGGTCGTGCTGGCGATGAAGGCGCCAGCGCTGTCGCACGCGCCGGGCGCCACCGGCGCACCCTTTGCGCAGCCGATGATGCCCGGCGTGACGGTGCCTCCGCTGCAACCCCTGCTGCCGCAACCCTCGTCGACACGGTAAATCGCCATGACATTGCGCGTCATCAGCGATGGTGTGAGCACCGACGCCTACGTCATCGGTTCGGAGTGGCGCCATTGCGCGACCAAGGCCGAAGCCACGCGCCGGCTGCGCACGGCGCCCCTCGGTGTTGCGCTGGCCAGCGGTGAGGGCGCAGTCGTCACCACGCTGGACAAAGATTTCATCGCAGCCCACCCACTTGCGGGCCGCGGCAAGTATGTCAGCGCGCTCGCAGTCATTGCAGCGCAGGAACGTGATGCCGTGGTGTTCCATGACCTGGGCAATGACCAGGTTTGGATCGGCGCTGTACGCGCCGGCGCACCGCTACCGGACTGCGACAGCATCACCTCGATGTCCGAAGGCCATGAGGCGCTACGGGAAATGCTGCGCTTTGTTCCGGGTGCCACGATCATCGGCAGCGAAGTGGATGCGGCTAGCGGCGTCGCGTCGGTGCTTCAAAGCGCCGACGAGAAAAAGCGGCGCGACTCGGGTTTCAGGAAACCCAAGTCGCGCTATGCCCCGTTCGCAATGGCTGGCGCGGCGGCACTGGCAGTTGTCCTTGCAGGCACCGCGCTCCAAAGCGTTCACGCCGCGCGTGTTGCCGCAAAAAAAGCTCAGGCCGTCGCAATGGCGCGGATAAACGAAGGCCAGCGCATCGATGCCGTCATACGCCAGTACAACGAGGACGTTCGGGTAAGCATTGAAAGCGCACGGCGCGAAGCGGCGCTCGGTGTCCCCGTCACATCGCAACTCGATCAATGGTTGGCCGCGGCTGCCAAGTTGCCAGCGGTCAGCCGTGGATTTCGTCTAGAGCGAGTTCAGTGCGACATCCGCGCGTGTATGGCGGCCTGGCGTGCGATGCAAAAAGCCAGTCTCGCCGGACCCGAAGGGGACATAACGACGCGCGACGACCAAAGTGTCACGACGGTGCAAAAGCTCGGCGAGCTGACCAAGCAAACCCGCTTGAACGAAGACCGCGTGGAAGTGCTGTCGCGCTTTCACCAGCTTGGCGCGGTGCCAGGCTTGATCTTCACCATCAGCGCGCCGCCCGCGCCGCTGCTTGCACCCATGCCGCCAAGACCCGAAGTCCCGCAGGACAGGCAAGGCCAGCTCGCAGCCGTTCAACCCGTCACCGTCGCCTACCGGTCTGAGGTGAGCCTGCATGTGCCATTGGGCTTGCTGCGCGAAGCCGTAGCGCGCTTCGGGGACTCCGGCGCTTTGCAATCCATCGAGATCGGACCGATCACCAGTGCAAACGGTGCGACGACCCTCCCCCCAATCAAAGTAACCGGCTCCCATGTTCAACTTCCGCGGTAAACCTAACCGACACAACTTCGTGCCGGATGGAACGGCGGGCCAAGTCGCCGAGATAGCGCCGGCCGCGCCCGCGCCCATGGCGCAGAAACCCGCTTGGCGCAGCCGGGTAGCGACACCGGAGCCGATGGAGGTCATTCAGGATTTCAGTTCGCTTCCCACAGGTTCCATGGTTCAGGGGCTGGTGCTGAGCGCGGAGCAACGCGCGCAGATGGTGGCGATCCAAGTGTCGTCCGGTGAAGCCATCATTCTGGTGGTGCCCGAAGCCTTCGGCACGGCACCGGCGCTCGATCTTCGCCATCGCTTGGCAAAACTGGACTACCCGCGGGCGAAGATGCTGCAGGCGACGGCCGACTGCATTGCCTTCGTTCAGAACAAAGAGCACGCCACCGAGCTTGCCGCCAAGGAAGTAAAGACAGAGCCCGAAAAGCTCATCAGCGAGCTTCTGTGCGCGGCGATCGCGCTGAAAGCATCGGATATCCACGTGGAAACCCGCGGCCCCATGGCGGACGTGTTTTTCCGCGTCAACGGCGGCCGCCAGGTCATCCGAAACCTCACGTACCAGACGGCAGAGGACCTGGCCCAGGTGCTGCATCTCAAGGGCGAGGAGGGCAGCAAGAAGGAGCAGTGGCATCGCAAGGATTTGAGCGATGCGGGCATCACCTGGATGCTGCCCGACCACCACGAGGTAAGCGTGCGCTTTTCGTCGCTGCCGATCCATCCGGACCCCAATTTCTCCTTCGTGCTGCGGATTGCGAGCATGCGCAGCACTTCGGTGCGACGCATTGCCGAAGCGGGCTACACGCCCGAACAGCTGGCCATGAACGACAACATGCTGGGCAGCAATACCGGAATGATCGTCTATTCCGGCCCGACGAATAGCGGCAAGTCCGCATCGCTGGCCGCTTGCCTGGTGCGCCTTTACGAAATGCGCGGGGACAGCATCAAGGTGATGACCGCCGAAAGCCCGATTGAAAACATCGTTCCCAGCGCCTGCCAGGTTCCCGTTGGCGGATCGCTGGAATATGCGACGGTGTTGAAGGGGATGCTGCGCCAGGACGCCGATGTGGTGGTGCCTGGTGAAATCCGCGACGCGGAAAGCGCCTCCTTGGTGCGTGATGCAGTGCTCTCGGGCCGCAAGGTCTTGACGACCTTGCACACGTATTCCGCTTTGGGCGCCTGGTTGCGGCTGCGCGAACTGGGCGTGAGTTGGGATCTGCTCACGATGCCGGGATTCATCTCCGGTGTGGTGTACCAGCGCCTCGTGCCCACGCTCTGCCCCCTCTGCAAGATCCCGCTGGGGAAGGGAATGGGCCGCCTTCCCAAAGCCACGCTGGACCGTCTGCAGCAGGTTTCGCCACTAGAGGGCGCGAACATTCATGTTCGAGGGGACGGCTGTCCCGCCTGCGCGATGTCGGGCATTGCCGGTCGAACCCTCGTCGCGGAATTCATCGCGCCCGACCGGCAGTTTCTCCACCACCTCGAGCGCCGTGAGATCGCCGCCGCCGAGAAGTATTGGCAGTCGACCAAACTTCTGCAGATTGATGACCTGGGCGTGACGGCCCTGGCGCACGCCATCTCGAAAATCCACTCTGGCATTCTCGACCCTCGGTCCGTGGAGGAAAACGTCTCGCTGTTGAACGCCGAGCACACGATGGCGTCGGCTGCCAACAACCGGCTGGTCGTTCCCGATGGCGCAAAAGATGACCGCATCCTCTGGAAAACCGGCACATGAATTTCCTGGAAATCCGCGCCAGGCTGGCTTTCGGCCCCAAGGCTCGCGCCGAGTTTTACGGCCTTCTGGAATCGTTCGTCAACGACGCGGTGCCTCTTTACGACGCAGTGCAGGACATTCACGCGCACTACGAACGCAACAGGAATCCGCGGCTCCTCATCACGCAACGGATCGTTGCCGGCGCACGCGGCGCGACAGGTGCTGTGCAACGCCTGTCGTCCAGTCTGGCATGGTGTGCTTCACCAGCGGAGGTACTGGCGCTGGATGCGGGCGAGCAAGCGGGCGCGGTCGCGCTGGGCCTGCGCACCGCCCGTGCCGTCGCACTACGCAATTCTCAGGTCATGAAGTCCATTGCCGGGCGACTGCTGTATCCGGTCCTGTTTCTGATGGCCTTGATCGGCCTATTGATCTTCGCGCGCGTGGAGACCATGCCAATCTACAACCAGTTGCTGCCGCGTGCACGTTGGCCGCTGATCCCCCAGATCCTCGGGAAGATCACAGACCTTGTGCCGGTCGGGGTCCCTGCCTTTGTGGGAGGTCTGGTTGCGTACTTGGTGGCTTTTCAGGTCACGGCGGCAACGTGGAAACCCGGGCCGGTGCGCCGGTTCTTCGACCGCTTCATGTTTCCGTACACGGTCTACGCCCAAGCCAACCTCGCCATCACTTTGTCGGGCTTATCCGCTCTGGTCGGTGCCAAAGTGTCATTTGGCATGTCCATCGAGCGCATGCGCGACAAGGCAAAGCCTTGGCTGTACGCGCAGCTCGATGGCGTGATGCTGCGCCTGCGCCAAGGCGAACGCGAAGGCGAAGCGCTGGCGACGTTGTACCGCGGTGAAGAAAGCTGGTTGATCAGCGCCTACGGGAAGCGGTCCAACTTCGCCGAGGCACTCGCTGGTCTGAGCGACCGCATCAATGACAAGTTGACGGCCAGGATCGCGGCGCAGTTCGGGCTGGTATCCGCGCTGCTGCTGGTCCTGGGCGCCTTCGTGCTGGCCATCATCAGCCTGAGCTTCGGACAGATGGGCCTCGCCATCAAGAACAGTTACTAACCCCGGGGACGCAGAACCCTTTGATGTCCCCCAACCAAAAAGGAAATTGAATAATGAATCTCAACCTTCGCCTCGCCAGGAATGGTACTTTCAAGATCGGCACCTGCAAGTCGCGCCGGCACATGCGCGGCCTGACCTTGATGGAAACCACGCTGGTGATTGCGCTGGCAGGGATCGTGATGGGCGGCGCGCTGATGCTGTACCGCTCCAATACGGCGGACGCCGGTACTAGCCGCCAAATCGACGGAATCATCTCTTTCGCCAGCAAGAGCCAAGAGACCTTTGGTCTTTCGGGTGGCAACTGGAGTGCCTTCACGCCCGACAACATGATCAAGCTCAACCGCATCCCTGATCAATTTAGCAAGGACACCACCAAGATTTACGACAACTTCCGCAACGAAGTGGTGTTCACCGCGCCGGCCGTGAACCAGGGCGTCGTGAGCTTCATCATGCGCAGCCCCCAGGAGTGCGCCAAGATCACGCAGGCCGTGGCGGACCTGACCTACAAGACTGCCGTGGGCGCGGCGGGCAGCGAGACCGTGGTGAAACCGGCCAACGGCACGCTGGATGTCGCCGCCATGGCCACGGGTTGCGACACTGCCAATCGCGTGCTGAACATCACCCTGCGCTGAGCAATGGACCACCCAGCATTGAATGTGGAGGTCAACTGATGGCGGGCTGGTTCGCCCTGACGTTGACCACGGGTGCCGCCGCCACCGGTTTGTCGGTGGCGGCGCTGACGTTGCGCGCGCCAGCACGTGAGGAAGTCCTTCACAACCCTGTGCAGAGGGAAGCGCAGGCGCAAGGCCGCTTGCGTTTTGAGTTTCTGGTGCAGGAGTACCTGGCCAGAAATCCGGAATTTGTCGGCGAGGTGACGGCGAGTCAGCTCCAATCAGCACACCTTGCGAGCCCTGCTTTGCGAAGTGGCGATTTTCCGCCGTCCTGGAGAGCGACTGTCGTTGCTGGCGGCAAAGTGACTTGGTGCACGCCGCTCGCAGGTCGGTCGCAAGGCGCGCTTGCCGCGCACGGCTTTTCTCTGGAGTCCCTCAAATGCGCAAGTTGAAAGCCAGCGCGGGCAATGCAATGGTGGAAGTGCTGTTGGCCACTGCAATCATCGTCCCACTGGGGATGTATGCCATTCAGAAGCAGAAGGCCGATCTGGAGGAAGCCAAGGGCGTCGTGAACAGCGAACGCACGATGGACTTCACGGAGCTGGCCAAATCCTACTATCTTCAAAACGCCGATGCGATACGCGCCGCGATGCTCGATGGCACCGGCGCTGACAAGTTGTGCAGACTGGGTATCAATCCTGGCGCGGCCATTCCGGAAGAAACCGGCATTCAGTCCAATAGCACGGTGCTGCATACCTGCGCGGTCGATGCTTCGGTGTTGCGGTGGAAAGGCTTCGCGCCCCAAACGTTCCCCGACTACAACCTGCAGCAGCAGCGCATGGTCGCCATCTTCAAGCGCGTCTACGACACGGCGGTGATGCCGGCCGTGCCGACGGACAACGTGGAGATGCTGTCCGTGGGCGCAGCCGGTGCCACAGGGCTGGCCTCCTATGCGCCCAATTCCAGAGGGTTCACGGGCGGCATCGATCCCATCATGCGCGATGCGAAGTCCATGGGCGCTGCGGGCGGAATCATTCCGGATGCCGACCGCGTGCTGTGCAAGTGGCTCGATGCCGACCCCACACAACGCGAGGCCTGCGGCACACAAGGCGGCTGGCGCGTGAAGCTCTCCGACTTCGTCGGCTCTTAACTACAAAGATATTTTCATGTCGATTGAAACCACCGAGGTCCTTGCCGGCGAAGAAGGCTTTCGCGAATTGACCCTTGACTACGTCAACGAGATCCGCCCGCTGGACTCGCACCTTCGAACGCTGCTGGATTTCAGCGAAAGCCTGGAGTTCACCGATGTGCTCTTGGAGACGGGCGGCGATATCGCTATCCGCGTCCCTTCGGGCTGGATGCGAACGGGTTACGGGGAGGTCGAACCTCTGGCCCTGAAGTCGTTTATCGCGTTCTTGCGTGAAACCGACGCCATCGACAACCCCACGCAAGCTGACGCGCCACGCACGCAGCTATCGGTTCAGATGGGCAAGTGGCGTGTGCGCGCCACTGTCTTTACGACCGGTGCGGGCGTTCAAACCAAGGTGATGGTGCGCAAGCTGCCGATGGAGGTTCCCGAACTGGGCAAGCTGGGTCTTGGCATCCTGGTGCGCCAGCTGGTAGATGCCCATCGCGGCCTGGTCGTGGTCAGTGGCCCAACAGGCTCGGGCAAATCGACCACGATGGCTGCCATTCTTCAGGCCATGCTTAATACACGGCCGATCCATGCCGTCACCATTGAGCAGCCGATCGAGTACATCTTCAAGCCCGGCAAGGGCTTGGTCAGTCAGCGCGAGGTCGGCGCCGATGTGGCGACATTCCAACAGGGCCTGGTCGAAGTGCTACGCCAAACCCCGGACGCCATCTTGGTCGGTGAAGTCCGATCGCGCGAGGAAGCCGAAGTGGCGTTGCGCGCCGCGGAGCATGGCCGGTTCGTCATCATGAGCACGCACGGACGCGACGGCGTTTCCGCACTGCAGAAGTTGCTCAGCTTCTTTCCCGCGGATGCGCAGCAGTCCAAAGCGATGGTCCTGTCCAATCATCTTGTGTGTGCAATTCATCAGGCGCTGGTGCCGTCGCTCGGTGGCAAGAACTGGGAGCTTGCCTACGAATCCTTCTTCATGGGTGATTCGCCGGAGATCACCAGCCTGGTCGCAGACCCCAGCAAATGGGGCCAGTTGCGAGCCAAGCTGAGCCAAGGCGAGATCAAGAATTCCACACC
>DATILI010000330.1:0-12724 GCA_035476635.1 Burkholderiaceae bacterium | reverse complement strand
GGAACCCAGCGCACTGATGAAGGCGCTGGACGCGGGCGCGTATGGCGTCATCTGCCCGATGGTCAGCACGCGCGAAGATGCGCAGCGCCTGGTGGCCTACACGCACTACGCGCCACGCGGCACCCGCAGCTTCGGGCCGGTACGCGCCGCCTTGTATGGCGGGGCGGACTATGCGCAGCATGCCAACGAGACCATCGTCACCTTCGCGATGATCGAAACCGCGCAGGCGCTGGACAACCTGGACGACATCCTCTCGGTCGAAGGGCTGGATGCGGTCTATATCGGGCCGTCGGATCTTTCGCTCGCGCTGGGCTGCAAGCCGACCTTCGACGATGTGGATGCGCCCGTCGCCCAGGCCATCGATCACATCCTGGCGCGCGCCAAGGCGCATGGGCTGGTGGCCGGTATCCACAACGGCACGCCCGAGTCGGCGCTGGCCCGGATTGCCAAGGGCTTCCAGTTCGTCACCGTGAGCTCGGACGCCCTGCTGATTGCCGCGGGTGCGCAGCAGGTGATCAGCAAGATGCGCGCGGCCCCTCAGACAACCACATCGACCGCAGGCCAAAGCGGCACCTACTAAACAGACCAGAGAAGGAATTTGTCATGAAGATCGGATTCATCGGACTCGGAATCATGGGCGCGCCGATGGCGCAGCATCTGCTGGCCGCCGGCCATGAAATGTTCGTGCGAACGCGCAGCAAGGTACCCGAGGCGCTGAAGGCCGCGACGGCCTGCGCGACCAACGCCGATGTGGCCAGGACGGCCGACATCATCATCCTGATGCTGCCCGACACGCCCGATGTCGAGCAGGTGCTGTTCGGAACGGACGGTGTGGCCGCGGGGCTTTCCAAGGGCAAGACCGTCATCGACATGAGCTCGATCTCGCCGATCGAAACCAAGCGCTTCGCCGCGAAGATCAATGAAGCCGGCTGCGACTACCTCGACGCCCCGGTTTCCGGCGGCGAAGTCGGTGCCAAGGCCGCGAGCCTGACCATCATGGTCGGCGGCCCGGACGCCGCGTTCGCGCGCGCCAAGCCGCTGTTCGAATCGATGGGCAAGAACATCACGCTGGTCGGTGGCAACGGCGACGGGCAAACCACCAAGGTCGCCAACCAGATCATCGTCGCGCTCAATATCGCCGCCGTCGGCGAGGCGCTGCTGTTTGCCAGCAAGGCCGGCGCCGACCCGGCCAAGGTGCGCCAGGCACTGATGGGCGGCTTCGCGGCCAGCCGCATCCTGGAAGTGCATGGCGAACGCATGATCAAGCGCACCTTCAACCCCGGCTTTCGCATCGCGCTGCACCAGAAGGACCTGAGCTTGGCGCTGGCCGGCGCGCGCGCCCTCGGCGTGGCCCTGCCGCAAACCGCGTCGGCGGCGCAGCTGATGCAGGCCTGTGCGGCCAACGGCTGGGATCAGCTCGACCATTCGGCGCTAGTCAAGGCGCTGGAACAAATGGCGGCGCACGAGGTGGCGCAGGCCTGAGCGTGGTTTGGCAACGGCCACCCTTTACGGGCTACGAGACGAAGTCCTCGATGCGCCACAACGGCTTGACTTAAATCAAGCCTAGAAATCAATCTTGCGATCATTAAAAAATGCCCCGCATGACCACACTAACCTCTTAGGACTCGACACGAAGAATTTGTAGGGCCAACGCACTCTTTCAAGATGAAAATCACCATCGCTTACGTAGCCCAACAGATCTTTTGATACTGAAACTTGCACCGCTACGTCACTCTTGTAGTCGATGCAATCCGTGACATTAAGTTTTTGCCCGGGCTTCAGAACTAAGAGAACGTTCTCGGCGGAATCCGCTTGGTTTGCGATCCGCCTAACCGGCAATTCGGCATCTGCTACTACCGTGTAGACCTCCGCACGCCAGACTACTGTGATTGCAAAGGCAATAAATATTGAAGCGACTAGAAGTAAGTACTTGAAACGCATGGATTCGAGCTGAGTGTCAGCGACCCAAGTACAGAGGGCGACTGCCGGGATAGCGCGTGGCTCCGATGGCTCGCGGCGAACTGTTAATTATTCGCATTACGTCAGACGGCAAGATATTTGGTCGATTGCCAGATTGCGTAATCCCCATTTCATCCAAACATTGAAGCCAAGGACGACCGCAGTTGTTGGCTGTTGAACTGTAGCTTTCAAACCTTTTTACGCAACTAGCCAGCCTGGCCTCTTCAGCTGGTGACAGGCTAAGAATGGTGCCACGCCCTTCGCGATTAATATCAGCGGCACTTTGTCGATCTGCATATTCCGATGCGCGCGGAAATCTGGTATCCCAACCTCCAGGACCGAATGAGAAGTTTTGGCCATTGATGTTGCCAGTTATATGTCCCCACGAACCTGCGAAGCCAGGCGATTGGCCCCACTGAATCACCTCTGTGTATAAGCCTGACGGATCAATGTCCGAAAGCGGATTGCTCCCCACATAGCTATAGGTGTTGATCCCGCCGGCCAACCCAATCGGGTCACTCTGCGCATACCTCCCAATCCCCGGAATATAGTCCCTGAAGTAGTTGTAGTGCATCCCCGACTCAGCATCATAGAACTGCCCCGGAAACCGCAGGTTGAACGTGAAGCTTCCTATTCCCGACGGATCAGCCTCGGCCTTGGTCGTGCCGAACGGCTCGGCGAACCAGCTCCAGCGTGTGGCGTTGTTCGTATCCACCACCACTCTGGGTGTGTTCAGGTGGTCGGCATGGATGTAGTACACCTGCGGCGGGCTCAGTGCATTGGCCGGGTCGGGTGTGATCACGGCCACCGGCATGTTGTCCAGCCAAACGTACTCCCGGATCGGGGCGCCGTTGGCGTCGTATTCACCCAGTAGCTGGCTGTTCGGGTCGTAGACGAAAACCACCGCGCTGCCCGCCCCCGTGCTGCTGTACTTGCGCACCCGCTGGCCCGCGTTGTCGTAGGTATAGGTGCTCATGGTGCCGCCGCCTTCCACGTCGGCCAGCCGCCCGCGCAGGTCGTAGCCGAGGGTGTAGTTGCCGTCGGCCAATGCGTTGCCCGCTGCGTCGTAGCTCAAGGTGATGGGCGGGGCGGTGAGCGCAGTGACCCGGTTGCTCGCAACGTCGATCGTGTAGGGGGCCGGCGCGCCGCCATCGACCGCCGCGCTCGTGCGGTTGCCGTTGGCGTCGTAAGTAAAAGCCCAACTGCGGCTGGCCGTCGTTGCCTGGATTAAGCGGCCCATGCTGTCGTAGGCGAACTGCTGGTCCAGGGCCGGGGCAGGGGCTCCAACAGCGGCCCCGGAGCTGGCCAAGTAGTGGGTATACCCGGTGATGCGCCCAGCAGCGTCGTAGCGCAGGTCGCGCAGGTAGTTGCCCAGCGGGTAGCGCATCAGGCGGCCCGCAATGTCAAATAGCCGTGCGTGCTCCAACGGGCCGTTGCTCATAGCCCAGTTCCAGCTTTGCAGCGGGCCGAACGGAGCGTACTGAAGGTTGGTCATGAGCGGGCCGGCAGCGGCGCCGGCCGCTGCCGCCAGGCTGACGGTGGCAGGCAAGCCGTTGGCATAGCCGATGACGATCTGTCGGCCCGAGGGGTAGATCAGGCTGGTGCGGTGGCCGGCGGCATCGTACCCGTAGGTAACGGCATGCACCAGTGCGAGATTGTTGCCTCCGATCGCCGGGTTGACGGTCTGAATGGCCTGGACCACCCGGCCCTGGGCGTCATAGGCGTAGCGGGTGTTCCCCTCGGGATAGCTGCCTGTGGTCAAGCGGCCGATGCCGTAGCTGAAGGCAGCGCCTGTCTGGTCGTAGGCCCACTCGTAGGTCCGGCTGCCCTGGCCAGCCTGGCTGTAGGTCGCGCTGGTCAGGCGATTGAGTGCGTCATAGCCATACCCCGCGGTCACACCCCGGCTGTCGGTGTGCAGGCTCAGGTTGCCGGCCGCATCGTAGCTCAGCGTGGCTAAGCCGGTGTCCGGGCTGTTGAGTTGCTGGACCTGGCCCAATCCGTTGCGCGAGACTTGGGTGACAAGACCATTGGGGTCGGTGACGAGGGTAAGCTTGTCCTCACCGTCATAGCCCAATTGCACGCTGCCGTTGGCGGCGTCGATGACGCTTTGAACGCGGTTCAGTGCGTCGTACGCAGCGGTAGTGGTCAAGCTCAGGCCGGGGACGCCTGGAGCGACGATCGTTTGCGTGCGATTGCCTTGGGCGTCGTAGGCGTAAGTGGTGACCGGTCCAGGCGAGACGGGTGCCGCGGGCAGTGCCACGGGTGCGCTGACGTTCTGATTGAGGGTCGCCGACGCGATGCCTGCGCTACTGCCATCGCCGGTGTAGACGGCAATCAGGCTGTAGCTACCGGCGCTGGTGAAAGCGTAGCTCAAACTGGCCTTGCCGGCGCTCAAGGCGGCCGTGCCGAGGGTCGCGCTGCCGTCCTTGAAAGTGATGGTGCCAATGGCCGTTGTGGGCGTAACGAAGGCTGTCAGCACTGTGCGCTGGCCGACGGCACTGGGATTGACCGAGGAAGTCAGGGCCGTGGTGGTACTTGTGAAACCGTCGGCGTTGGCAGCGGCCAAAAGGCTCAGGTTGGTGAAAACCAGCCAGCTCAGAGGCAAGAGGAGCCGAGTCGCCGGTCTCGCTCTGTTCATGTTCATTGATGTCGTATTCATGGCTATTTACTCCATCCCTGTAGTTTGTTGAGTTCGGTTGCGGGCGCTGATAGCGGAGACGCACCCCGAAGTTGAAGCGTTCATCAGCGGGGCGGACATTTTTCCGATGCCACTTCGGCAGGGACGCTCACCATCTCCTTGCGCTCGGGACAGGGCGGAACGTCCGACGACAATGCCTCGGGGGGCGAGGCCGCGGGCACGAACGCGACCGGTGGAGTCTCGGGGGGCAGAATCACAGTCAAAGTCAAAGGCACATTTCCGGTACTGGACGGTGCCAATTTCGATACCGTCGGCGAGTTTGTATTGACGTGGTGTGCGGCCGGCCGGTGGGGTTCCGGCCCTGGCGTTGTGGCGGTATCGAAGCTGGAGTGCGTTGCGCTTTTTAAAGGAGCATCGGCCAGTTTGTCCGCTGCAGCCGGTGCGCGCTCGACCAGCTGCATGCGCGATACGCCGACATCGTCGACTGCGTGCGTCCAGATCACTTCCTGGCGGTTGGTCGCCACGCGCAAGATTCTTCCGGAAAGCAGCACATAGCCCGCGAACAGATGGAATGCGACCGCAACAGCGCAGGTTCCCACGAAACGCGAAACTTGGTCTTGGTGCATCAATTCGACATCTCCCGGCAGACCCCTTGGGGCTCTCTCCCAGCCATCTCGACAAATGCCTCTTCACTGGAAGCCGTCGACTTTCTGTTGACGTCCGAGCGAGTCGAAAATGCGACTGACTCGTTGAGCCAGGCCGCCACTCGCGTCCCTGACTTGCTCGGCAATGCGGTTACCGGCCCCATCCAAGGTGTAGTTGATGCTGTTGCCCCGTGCATCCGTAACGGCAATCAGGCGGTGCGCTGGGTCGTAGCCAAGATGGATCGCATTGCCATCAGGCAAGACCACTTGGGTAAGCAAACCGGCTGCGTTGTAGGTGTAAAGCGTGCTCTGACCTGCCACGGTTTTTCTGGTAAGGCGCTGGCGCAAATCGTACGTGAAGGCGTCAACAACGCCATTGGGGTCGGTGCTTTGCAACAGTTGACCGTGGGCGTTGTATTTGTCATAGGTGGTGGTTTGACCCAGGGCATTGGTGACGCTGGCCAAATCGCCCATGGTGTAGTCGGGTGTGGTGGTTCCCCAATAGCTGTAGTGCGTAGTGCCGCCCTTGGCATCGGTGGTGGTGAGAATTTGACTGTTTGCGTTGTATGCGTAGCGCCAGATACGATTGGGCACACCGGCTTGCATGGCTGCGCCGAAGCCTGAACTGCCATTGGCATCGGTCGTGGCTTGCTCGACCATTCGGCACAACACTGCGATGGGATCGCCGCTGGGCAGGTTGGCTGTAGCTGGCGCGCAACTGGCGACAATGTCACCGTTGAAGGGGTCGCTCTGACCGTTGTAGACGTAAGTGGTCAACATACCGGGGCGGGCAAGCTTGGTGGGTAGGGGAAATCTGTCGTGCCATTGGGTGCTGGTCAGGCGGGCGGGCGCAGCTAGGCTGGCTCCCGTTGCCACGGCAGGGCACGACGCGCCAGACCCGCCGCCGTGCAATCCTTCAATGGTCGCTGTGGGCAGGTTACGGCCTGGGTCGTAGTAGGCGCAGGTGCGATTGCCGTTGAAATCGGTACTGCTGACTATATTGCCACGCGTATCACGCACAACGTGGCTCACCAGCGTCCCTGCGCCCGCCGCGTCTGACTGTGCTTGGCTCATGGGAAAAATGGTTTTGCCAAACTTTTGGTACGTGAGGGAGCGAGAAGCGCCGAGTGGGTCCACTACCACCGGTGCGAGCTTGGAAGCGTCGTATTGGATGCTGAATCTGCCGACTCCGTTCGCAAGTTCGGTGCTGAGCGCTTTGCCGTCGCAGTCGTAGGCAAATGAGGCGACGCGCTGCCCCACCGCATCGGTAATCCCGGTAAGCAGCCGCATGGCATCACCCGGTCGCGCCGATCCATCGCATGGAGCCCCGCTGTTGACGTTGCTCGCTTCATAGTGATAGCGCCTTGCAGCTCCATCGGGGTAGGTCACCACACTGAGGTTGTCGGATGCGTCATAGCGGTAGCGGTAGGCGCGACCTGCGGGATCCGTCATGCTGGTCATGCGCGCAGCAGCATCGTAGGCAAATCGCAGGATGCGCCCGAACTGATCGCGCATGCTGACCAGCAAATCGGGTTGGGGTGCAACGCTGCGGGGCGTACTCTCGTCAGAGTAGGTGTATCTCACGTCATTGCGCCCATTGAGGTCCGCCTTGCGCACCACCAAGCCGTAAGGATCGTAAACCACCTGTTGACCCGATGCACGACGCACCAACCAGCCACCATCGGCAAGAAGCATGACTTGGTCGCCGACTTCTGGAGACGCGCTCAGACCAGAAGCAGTTTGGGTGAAGGTGGTTGAGCGGCCGTTTTCCTGCAGCAGCACAATACTTGGTACTCCAGGACCCGGACTATCGGTTCCTGTGCTCCCGGAGTGATCGAACGACGGGCTTCCGAGGTAGGGAAAGCAATATGGCCTCCTGTACAAATCAGGCCCGCCTCCTGCGTCAAGGTATTGTGCTCGGTAGCAAGTATGGTCGAAATCGCCAGTCGCTAGCGAGCTGACTAGTCCTTGCGTTCCTGCCGTCGAAACGCCGCCGTCGCTCCGATAATTTCGATCAAACTTAAGTCCGTCGCCGCCAACGTAGTCACGCTCCACTTCAATCTTTTGTCCAGTCCCAGCGTGAATCGAATTTACCTGCGCATCACAATCATCATCGCAGGAGTCTTCCCCCTGCGGATTGAATACTTTGCAAACCACAGAACCATCTTGGAGCAATTTTGCAATTGGTGCAGGCTTCAAATATGCACCTTCGGGCGAGAAGCTTGGGCACATATGAAAAACATGAACATCAACGAGCAGTGGGCTCCTAAATGGACCGTAGTACTTGCACGTTTTCTCGAGGTCAGTTCCCCAAACACAATTTTCTCCCGAAACAGAGGAGGAAATGCACGTTCCAGTTACTGCGTGGCAATTGGTTGCGCTGGCTCCATAAGAAAACCCCTGATAACCAGATGAGCCATATGGCAAGAGGTGCGCGCGAATTTCTGCAGGATACGACTGCAGGCGGCCATCCCACGTTGTTCCACTACCGCCTATATTCGCGCTGATAAACTGAACAACCTCGTCCACCGTGTCAAACGAACGAGTGACGCCACTGCCTATGCCGTACCACGCAGGAAGGTAGTAGGTTCTGCTCTTGGTGTAGATGTACGAAGGTGCAGCAAAAACTGCATTGGTCACGAAAAGTGGCAACCAAAGAACAAGCAGCCTCGCGAGAATTTTGATGCTAGCTATGTGAAGTTTTCGATTCATTCGTGCTCCATACTTTTTACCGTCCCTTGGTGGGAAGCCCTAAAACGTTCGGCGTGCGCCTCTATGGCAATTGCAATGCACCCCGTCTGACCTCGACTGCGCATGCTATGGCGATTCGGCAAACCAGAAAGTCAACAAACGTCAACCGTGTCGTGCGCGTTGCATCGGCGTCACAACCGATGCACGGCTCGACCCGGGGCGTAAAACCGAGTGACCATTCGGCACTAGTCAAGGCGCTGGAACAAATGGCGGCGCACGAGGTAGCGCAGGCTTGAGCGCATCGAGCCGCTTGAGGCGCGCGGCAAGAATTCCCGGTATAGTTAACCTTTAAGTTAACTTTGTGACTAGGAATAGGCAAATGATCTACCAAGGCAGCTGCCATTGCGGCAAGGTCGCGTTCGAAGTGGAAGGCGAATTGCAGGGTGCGATGTCCTGCAACTGCTCCATCTGTTCACGCAAAGGTTCGCTCTTGTGGTTCCTGCCGCGTGACAAGATGCGCTTGCGCACACCCGATGACGCGGCCGCGACCTATATGTTCAACAAGCACGTGATCAAGCACCGCTTCTGCCCTGCCTGCGGTATTCATCCCTATGGCGAAGGTGTTGATCCGAAGGGCAATGCGATAGCGGCGATCAATGTCCGCTGCCTGGAAAACGTCGACCTGGCTTCGGTCCCGGTGCACCAGTTCGACGGCCGCTCCCAGTGAATTCCCGGCGCGAAGGATGGGCAACTCATGCCGCGAGGTGCCCCGTCCTTGCGGCCAGAAACTCCTGCAAGCCGTCACGCTCGATCTGGTAAGTCGCGTCGTGCCGATGCACCGCAAAGCCCAGGCGCTGGTTGATCGACAGCATCGGTGCATTGGCGTGGGCATTGGTCGTGATCATGGTTTGCAGTTGCGGGTGGCGCTCGCGCAGTAGTTGCAGCATCGCGGCCTTCACCGCCTTGGCCAGCCCCTTGCCGCGCCAGCGTGCCGCCACGGCCGTCAAGGCCTGGTACACCCGCTCGGGAAAACGTGCGTCCCAGCTCGCATCGCACAAGGCGACCACTTCATCACCGTCGCGCAGCAAAACCAGAAAATGTTCGCCGCCGCGCTGGTCCATCTCCGCATACCAGCTCTCGTAGCCGGCCAGGTCGTAGCGCATGCGCGGGATGTCAAGCGAGCCCAGTGGCTGCTCGTTGATGAGTTGCGAGAACGGCGCCATCAACTGGGCCAGTCGCTCCATCGGCACGCGGCCTGCGTGGATTTCCCACTGCAGCCCCTGCACCTCGGCGCGCCAATGCACAAGCGCGGCCCAGTCCAGCGCCGCGAGCGCAAGACGGTTCTCGATGCTTGAGAATTTCTCCTTGGCACCGATCGTACGAAAGAAGGCGTGGCTCTCGGGGCGATGCACTTTCATGGTCGCTACACGGCGGCCACTTTCCTGCATGAAGCCGCCAAGCGTACGCAACAACGCCGTGGCGACGCCCCGGCGCTGGAAGCGGTTCAACACACCGCCCCAGACGTCAACAAAGGCCGCATAGTCCTCGCAGCCCGGAGTGCCTTCGCGCCGGCAGACCAGGATCAGGTTGCCGGCGATCTCAACGCCTCGCCGCGCGACAAAGCGCCGGTATTGCTGCAATGGCCACTGACGACAAACGTCGTGCTGGAAGTCAGCGTCTGCAAGCACAGGTTCGCCGGGATGGTCCTCAGCCGCGCGCAAGCGGCGAAAGACCTGGAGCTGGGCCCACTCCTGGGCAGAGGCGGTCTCGGGGTCGAAAGGCCCGATGGAGAACGCCTGCATTTCGGTCTGGCGCATGCGCGCCGTGTGTTGCTCGGACATGGATGAATCTGTTCAAAAAAGGTGACCCGCTGCTGGCCAGGCAGCCAACTGCGCAGGTCGATTCGAAACGCCAAACGTCAATCGCAGCGGCGCAGCGGCCGCATCAAGCGAAGACGGGTGACGGAGGTCGAGACTTGCCAGCGCTCGCGCGCTGGGCGCCTTGCTAGGCGGTCGCGGGAATGGCGACGAACCGGCCGTGCAGGGCAGATGGGATGTGTCGGCGAATCATGGGCACCTCCGGTTCGTGTTTGTGAAAGAAGTGGCCATCATAGCCGCGTCGCGCTGTTCGTCTATGCCTGCCGTCGCTGCTGCACCCAAGCGCGTGGCGACAGGCCCAGCGTCGCCGTGAAGGCGCGCGACAGGGATGACGGCGTGCCGTAGCCGAGCTGCTCGGCCACCGCCTTGATCGATGCGCCCTCGCGCAGCAGGCCCTGGGCGAGGGCCATGCGCCACTGCATGAGATGTTCTGCCGGCGCGGCGCCTACGTGGGCCTTGAAGGCGGCAGCGAAAGCGCTGCGCGACATGCCCGCGCAAGCCGCGAGGCTGTCCAGTGTCCAGGCATCGCCAGGTTTCTCATGCATTGCAACCAGCGCACGCGCGAGCCGTGGATGCGCCAATCCGGCCAGGAGGCCGGCGCCCACACCCGCCTCTGCCGGGTGATCGAGCAGCCAGCGCAGCAACTGGATCAACAGCACCTCGAACAAACGGTCGGCCAACAGGCGCTGGCCGCAAAGCAGGCGTTCGGTTTCCGAAAAGAGCAAGGCCAGGGTGTGCTCCAAGCCGGCCACCCGGCGCAGCGGCAGCACCAGTATCGGGGGCAAGGCCCGCACCAGCGGATGCTGTTCGCCGCCTTCGAAGTCCAAGGTCGCGCAGACGAAGTCCGCGCCATCCACCGGTGCATTGTGGAAATCGTGCGCCAGCGGCCGCGGATAGAACAGCAGCGTGGGCTCCTGCACCTTGATGCGGCGCGGCGCACCGCTCTTGGCGCGGTGCGTCAAGACCATCTCGCCGCGGCGCAGCACATGCAAAAACCCGCGGCCCGGCTTGGCGGCGAAGTGCGTGACGCCGCACAGCGGACCGGCGTGGAACAGATGGGCCCGTGCGCGAAAGCGCTCCAGCAAGGCGGACAGGCGGTCAAGGGGTTCGGTCATCACGGAACTGGACGAATTGGACTGTTTTATGGACGATTCGAACCAAATCATATCGCCATGCGCCAGACACTGCGTGTGTGCCTTGCTGCACATCACATCTCCGAATTCATCCAACCTGAAGGAAAAACACCATGGCCCGCATCCCCCTCACCGACACCAACAACGCTCCCGCCGACAGCCAACCCCTGCTCGCGCAGATCCAGGCCGCCTTCGGCAGCACGCCCAACATGTTCCGCGCCGTGGCGCATTCGCCGGCCGCCTTGCACAGCATGTGGGGCTCGTTCGGCGCGCTCGGCTCCGGCAAACTCCCGGCCAAGCTCGGCGAGCAGATCGCGGTGGCCGTGGCCGAACGCAACGCCTGCCACTACTGCCTTGCCGCGCACACGGCCCTGGGGCGCAAGGCCGGCGCCAGCGCGCAGGAGATGAGCGATGCGCAGGCCGGCGTCTCGGCCGATCCGCCGACCGCGGCTGCCTTGCGCTTTGCACTGAAGCTGGTGGAAGCGCGTGGCAAGGTGTCCGAAGGCGACGTTGCCCTGCTGCGCCAGGCGGGCTTCGCCGATGCGCAGATCGTCGAGATCCTGGCACACGTGGCGCTCAACCTGTTCACCAACTACGTCAACGTCGCCTTCGCCGTGCCGGTGGATTTTCCGCAGGTTGCACTGCGGCGCGCGGCCTGAAGGCCGGAGTGCCGGCTCAGCCCGGCGCCGCCATCAGCGCGTCATAGCGCCGCTGCATCTCCTCGGGCTCCACCGCTTCGATGCTGTGGCCGATGTTCCAGCGGTGGCCGAACGGGTCGCGGATGGCGCCCGAGCGCTCGCCGTAGAAATGGTCCTGCGGCGCCATCTCCAGGGTGGCGCCCGCATCCACCGCGCGCTGGATCAGCGCATCCGCGTCGTCCACGTGGATGTGCAGCGTGACCGCCGTGGCGCCGATGGTCTTGGCGCTCAAGATGCTGCACTCGGGGTACTCGTCGCTGATCATCAAGGTGGCGCCGTTGAAGTCGAGTTCGGCGTGGCCGATGCGACCGCCGGGCTCGGTCAGGCGAAACTTTTCCTGCACGCCGAAGACCTTGACGTAGTAGGCGATGGCGCTCTCGGCGTCATGCACGTGCAGGTAGGGAAACAGTTCGTGGATGGCCATGAAAGACTCCTTGAATGAAACAACCGGCGCCCACTGTATTCGCCCGGCGCTTGCGCGGTATTGCAGAAAATTGACCTCGCGCTACCTGCCTTCTCGCCGCAGCGCCAGGTGATTGGCATGCGCAGGCGCCTGCCTGCGATAGGCCTCGGGTGTCACGCCCGCCATCGCGCGAAACTCGCGGTTGAAATGCGCCTGGTCGCTGAAGCCCGCGTCCAGCGCCAATTCCGCCCAACGCACCGGCTCGCTCGACAGCGCCAAGCCGTGCGCCTGGTATAGCACCGACTGAAAGCGCAACACCCGCCCATAGACCTTGGGCGAAAGCCCGACTGCGCGCTTGAACAATGCAACGAACTGGCGATGGCTGTAACCGGATTGCCGCACAAGCGCCTCCACGCGCAGCGGGCCGCCGATCTGCTGCAGGGCCTGCGCCACCGCGGGGTGCAATGCGCGTACGGCGGGCAGCCGCGCCGCGAGCAGCGCTTCCAGCAGGCCCAGACGTGCCTGCGGCGTGGCCACGCCTTGCAATTGCTCCAGCGCCAGCCCTGCATGCGCGCCCCAGAGATCCTCCAGCGGCGTGTGACGCCCGGCCAGCTCTTCGCTGCTTGCGCCAAACAGCAGCTCGGCCACTCCCGGATACAGTTGCGCGCCTACCGAACCCGC
>DATILI010000329.1:0-1860 GCA_035476635.1 Burkholderiaceae bacterium | reverse complement strand
CAGCTTCGACTGCACGGCTGTGTGTCAGTGGGCCCAACGTCGGCGCGTAGGCGGCGGATTACGCCGAGACGGGCGGCTGTCAATGGCGTTTAAACGGCGCGCGCCTGCCCCACGGCGGCGCTGGCTCGGCTATAAAAATTCGTCCCCTTTCACGCAGCGGAGGTACGGCATCATGATCAGGCCCCGGCGTTGGTTCCACCTGTTCGTCAAGGCCGGGCAGGCCTGGGTGGACGACTATGCGCCGAGCATGGGGGCCGCCATTTCCTACTACACGGTGTTTTCGCTGGCGCCACTGTTGGTGATCGTGATCGCGATGGCGGGCGCGGCATTCGGGCGTGAGGCCGTGCAGGGGCTGATCGTGGCGGAGCTCTCCGGCCTGATCGGGCATGAGGGCGCTTCGTTGGTGGAGGGGTTGGTGAAGGCCGGCAGCGACACGGACAAGGGGCTCATCGCCAGCCTCATCAGCCTGGGGGTGCTGATCGTCGGCTCCACCACGGTGTTTGCCGAGTTGCAAAGCGCGCTCGACCGCATCTGGCACGTGCCCGAGGCACAGAAGCCGTCCGGCCTCTGGGCCATCCTGCGGGCGCGGCTGCTGTCGTTCGGGCTGATCCTGGGCCTGGTGTTCCTGCTGATGGTGTCGCTGGCCGTAAGTGCAGGGGTGGCGGCACTGGGGACCTGGGCGGGGGGCCGCATGCCCGGTTGGGATACGACACTGCACCTCATCAACATCGCCATCTCGCTGTCGATCGAGACGCTGCTGTTCGCCATGATCTTCAAGCTGATGCCCTCGGTGCGCATCCGGTGGCAGGATGTGTGGGTCGGCGCCTGGGTCACGGCCGTGTTGTTCGAGGTGGGCAAGCTGCTGATCGGTCTGTACCTGGGCAAGAGCGGCGTGACCGAGGCGTTCGCCGCAGCCGGCTCGCTGGTGGTGCTGCTGGCGTGGGTGTACTACGCCGCGCAGATCTTCCTGCTGGGCGCGGAGTTCACCAAGGTCTATGCGGACGAGCATGGATCGAAGTCGGGCGAGAAGGCCATGGTGGCCACGCAGGCGCAGAAGGAAGCCAAGGCCGCGGGCACTTGCTGACAAGCTCAGGCGCAAAATGGCGCGATGCTGCCCTCACTCTTCATTGCCGCCAGCGCGGCCATCCTGCTTGTACTGGGGTTGGCTCACCTGCTCTTCACCTTCCGCGGACGCAAGCTTCACCCGCGGGACCCGGCGTTGAAGGCGCGCATGCAGGAAGTCGCGCCGGGGCTGACGCGCGAGACGACGATGTGGCGCTGCTGGATCGGCTTCAATGCCAGCCATTCATTCGGCGCCCTCCTGTTCGCCCTGGTGTATGGCTACCTGGCGCTGTGGCACGCCGCCTTCCTGTTCGCGTCGTGGTTTCTGCTGGGCACCGGGCTGGCGCTGCTGGCCGGCTATGTGGTGCTGGGGCGGCTGTACTGGTTCAGTGTGCCGTTCCGCGGCATCGTCGCGGCGACGGGGCTGTATGTATTGGGGCTGGTGGTGCGGTTTGCCTGAGGTGCTCCAAGGCCGTCTGTCATGCCGGGCTTGACCCGGCATCCATGCCTCGCCCCAGGCTGTCATGCCGGGCTCGACCCGGCATCCATGTCTCGCCCTGAACACAATCGTTAATTAACGATAACTTGATCAAATCGTCAAACAGCGATATTTTGCGCATATCCCCCAAGGACGATATGCATATGAGCAGCCCTCTTGCCACTTACCCCCTACACACCCCCGACCAGCTCTCGGTGCATATCAAATCGCTTCGAAAGGCGCGCGGCCTGACGCAGGCTGCACTCGGTCAACGCATCGGCGTGAAGCAAGTGCGCATCGCCGACATCGAAAGAAATCCC
>DATILI010000328.1:0-6433 GCA_035476635.1 Burkholderiaceae bacterium | reverse complement strand
GGCACGAAGCGGGTGTCGTTGCAGGCGGTGGCATTGGAAGAAATTGGCTGACGAACAAGGAAAGGATTCAAGCATGACAACCAGAGCCACCGGGGCGTTTGAAGTCAAGATGGTTCCCCAAGGGGAGGCCGATGCCGCCCCAGGATCGAATCTGGGCCGCCTGTCGCTGGACAAGCAGTTTCATGGCGACCTGCAAGCCGTTGGCAAAGGCCAGATGCTGACGGCCATGACCGACACGCAAGGCTCCGCCGGCTACGTGGCGATCGAGCGGGTCAGTGGCAGCTTGCACGGCAAGAGCGGCAGCTTCGTGCTGCAGCACACGGGCACGATGGCACGCGGCGCGCAGCAACTGTCGATTACCGTGGTGCCGGACTCCGGCACCGGCGCGTTAGCGGGCCTGGGCGGCAAGCTCGCGATTCGCATCGAAGGCGGCAAGCATTTCTACGATTTCGACTACGCGCTGCCTGAGGCAAAGTAATAATGAATTGAGCGCGCGATTGGGTTTCGGTATTGGGCGAGAATCCAAAAATGGAAACCAAGTGGTTAGAAGACTTTGTCAGCCTCGCCGAAACCCGCAGCTTCAGCCGATCTGCCCAGTTGCGCCACGTCACGCAGCCGGCGTTCTCGCGCCGCATCCAGGCGCTTGAGGCCTGGGCCGGCACCGACCTGGTGGACCGCAGCTCCTACCCGACCAGCCTGACGCCCGCCGGCGAAACGCTTTACGCGCAGTCGCTGGAGATGCTGCAGGCCTTGCAGAGCACGCGCGCCATGCTGCGCGGCCATACCTCGGCCGGGCAGGATGTCATCGAGTTCGCCGTGCCGCACACGATGGCGTTCACTTTTTTCCCGGCCTGGGTGTCCAGCCTGCGCGAGAAGTTCGGGCCGATCAAGAGCCGGCTGATCGCGCTGAATGTCCACGACGCGGTGATGCGCCTGGTGGAGGGCAGCTGCGATCTGCTGATCGCCTACCACCACAGCTCGCAGCCCTTTCAGCTCGACGCGGACCGCTACGAGATGGTGAGCCTGGGCCAGGAAGTGCTGGCGCCGTATGTGAAGGCCGGGCCCGATGGCGAGCCCCTGTTCCGCCTGCCCGGCCGTGCCGGCCAGCCCTTGCCGTATCTTGGCTACGCGCCGGGGGCGTACCTGGGGCGAGTGGTGGATCTGATCCTGAAGCAGTCGAGCACGGCCATCCACCTGGACCGGGTCTATGAGACCGATATGGCCGAGGGCCTGAAAGCCATGGCGCTGGAAGGGCACGGCATCGCCTTCCTGCCGCAGAGCGCGGTGAAGAAGGAATTGCGCGCCAGAAAGCTGGTGCCGGCTGCCGGCCCCGATGTTTCGGGCTTGTCGATGGCCATGGACATCCGCGCCTACCGCGAGAAGCCGCAGGGCAAGGTGGCGCCCAAGGGCACGGCGCAGGCACTGTGGGCCTATCTCGCGGGGCAAAAAGCCGATGCGGAAAGTTGAAATTCCACGGTAATCCGGTGTCATGGGCCGGTCACGGGCTAGTCATAAATTTTTTGCATAACCCGCCGCGCAAACAGCATTGGTGTTTCTGCGGGCCGGCCTCTACAGTCTCTGCACTTCGAAAAATCGACGAGGCAGAATGAACTCCGAATTCCGTACCGAGCAGGATTTTTTGGGCGAGAAGCAGATTCCCGCCAGCGCTTACTGGGGCGTGCACACGGCGCGCGCCGTGGAGAACTTCCCTATTTCCGGCACCTGTGTGTCGGCCATGCCGGACCTGATCCGCGCCCTGGGGATGGTCAAGAAGGCGGCGGCCCGCGCCAACGCCGAGCTCGGCGTGCTGGACAGCAAACGCACCGGCGCCATCGTGCGGGCCTGCGAAGAGCTGATCGCCGGAAACTTCCACCAGGAATTCGTCGTGGACGTGATCCAGGGCGGCGCCGGCACCTCGACCAACATGAACGCCAACGAGGTCATCGCCAACATTGCGCTGGAGCAGATGGGCCTGGAGAAAGGGCGCTATGACGTGCTCCACCCGAATGACCACGTCAACGCCTCGCAGAGCACCAACGATGTCTACCCCACGGCCGTGCGCCTTGCGCTGTGGCTGGGCATCGACCGCCTGCTCGGCTCGATGGCCATCCTGCGCCGCGGCTTTGAAAACAAGGCCGAGGAATTCAAGGACGTGCTCAAGATCGGCCGCACCCAGCTGCAAGACGCCGTGCCCATGACCCTGGGCCAGGAGTTTTCCACCTATGCGGTGATGATCGGCGAAGACGAAGCCCGCTTGCGCGAGGCGCGCGCCCTGATCCAGGAAATCAACCTGGGCGCCACGGCCATTGGCACCGGCATCAACGCGCCGCACGGCTATGCGGATCTCGCCTGCAAGCTGCTGGCCGAGGAAAGCCGCATCCCGGTGGTGAAGGCGATGAACCTGATCGAGGCGACGCAAGACACCGGCGCCTTTGTGCAATTGTCAGGCGTGCTCAAGCGCGTGGCCACCAAGCTCAGCAAGACCTGCAACGACCTGCGCCTGCTGTCCAGCGGGCCACAGGCCGGCTTTGGCGACATCCGGCTGCCGCCGCGCCAGGCGGGGTCCAGCATCATGCCCGGCAAGGTGAACCCGGTGATTCCCGAGGTCATGAACCAGGTGGCTTTCGAGGTGATCGGCAACGACGTGACCGTGACCATGGCTTCCGAAGCGGGCCAGTTGCAGCTCAACGCCTTCGAGCCGATCATGGGCTGGAGCCTGTTCAAGAGCATCGAGCACTTGAGCCAGGCCTGCCTGACGCTGCAGGCCAATTGCGTTGCCGGCATCGAGCCCAACCGCGAGCTGCTGGCCCGGCGGGTGCGCGAATCGGTGACCCTGGTGACGGCGCTGAACCCGATCATCGGCTACGAGAAAGCGGCGCTGATCGCCAAGACGGCGATTGCCACCGGCGCCCCGATCGACGAAGTGGCCGAAACCCTGGGCATCATGACCCGCGCGCAGATCGAGGCCCTGCTGGTTCCCGAAATGCTGACGCAACCCTTGCGTCCCGCGCCTTGAATCCATACCGGGCACAAAGACTGCTACACAATCCGGATGGGGCTTGGATTGCACTTGGTTGGGGACCGCCCCGCACTTTGCTGGTTCGGGTTTCCCCACAGGGTATTCCCGCAAGCCACTGACTCTAGAATTCCGTTTTACCCTTACTCTCAACGCTTTACCACAAGGAGATATGCATGAAGAAGCAGCTACTGGCATTTGCGGTTGCCGCGATTGCCGCAGGCGGCGCGTTTGCGCAAGCCAACGACACGCTGGCCAAGATCAAGGCAAGCGGTGTGATCACCGAGGGCGTGCGTGAATCGTCCGGGCTTTCCTACACCCTCGGCGATGGCAAGTACACGGGCTTTCACTACGATGTTTGCGCCAAGATCATTGCCGACGTCCAGAAGCATCTGGGCCTGGCCAAGCTGGACACCAAGTACCAGCCCGTGACTTCGCAAAACCGGATTCCGCTGGTGCAAAACGGCACGGTTGACCTGGAGTGCGGCTCCACCACCAACAACGCCACGCGCCAGAAGGACGTGGCTTTCGCCGTGACCACCTATGTCGAGGAAGTGCGCATTGCGGTCAAGGCCAGCTCCGGCATCACCAGCATTGCCCAGCTCGCCGGCAAGAACGTGGCCACGACCACGGGCACGACTTCGGTGCAGACCCTGCGCAAGCACGAGCGCGCCACCGGCGTGGACTTTAAGGAAGTGTTCGGCAAGGACCACGCAGACAGCTTCCTGCTGCTGGAATCCGGCCGTGCCGATGCGTTCGTGATGGACGGCTCGATCCTGGCCTCCAACATTGCCAAGTCCAAGAGCCCCGCCGACTACAGGATCGTCGGCGAAGTACTGAGCGTCGAGCCGATCGCCATCATGATCCGCAAGGACGACCCGGCCTTCAAGAAGGTGGTGGACGACAGCGTGAAGAACCAGATCAAGAATGGCGATTTGGCCAAGCTCTGGGACAAATGGTTCCTGCAACCCATCCCGCCGGCGAACGTGAAAGTCGGCCTGCCCCTGTCCGATGCGACCAAGGCGGCCTGGGCCAGCCCCAATGACAAGCCGATGGAAGAGTACGTCAAGAAGTAAGGCACTGGCGTTCGCAATGCCTGCACAAGCCCGCCCGATTCCAGTGGCGGGCTTTTTTTGAATCGGCCCTGCGCTTTACAAACCCGCGATGCCGGTTCAGGATTGCACGAATTTTGCTAAGTGGTTTGGTGCTTAGCAATCCAACACCAATAAAACGAGAGGAGCAGCCTGTATGGCGATGACCTGGCAATGGGAGATCTTCCTGCAAGACCCCGGGGGCATGCACCCCACTTACTGGGAATGGATGCTGTCGGCCTGGGGCTGGACGGTGTCGGTTGCCGTGCTGGCGCTGATCGTGGCACTCGCATTCGGCTCCCTCGTCGGTACCCTGCGTACGCTGCCCGACAGCCCCGGCTGGGTGCGGTTCGGCAATGCCTGGGTCGAGCTGTTCCGCAATATTCCGCTGCTGGTGCAGATCTTCCTTTGGTACCACGTGATTCCCGCGATGGTGCCTGCGCTCAAGGAGGTGCCCAGCTTCATCCTCGTGGTGCTGGCGCTGGGCTTCTTCACCTCGGCGCGTATTGCCGAGCAGGTGCGCGCCGGTATCCAGGCGCTGCCGCGGGGCCAACGCTACGCCGGCATGGCGCTGGGCCTGACGACGCCGCAGTACTACCGCTATGTGATTCTGCCCATGGCGTTTCGCATCATCATCCCGCCGCTGACCAGCGAGACGATGAACATCTTCAAGAATTCGTCCGTGGCGTTTGCCGTGTCGGTGGCCGAGCTCACCATGTTCGCCATGCAGGCGCAGGAAGAGACCTCGCGTGGGATTGAAATCTATCTGGCGGTGACGGGCCTGTACATCGTGTCGGCCTTCACCATCAACCGGCTCATGGCCTACATCGAGAAGAAGTCGCGCGTGCCGGGCTTCATCGTGGCCGGCGGCACCGGGGGAGGGCACTAGCATGATGAATCTCGACCTCTCGTTCTACAACTGGGACCTGATTCGCAACTTCGTCCTGAAGGGCTTTTACTTCAGCATCCTGCTGACGATCGTGGCCACGGTGGGCGGCGTGTTGTTCGGCACCGTGCTGGCCTTGATGCGCTTGTCAGGCCGCAAGTTCCTGGACCTGCCGGCGACGCTGTATGTCAACGGCATGCGCAGTATTCCGCTGGTCATGGTGATCCTGTGGTTCTTCCTGCTGGTGCCGGCGTCGTTCTACGCCGCGATCCCCGGCGGACTCGGCACCAACTACCGCTCCGAGATTTCCGCAGTCATCACCTTCGTCGCCTTCGAGGCGGCGTACTTCAGCGAGATCATGCGCGCCGGCATCCAGTCGATCCCGCGCGGCCAGGTGCATGCGGGCCAGGCCGTGGGCATGACCTACGCCCAGAACATGAAGCTGGTGGTGCTGCCGCAGGCGTTTCGCAACATGCTGCCGGTGCTGCTGACCCAGACCATCATCCTGTTCCAGGACACCTCGCTGGTCTATGCCATCGGCGCCTACGACATGCTCAAGGGCTTTGAGACCGCTGGCAAGAATTTCGGCCGGCCGATTGAAAGCTATCTGTTGGCAGCCGTGGTCTATTTCATCATGTGCTATGCGCTCTCCTGGCTGGTCAAGCGGCTGCACAAGAAGATCGCCATCATTCGCTAAGTATTTGAAGAACAGGAAAGGCCCGAGGAAATGATTGAAATCAAGAACGTATCCAAATGGTATGGTCCGGTGCAGGTGCTGAACGAGTGTTCGGTCAGCATCAACAAGGGTGACGTGGTGGTCGTGTGCGGGCCCTCGGGTTCGGGCAAGTCGACGCTGATCAAGACGGTCAATGCGCTGGAGCCCTTCCAGAAAGGCGAGATCACGGTCGACGGCATACCGCTGCACGACCCGAAGACCGACCTGCCCAAGCTGCGTTCGCGCGTGGGCATGGTGTTTCAGCATTTCGAATTGTTCCCGCACTTGACCGTGACGGAGAACCTGACGCTTGCGCAGATCAAGGTGCTGGGCCGCAGCCCCGAAGAAGCGTTGAAGCACGGCATGCAATACCTCGAGCGCGTCGGCCTGATGGCGCACAAGGACAAGTATCCGGGCCAACTTTCGGGCGGCCAGCAGCAGCGCGTGGCGATTGCGCGCGCGCTGTCCATGGACCCGATCGTGATGCTGTTCGACGAGCCCACTTCCGCGCTGGACCCCGAGATGGTGGGCGAGGTGCTGGATGTCATGGTGAGCCTGGCCAAGGAAGGCATGACCATGATGGTGGTCACGCACGAAATGGGCTTTGCGCGCAAGGTCGCCAGCCGCGTGATCTTCATCGACGTGGGCGGCCGCATCCTGGAAGATTGCTCCAAGGACGAGTTCTTCGCCCATCCGGAAAACCGCCAGGCGCGGACCAAGGACTT
>DATILI010000327.1:0-18078 GCA_035476635.1 Burkholderiaceae bacterium | reverse complement strand
CAACCCTTGGCCTTCCAGCCATGGATCCATTCGGTAATCCCCTTGCGCACGTATTCGCTGTCCAGGTAGAGCGTGACCTCGCACGGCCGCTTGAGCGCGGCCAGCGCCTCGATCACGGCGGTCAGTTCCATGCGGTTGTTCGTCGTGCCCAGTTCGCCGCCAAACAGCTCCTTCTGCGTCGCGCCGGATTTCAGCAACACGCCCCAGCCGCCGGGGCCGGGGTTGCCCTTGCAGGCGCCGTCGGTATAGATTTCAATGTGATTCAAGCGTTTTTTCCGTGATCAATGGTTTTTTGTTGGCGACAGAAACGGGAGCAGCGGCAATTCCCTTGGGCCGCTTCCAGGCCGGTTCGAGCAAGCGCATGCCATGTACGCGCTTGACCGCAACGAGGAAATACACCGCGCCGAATATTGGCCACCAGCGGTCTCCCGCCCGGTCCATCCAGGCAAAGCGGTTGATCCATTTTTCCGTGCGCACCGCCGGCCGGTAGCAGCCGAAGCCACCAGATTCGACCTCGAAGCTCAAGAGCCGAAGCCAGTCGCGCAGCCGCCAGTAGCCGATGAACTCGCCGGCATCGGGCAAATACAGTTCGCCAAAGCCCAGTCGCCGATACAGATGCGCGCGGCGCTGGCGCAGGCCCCAGAGGCTGGCCGGGTTGAGCCCGCTGATGACCACGCGCCCCTCGGGCACCAGCACGCGCTCCACTTCGCGCAGCGTGGCGTGGGGGTCCACGCTCAATTCCAGGGTATGCGGCAGCACCACCAGGTCCAGGCTGTTCTCGGGAAACGGCAATGCCGCAAAGTCCGTCAGAAGGGCCACCCGCTGCTTCGCGCCGACCGGATGGCTGTTGGCAAACCAGCGGTGCGGCATGCGGTTGGCGCGCAAGGCGTCGAGTTCGGGCATGCCCAGCTGCAGTGCGTGGTAGCCGAAGAGATCGGTCACGGCCTCGTCCAGCCGTACGCGCTCCCAGTCCAGCAGGTAGCGGCCCGGCGGGGTTTGAAACCAGCCATGCATTCCTATAATCGGAGCGCTCATGAAGTTACCGCGTTCACTGACCGCCCCTTACCGGATGCTGTATGCGTTCGTGTCCTGGCAAGGCAATTCATTTGCAGGCGATTCTAGGGTGTGTCATGCGCCATGACGCCAGCCCTGGCGACGCCGCATGTTGTGGGCCTCGCCCAAAAGAAAAATCCAATCCCATGAAACTGCTCCTGATTGCCGCCCTGCCCGTCTTTTTCTGGCTCGGCGGATGCGCCAGCACCAATACCGGCCAGGCGCCCGCCTCCACCGCAGCCACCGCAACGCAGAGCGCGCCGCAAGCCAGCGCACCGGCCCCCGGGGGCAAGCCCCATGTAGCGGTGATTCCCAGCGGCCCCCTGCAGCCCCTGGCGGCATCGGATGCCGCCGCGGCGCGCGCCGTCGCGCCGCTGGCACCGCCGGCGGACTTGTGGGACCGGATTCGCGGCGGCTTTGCCATGCCTGACCTGGACGGCGATCTCGTGCGCGACCGCGAGCAGTGGTACGCAACGCGACCCGATTACATCCAGCGCATGACCGAGCGTTCCAGCAAATACCTGTTTCACATCGTCGAGGAGTTGGAGCGCCGCGGCATGCCCAGCGAGTTGGCGCTGCTGCCTTTTATCGAGAGCGCCTTCAACCCGCAAGCGGTTTCCAGCGCCAAGGCCGCCGGCATGTGGCAATTCATGCCGGCCACAGGCAGCTACTTCGAACTCAAGCAGAACGCCTTTCGCGATGACCGGCGCGATGTACTGGCCTCGACCAAGGCGGCGCTGGACTATCTGCAAAAACTGCACGGCATGTTCGGCGACTGGCATCTCGCGCTGGCCGCCTACAACTGGGGTGAAGGCAGTGTGGGCCGCGCGATCGCGCGCAACCAGAAGGCCGGCCTGGGCACGAGCTACAACGATCTCAACATGCCCGCGGAGACCAGGCAGTATGTGCCCAAGCTGCAGGCTGTGAAGAACATCGTGGCCCGTCCGCAGAACTTCCGCGCCGAGCTGCCCTACATCGGCAACCACCCCTACTTCCAGACCGTGGACATCACGCGCGACATCGATGTGGCGCTGGCAGCGCGCCTGGCCGATGTCAAGATTGAAGACTTCAAGGCGCTCAATCCTTCGGCGCACCGCCCCGTGATCCTGGCCGCGGGCACTTCGCAGATCCTGCTGCCCTGGGACAACGCCACGGTGTTCCAGCGCAACTTCGAGGCGCACAGCCAGGGCCAGTATGCGAGCTGGACGGTCTGGACCGTTCCTTCCACCATGAGTGCCGGCGAAGCAGCCAAGCGCGCCAGTATGAGCGAGGCCGATTTGCGCGCGGTCAACAACATCCCGCCGCGCATGCTGATCAAGACCGGCTCCACGCTGCTCGTGCCGCGCTCGGCCAAGACGACGAACGACGTGGCCGAGAATGTCGCCGACAACGGCCAGGTCAGCCTGGCGCCCGAGGCCGTGACACGCCGCACCACGGTCAAGGCCGGCAAGAACGACAGCGTGGCCAGCATCGCCAAGCGCCACCGCCTGAGCGTGGCCAGCGTCGCGGACTGGAACGACGTGAAGGCCTCGGCCGCGTTCCGCGCCGGGCAGCAAATCGTGCTCTTCCTGCCGGTGAAAGCCGCGAAGACAGGCGCCCGCAGCACGGGCAAGGCCAAGGCTGGTACGCCCGCCACCACATCCAAGCGCGGCGGCACGCCGGTCAAGACGAAGCGGCGCCCCTAAGTCTTGGCGTGGCCATCCGCACGCAAAGATCGAAGGCCTGCTGCAGTCCTTCGCAATTCGCGACGCCCTTGCCGGCGATGTCGAACGCACTGCCGCTTGCCGACGTCGCCACCGGCACCGGCAGGCCGCCGTGCAAGGTCACGCCCTGTTCGAAGCCCATGAGCTTCATCGCGATCTGACCCTGGTCGTGGTACATCGACACCACCGCGTCGAAGTCTCCGCGCCGTGCGCCGATGAATACCGTGTCCGGTGAAAACGGCCCGCGCGCATCCAGCCCCTGTGCCTGCAGCTCTCGTACGGCGGGCGCGATGATGTCGATTTCTTCCATGCCGATCGAGCCGCTGTCCCCGGCGTGCGGATTCAGGCCCGAGACTGCGATGCGCGGCTGCGCGATGCCCGCGCGGCGCAAGGCTGTGTGCAGGATGTCCACGGCGTCGCACACTCCCTGGCCGGTGATGTGGCGGGCCACGTCCTTCAGCGGAATATGCGAGGTGACGCGCGAAGTCCACAGGTCCTGCGTGAGGTTGAACTCGCAGACAAAACCGCCCACGCCAAAACGCTCCTGCATATAGCGCAGCTCGTCTTCATGCGTCATGCCGCCCAGGCGCAGGGAATGCTTGTTCAGCGGCGCAAACACGATGCCGTCGACCAGGCCGCGGCGCGCTGCCTCGACGGCCAGCGCCAAGGCCTCGAACGAGGCGCGGCCGGATGCGGCATTGGATTCGCCAAGCACCGGCGCAACACCGCCCAGCCAGTCCTGCGCCAGCAGGCTGACCCGACCCGGTGCGAACTTCAGATCGTCCAGGCTGCGAACCGGCAGCACATCCGGCGCCAGCTGCGCAATTTGTTGGCCCGAAGCCAGCGCCAGCGGGTCAGCGATCAGCAGCACATCGGCCGCATCGCAGTTTCGCGCACGAGCCAGAAGTTTGAGCGCCATCTCCGGCCCGATGCCGCTGGGGTCGCCCAGCAGCAAGGCGATGCGCGGGCGTCGTTGTTGTGCCATGGAGGAATCCTTTCTCACCTACTCGGCTTTGATGTTGGCCTCGCGCACGAGCTTGCCGTAGTGTTCGTATTCGGCCTTGTTCATGTCGGCGAACTGGGCCACGTTCAAGATGCTGATTTCGCCACCCAGGTCCTTGATGCGGCTATGCACATCGGGCATCTTCAGCACCCGGGTCAATTCGGCACTCAGACGTTCGACGGTCGGGCGCGGCGTGCCGGCGGTGACGTACAAGCCATACCAGGTCGATACGTCCGCGCCCCTGATGCCCGCCTCGGCCAGCGTCGGTGTGTCCGGCAGCTCGGGCGAACGCTGGGCCGCGGCCACGGCCAGCGCGCGCAGCTTGCCGCCCTTGATCTGGCCCATGGCTGATGAAGTGGAGTCGAACATCATCTCCACGTTGCCGCCGATGATGTCGATGTGCGCCGCCGAGCTCCCTTTGTACGGCACATGAATGGACTTGAGGCCCGTGGCCAGGTTGAACGCTTCGCCACCGATGTGCTGCGTGCTGCCGACACCCGAAGATGCGTACTTGAACTCGCCCGGCTTGTCGGCCATGGCTTGCGACAGCTGCTTGAGGGACTTGTAAGGCCCGCTGGAGGAGACCACCAGCACATTCGGCATGACCGCCACCAGACCGACCGGCTGCAGGTCCCTCAACGGGTCGTACTTGAGCTTGAGCAGATGCGGCGCCACAGCCTGCCCCGTATTCGTGGCCAGCAGCAAGGTGCTGCCGTCGGCCGGCGCGCGCGCGGTCATGTCAGCGGCGATGGTGTTGGATGCGCCGGGGCGGTTTTCCACCACGATGGCCTGCTTGAGCAGGCCGGAGAGCTTGTCCGCGAGCAACCGCGCAAGTATGTCGGTACCGCCGCCGGGCGAAGCGCCAACCAGGATCCGCAGCGGTTTGTCCGGGTAGGCGGGCGCCTGCGCCAACGCCGGCCATGCCGCGCCTGCAAGCACTACGCCGACCATGGCGCTCAAGCCGAGCCTGCCGAACCGGCGCAGCCAGTGGATGGAGTTCATCGTTTTGTCTCCTCAAGGGATATATGGATTCGCATGTAGCCTGCGAATGCGAAGCTCACTGTACGGGAGAGGTGCCCGGCAATCCAATCGCCAGTGAGCAAATATTCATATACTTTTGTATATCGTTATCCCCCCGCCGTGGCGACCCATCAGTACCCCAAGCCCATCCAATGACTGCTGCCCCACCCGACGCGTCTTTGTTGTTGCGCGTGCGCACGCGCCAACTCATGCTGCTGGCCCTGCTGGACACCCAGCGCAACCTTGGCCGCGCGGCGGCGGCGATGAACATCAGCCAGCCGGCTGCCACCAAGCTGTTGCTGCAACTGGAAGACGCCATGGGCGAGCGCCTGTTCGAACGCAGCGCGCGTGGCATGGAGCCCACCTCCCACGGCGAAGTCTTGATCCGCTACGCCAAGCGGGTCTTGACCGATTTCGGCAGCGCGCGCGAAGAGATGCAGGCGCTGCGCTCGGGGCTGCATGGTGCGCTGCGCATCGGCTGTGTACCCGGCGCGGTAACCGAGTTGCTGGCGCCAGCGTTGCTCGAATACCGGCACCGCCATCCGCATGTCGCAGTCTCGGTGATGGTGGAGACCAGCGACGTGATGCTGGCGCAGCTGGTGCGCGGCGATGTCGACCTGATCCTTGGCCGCCTGACCGAGGGCCACAGTGCCGATGAGCTTTCGTGCATTCCGCTGCTGAATGAATCACTGGTGGTAGTGGTGCGCGCCGGCCACCCGGTATTTGCGCTCGCCGCACCGACGCTGCAAGACCTGAGCGCCTACGCCTGGATTCTGCAGCCGCCTGGCGCGCCGCAGCGCATGCGCTTCGAAGCCAGCCTGCGCGAGGCGGGCATCGCGGCACGCTTGAGCATCGTTGAGACGGCCTCGGCCATCGTGACCACCGCGCTACTGGAAATTTCGGACATGGCTGCGGTCATGCCGGCTTCGCTTGCGGCGCACTACACGCGCCTGGGCGTGCTCAGCGTGGTACCGCTGAATCTGCCGGTGCGCGTACCGCCGATCTGCCTGATCACCCGCGTGGACCGGGAGCTGACGCCCGCGGCACTGCACTTCAAGCGGCAGCTTGCGGGCGAGCCCTGAACCTTGGGACACGCTGCTTAAAGTTTTTCCGTTTCACCCAACCGGGGCTGCCACTTCATCAGGCGTTTTTCCAGCCGGCCCACAATGCCGTCGAGCACCAGCGCAAACGCCGTCAAGACCACAATGCCCGCGAACACGGTGTTGACGTCAAACGTTCCTTCGGCCTGCAGGATCAAATAGCCGACGCCGCGCGCCGATCCCAGGTACTCGCCCACTACAGCGCCGACAAACGCCAACCCCACTGAAGTGTGCAGGCTGGAAAACACCCAGCTTGTGGCGCTGGGCAAATACACCGTGCGCAGCAATTGCTGCTGGTTGGCGCCCAGCATCCTGGCGTTCGCCAGCACCACGGGGCTGACTTCCTTCACGCCCTGGTAGACGTTGAAGAACACGATGAAGAACACCAGCGTCACCGCCAGCGCCACCTTGCTCCAGATGCCAAGGCCGAACCACAGGGCGAAGATGGGCGCAAGAATCACGCGCGGCATGGAATTGGCCGCCTTGATGTAGGGGTCCAGAATTGCGCTGGCTGTGGGCGCCAGCGCGAGCCACAGGCCGCAGACCAGGCCGAGCGCGGTGCCGATGGCGAAGGCCAATACAGTTTCGAGCAAGGTGGTTCCCAGATGCCGATAAATGTCGGCGCGGCCCGGCAAACCCTCTGGGAACAGCAGGCTTTCGCCAAAGCCGAAGGGCATGAACCAGCTCCAGACGCGGCCCGCTACCTTGATCGGTTCGCCCAGGAAGAAGGCTAGTTGCTGGTCGCGTGAGAGCGCGTGCCACAGCACCAGCATGACCACGAGAACACCAACCTGCCAGTGGCGCAGGTTCTTCTCCGAAGGCTTCAAGGCGCTCAAAAACGTCATCGGCTACGCCGCTTTCTGCAGTTGCTGCACATAGCCCTTGAGCACCTCGTCGCGCAGCACGCTCCAGATCCGGGTGTGCAGCTCGACAAAGCGCGGCTGGGTCCGCACCTCCGCCACGTCGCGCGGACGCGGCAGGTCGATCTCGAACTCACCGATCGGGTGCGTCGCCGGGCCCGCCGATAGCACCACCACGCGGTCGCTCATGGCGATCGCTTCGTCCAGATCGTGGGTGATGAAAAGCACCGCCTTCTTCTTCGCCGCCCATAGCGCCAGCACCTCGTTTTCCATGAGCTGGCGGGTCTGGATATCCAGCGCGCTGAACGGTTCGTCCATCAGGATGATGTCGGGGTCCAGCGCCAGCACCTGGGCCAGCGCCGTGCGCTTGCGCATGCCGCCCGAAAGCTGGTGCGGATAGCGGTCGCCAAACCCGCCCAGGCCGACGCGCTCCAGCCAGGCCTGGGCCTGTTGCCGCGCCTGCACCTCGGGCACGCCCCGGTACTGCAGGCCGACCATGACGTTGTCGATGGCGCTGCGCCAGGGCATCAGGGCCTCGGTCTGGAACATATAGCCGGCGCGCCGGTTGATGCCGTTCAGGGCTTCACCAAACACCCGGACCTCGCCCGATGAAGCGTCAAGCAGGCCGGCGCCGATGTTCAGCAACGTGGACTTGCCGCAGCCGGTCGGCCCGACCACCGAGACGAACTCACCCGCGCGCACGCGCAATGTCGTGCTGGCCACCGCCGTGTAGCGCTGGCTGCCATGGTGGTTGTCGTCCTCCCGCGAACGGAAGGTGACGCTGATGTCGAGCAGTTCGAGTGCGAACTCGGCAGACATCGGCATCAGGCCTTGAATCTGTCTCTTGCCTTGCGCGCAAACTCGTTGGTGTAGGTCTTGCCGAGATCGATCTTGTCGACCTTCACGCTCGGCTCGAAACTGGCCAGCGCCTTGAGCGCCGTCTTCGGACCTTCGTCGGGAATCAGGCCGTCCAGCGAGATCGCCTCACGCACCTTGTTGAAGGAGGCGAGATACAGCGCGCGGTCGCCCAGCAGGTAGGCTTCGGGCACAGTCTTGATGATGTCGCCCGGTCCCGCCGTCTGCAGCCACTTGAGCCCATGCACGATGGCATTGGCCAGCGCCTGGCAGGTGTTGGGGTTCTTCTGCACAAACTCGGCCGGCGCGTACAGGCAGGCAGCGGGCATGGGACCGCCAAACACCTCGAGCGTCCCTTTCAGCGTGCGCGTATCGCTGACGATCTTGACTTCACCTTTTTGCTCCAGCATGGTCATCACCGGGTCGGTGTTGCTCATGGCGTCGATCTGGCCCGAGCGCATTGCGGCCAAGGCACCCGCGGCGGTGCCTACGCCGATGTAGCTGACGTCGCTGGCCCTGATGCCCGCGCGTGACAGCACCAGGTTGGCGACCATGTTGGTCGATGAGCCCGGCGCGGACACGCCGATCTTCTTGCCCTTGAGGTCAGCCAGCGACTTGTAGTTGGGCATGGCCTTGGTGGAAACGCCCAAGGCAATCTGCGGCGCGCGGCCCTGCAGCACAAAGGCCTGGAAAAACTGGTTCTTGCTTTGCAGGTTGATGGTGTGCTCATAGGCGCCGGAGCAGACGTCGGCCGAACCGCCCACCACGGCCTGCAGCGCACGTGCGCCGCCAGCGAAGTCGGAAATCTCCACATCCAACCCCTCGGCCTTGAAGTAGCCGAGCTGCTCGGAAATCGTCAGGGGCAGATAGTAGAAGGCGGCCTTGCCGCCGACGGCGAGGGCAATCTTGCTTTTTTCCAGCTTGGGCTGCGCGCGCAATGCCGGCACCGCGACCGATGCTGCCGCGAAAGCTGCGGCAGCGCCGAACGTTCGTCGCCGGAGTGTGAAGTTGACCATGGTGATTTCTCTCTTCTTTTTTGCTTCTCAAAAGCTTAATCGGCAGGGCCGCAAACCCGCATCGGGAACATCCCGTGCGGGTTTGTACGTAAGGTAGTTGATGAAGTGGCTACTGAATGGATACGGCCGCCTGTTCCAGCGGCGCACATCGCGCGTAACACGATGTAAACAAAGGGAAAAACGAAGGTCTACCTTCGGTCCACCAAGGCGTGCGCAATCGTTCCCAGGTCCACGTATTCCAGCTCGCTGCCAATGGGCACGCCGCGCGCCAAACGCGTCACGCGCAGGCCTCGGCTCTTGAGCGTTTCGCTGATGACGTGCGCCGTGGCCTCGCCTTCGGCGGTGAAATTGGTGGCAAGAATCACCTCTTGCACGACCCCATTGCCAGCACGGTCAAACAGCTTCTTGAGGCCGATGTCCTTGGGGCCGATGCCGTCCAGCGGGCTGAGCTTGCCCATCAGCACGAAATACAAGCCTTTGTAGGCGGCGGTGCGCTCCACCGCCGACTGGTCAGCCGGCGTTTCCACCACGCACAGCTTGCTCGCATCGCGCTTGGGGTCCAGGCAGGTACTGCAGACTTCATGCTCGCTGAAGGTGTGGCACAGCGCGCAGTGCCTGATGTTGTGGGCCGCCTGTTGCAGCGCCTGCGCCAAGAGCTGCGCACCTTCGCGGTCATGCTGCAACATGTGAAACGCCATGCGCGAAGCCGACTTCACGCCTACCCCCGGCAAGCGGCGAAGCGCCTGGATCAGCGCGTCAAGCGCGTTGGTATTGGCCACAGCCGCGCAGCGGCGCCTAGAACGGGAACTTCATGCCGCCGGGAAGGCCCGGCATTCCTGCCGTGAGCTTGCCCATCTTCTCCTGCGACGTTTCCTCGGCCTTGCGCACGGCCGCATTGAATGCCGCGGCCACCAGGTCCTCGAGCATGTCCTTGTCCTCGGCCAGCAGACTGGGGTCGATCGTGACGCGCTTGACGTCGTGTTTGCAAGTCATCACGATCTTGACCAGGCCTGCGCCCGATTCGGCTTCTACCTCGATGAACGCGAGTTCGTCCTGCGCTTTCTTGAGGTTGTCTTGCATGGCCTGGGCCTGTTTCATCAGGCCGGCGAGTTGTCCTTTGTTGAACATGGAATTCCTTTCACATTAAGAGCTTGGGACGCCTCGCTTGCCGCGAGCGCGCCGGACGACATCGATTGGATTAGATCAGAGGAATTTGAAGTTTCCAGGCGCGATTTTCGCAGCGTAGTCGCGCACCATCGCCTGGACGAAGGGATCGTCGGCAATCGTGTCTTCGGCCGCACGCTGCCTGAGCGCCGCCGCCGCCGCATTGCGACGCGCCGGGCTGTCGGTCACCGCACCGACTTCAACGCTGATCTGCGCCGCATGGCCCGCGCTGCTCAGCGCCTGGCGCAGGCGTTCGCGGCTGGTCGGCTGGTTCAGCGACTCGCGCTCGACGCGCAGCATCCAGTGGTCGCCATCGCGCGCAACCAGTTGCGACTGCAGGGCGAGTTCACGCACCAAGGCCGTCACCGCCTCTTGCGCCACAAGCTGCTGCACCGTCGCATGCCAGATATCGCCTTCCTCGGTCGCGATGAACGATGCCGCTGCAAGGCGATCCGCGCCATTGCCCTCGTCCCGCGGCTGCGTCCGCTGGCCCGGTTCAGGTTGAATGCGCAAGGGAACGCCAACCACCTTGCTGGCAGGCGGCCCCTGCGGGGCAAGCGCGGCGCCGGCATGCGGCACTGCAACCGGAGGCACGACCACCGGCAACACATAGCCCGGGGGCTGCAACTGCGGCGCCGAGGCGGATGGTGGAGGTGGCTGCCGCTCGCGCTGTTGCAGCACCGGTGCCGGTGCAACGCCGACGGCTGGCGCAGCACGGCCTTCGGCTTCAATCAGAGTTTTTTTTTCAGCCGCTGCACCAGGAGCGGGCTTGAAAGCCAGCAGCCGCAGCAGCACCATGGTCAGGCCCGCGTATTCGTCCGGCGCCAGGCCGAGCTCGGCGCGCCCGTGCAGGCACAGGCTGTAAAGCAGTTGCGTCTCATCGGCCGGCATCGCTTGCGCCAGCCGCGCCGTCTCCACCGCATCCGGGTCGTTGTCGTTCGCCGAGGCCATTCCCGGCACGGCCTGCAGCACAGCCATGCGTTGCAGCACCAGGCTCATTTCTTCCAGTGCTGCGGCGGCGCTCAGGCCATGCGTGCGCAGGGCCGAGGAGATGTCGACCACCGCCTTGCCGTCGCCCAGCGCCAGCGCCTCGATCAGCCGGAACACATGCGAGCGGTCCACGCTGCCGAGCATCTGGCGCACGCCGGCCTCCTCCAGCTTGCCCGAACCGAAGGCGATGGCCTGGTCGGTCAGCGACAAGGCGTCGCGCATCGAGCCACGCGCCGCGCGCGCGAGCAGGCGCAGGGCCTGGCTGTCGGCGGGAACACCTTCGGCTTGCAGCACGTGGACAAGGTGTTCGAGCACGGTTTCAGGCGCCATCGGCCGCAGGTTGAACTGCAGGCAGCGCGAAAGAACGGTCACCGGCACCTTCTGCGGATCGGTGGTTGCGAGCACGAACTTGAGGTACTCGGGCGGCTCTTCCAGCGTCTTCAGCATGGCGTTGAAGGCGGTGTTGGTCAGCATGTGCACTTCGTCGATCATGAAGACCTTGAAGCGCCCCTGCACCGGCTTGTAGACCGCCTGCTCCAGCAGCGACTGGACTTCGTCGACGCCGCGGTTGGAGGCCGCGTCCAGCTCGGTGTAGTCGACGAAGCGCCCGCTGTCGATGTCGGTACAGGCCTGGCACACCCCGCAAGGCGTGGCCGTGATGCCTCCGGTGCCGTCGGGGCCCTGGCAGTTCAGCGACTTGGCCAGAATGCGCGAGACCGTGGTCTTGCCCACGCCGCGCGTGCCGGTGAACAGGTAGGCATGGTGCAGGCGCTGCTGCGTCAAGGCATTGGTGAGTGCCTGCACCACGTGCTCCTGCCCCACCAATTGAGAGAAGGTCTTGGGGCGGTACTTGCGGGCGAGCACGAGGTAGGACATTCGGCCGATTTTACGGTGTGGATTTCAGGCGCTGCGCCGCGCAATGCTGCTATAAACCTTCGGTCCTTGCGAATCGAAAGAGCCCGTCGTGCGCCATCTCCTGCTTTTTGCCCTGCTGTCGCTCTCGGCCCATGCCCAGCAGGTGCCATTCATCGATGCCCATGTGCATCTGAACGACGAGGCCATGCAACTGGCGCTGATGCAGCGCCATGGCGTGGAACGCGCCGTCGTCTTCTGGGGCCGCAACAGCGACAACGACGCGATTGCCGATGCCGCCCGGCGCCATCCGGACCGCTTCATCCCGTTTGTATCGATATCGCCCGAGCGCGCGGCTTACCGGCACGCCTGGAATGCCGACGATGCGGCGCTCTTGCGCAGCCTCGACGCGTTGCTGGCAACGGGCCGGTTCAAAGGCATCGGAGAGATCTCGTCCACCCATTTCCCTTCGCCCGGCTTGCCCGAAGCTGACTACAGCCCCACGGGCTCGACATTGACGGGCATCATGGCCCTGGCACGCAAGCACCGTGTGCCGGTGATGGTGCATATCGAGATCACCCGCATGGGCGAGTTCGCCAGGCTGCTGGAGCAATTCCGCGACGTGCCGGTGATCTGGGCGCACGGCGGCTATACACCGCTTTTCATCGCGCGGCGGATGCTGGAGCAGCACGCCAACCTCTACTACGAACTCAGCGCGCGCACCTGGCCCCAGCATCCTCGCTCGCCGGACTACACGATCCTGCGCAACGGCAAGGAAGTGTGGCCCGAATGGCTGGCCTTGATCGAATCGAAACCGGATCGCTTTCTCATCGGCACCGATGCCAGCCACCGCACGCTGGAAAGCGAAAACATGAAGGCCGAAAGCGTGCAGGACTTCCTGCGGCAGCTTAGCGCCGCCGCGCGCGAGCGCGTGGCGCGCACCAATCTCCTGGGCCTGCTCGACCGCAAGCCCTAGCCAAAACTAGAAATTCGCGCTTACCCCGTCGATGCGGTCCATCCGCACCACGATGCGGCTGCTGGTGGTGCTGCGGCCAATGACGAAATGGTCGTCGACCTGCACCACCACCACATTGATGGCGCTGCCGTTTGCATGGATCACCACGCCCCGGCTCTTTTCCTTGCTTTCCAGCAGTACGGTGCGAATCGGGTCCTTGTCCGCCGCCGGCTGTGCCATGGCGGCTTGCGTGAGCAGGCCGGTGCAAAGCAGGGCGGCCAGCAAAACCGGGCGAAATGAGCGCATGGGGGTCCTCCGAAATCGTTGCTTGATTCGTTGCTTGGTTGCGGCCTCGAACTGATACCGCGCGGACAGTTTAGCCGGGCGCCCAAAGGGTCTTGCCCGGCTCGCCTACAATAGCGGCTGACGGGCCTTCCCGCATGGTAAAGCGGCCAACCGGGTCAGGTGGGGAACCAAGCAGCCCTAACTGTGGAGTCAGTGCCGGGGTCAAGGCTCGTCAACCCCCCTCTCTCTCTTTGGAAATCGATTCAGCGCCAAGCTGCTGTCGGTGTTGTCCCACGTCTTCTTGCGCACTTTTTCACACGTGTCGCAGCAGGCAAAGGTTTATATTTGTGGTATGCCTGAATGAGGTGTTCCATGAGAACCGCAGCGGTCTTCGCAAACGAGTTTGGTCCTTGCCCCCGGATCAACCGGGTTGGGCTGGCGCTGATCGCGGCGACCCTGGCGAGCACCAATCTTGCGTTGGCAGCAGACAACGACGAACCACCTTTCAGCGTGTCTTCCATCGATACCATGGTGGCCGCGTCCCTGGATACCAATGCCGGGCCGCGTGTGGAGATTTCAGCCGCCCCCGTTATACGCATGAATAGCCTGGACGGCCCCTTCAGCACGACGCGCCTGGATTTCACCAGTTGGCCACGGACCACTGAGTCTTCGATGGTGGGCATTTCGCTCGGCCTCTCGGTGCCACCGAACAGTCCGCTGGCTCCGCGTTCGACCCAAAGCGTGGACGTGGGTTTGCGGTGGCGCTCCACGCTGGACAGCACACGCCGCATCGATGTGGCGGCCTGGCGCAAGGTGACACCGGTGCCCGATACCATCAGCCTGATCAACGGCTCTTCCGGCCAGGACGTGTATGGCACCCGTGTTGAAATGCAATTCACTGCCGCCCGCTACCATGGTCTGGTGCCCGAGCTCGGCGCCATCGGCGTGCAATTGAATGGCGGCGCCCGCCTGTCCCTGCGTGCCAAGCATGGCAAGCCCATGCTCTACTACCGCGCCAGGTTCTGAGCCACTCCCAGCCACGCGAGAGCCCCTTCGCCGGCGCGCTTGCCGCTTGCCATGGAGGCGGTGAGCAAGTAGCCGCCAGTCGGCGCTTCCCAATCGAGCATCTCGCCAGCGCAAAACACGCCAGGCCGTTGGCGCAGCATCAAGCCTGCGTCCAGCGCCAGCAGCGGCACACCGCCCGCGCTGCTGATCGCCTCGTCGACTGGGCGTGCTGCGGCCAGCCGGATCGGCAGCGACTTGATGGCCGCTGCGAGCCTGGCCGGTTGGGCGATATCGTCCTTGGCGCAAAGCTCGTGCAGCAAGGCCATCTTGATGCCATCCAAACCGAGCCGACTCTTGAGATGGCTGGACAGGGAGCGCGCACCGCGCGGATGGGCCACCTCGGCCAGCACCTGCTCGGCACTTCGGTCAGGTAGCAGGTCGAGCTGGAACTTCGCCACGCCTTGCGCGGCGATTTCGTCGCGCAGCAACGAAGATGCGGCATAAACCAGGCTGCCTTCCACGCCCGTTGCCGTGGCGACGAATTCACCCTTGCGCTGGAACATCTGGCCCTTTGCATCGGCAAACGTGATCGCCACCGACTTGAAGGGCTGCCCGGCGAAGCGGCTGGCGAAATGTGCGCTCCAGCCGCCTTGCACATCGAAGCCGCAGTTGGACGGCAGCAGCGGCGCCACCGCCACGCCTTGTTGCGCAAGCAAGGGCACCCAGGCGCCGTCCGAGCCCAGGCGCGCCCAGCTCGCACCGCCCAGGGCCAGTACCACGGCGTCGGCCTGCACTTCGATCTCGCCTTGCGGCGTGGAAAAGTCCAGGCCACCGCTTTGCGCCCAGCCGGTCCAGCGGTGGCGCATGTGAAACTGCACACCGGCCTCGCGCAGGCGATGCAGCCAGGCGCGCAGCAGCGGCGCGGCTTTCATGTCGGTCGGAAACACGCGGCCGGAACTGCCGACGAAGGTGTCCACCCCCAAACCCTGGACCCAGTTGCGCAATTGCGTTGGGCCAAAGCCCTGCAGCCAGTCCTGGACCGCATCGCGCCGCGCACCGTAGCGCGTGATGAAGCGCTCCAGCGGTTCGGAATGCGTCAGGTTCAAACCTCCCTTGCCGGCCAGCAGGAATTTTCGGCCCACCGAGGGCATGGCATCGAACAAATGCACCTGCACGCCCTGGCGCGCGCCAGCGGCCGCCAGTGCCTCGGCCGCCATCAGGCCGGCCGGGCCGCCACCAATCACCACTACTTTTTTCATTCAATCCGATCTTGTGATTTCCACCAAGGCGCCCTGCGCCGTCAGGAACGCCGCCCTGACGACAGCGCCCGCATGCGCGGCCTGGACGGCGGCGCGGTACGCCTGCATTTGCCCGATGAGCTCGGCCTGCTGCTGCGGCTGTGCCGCCGATTTGTAGTCCAGCACCCACCATTCGCCGCTGTCGCGCCGGCGTACCAGCCGGTCCAGCCGCAACAATGCGCCACGGTGCAGCAAGGCTACCTCGTTGCCGTGCCAGTCCACCATCGCGGGGCTCCAGGCCCAGGCCCCTTCGCCGCCAAGGACGGCCTGGGCCATCTGCTGTGCTTGCCGGGCGTGCGCCGATTCCAACACGAATTCGCGCGCAACGGCGGCAAGACGTTCCGCGGGGTCCGACTCGGCCTGCGGCGCGCCCCATTCCAGCAGACGGTGCATGGCCTGCCCGACACGCGAAGCGAGGCTGGCAGCCTCGGCCGCCCGCACCGCTGGCGCCCTCGCGACAGGGGAGGCGGGTGCAGGAGGCACGACGGGCAACGAAAACAGCGCGCCGGCCAGTTCCTGCGCAGCTGCGGAGGATTCCGCTGCCGGCACTTCGACCAGCGGCACCGGCAACGCCGTGCACCAAGGTGCCAGCCGCTGACGCCAACTCGCCTCGTTGACCCGGTGCGGCTCGACGCAAGACACGACAAGCCGCTGGCGCGCGCGCGTCATGGCCACGTACAGGGCATTGAGCTCTTCGCGCTGGCGTGCGGCCTGCTCGGTGGCCAAGGCGTCGACCGTGCACGGTGGCGGCCGGCTCTCGCTGGCCATGAAGGCGAAGCGCTGCGCAAACATGGCCTCGCCCGGCCAATCCACCAGCACGCCCATGGTTTCAGCGCGCGCGGGCAAGGTGTCGGTGTCCAGCAACAGCACGAGCGGCGCCTCCAGGCCTTTGGCGCCATGTACCGTCAACAGGCGCACCGCCTGGCTTTGGACGCTGGCCGGTGCCTTCAGGCCACCGCGCTTGAATGCGCGCACCAGCGCATAGGGCGTGGCATAGCGCGCGCCATCCAGTTGCAGCGCGGCCGACAATACGGCGCGCAGGTTGGCCAGCACGCTGCTGCGCAAAGCCGCCGGCGCTGCCTGCGCAAAGCGCGCCAGTACATCGCCATCGTGGTAGATCGCGTCCAGCGCGTCATGCGGGGGCAAACTGTCCAGCCACTCTTTCCAGCGCATCAAGACTGGCGCCAGCGCTTGGGCGGCGGGTGCGAACGGCTCCCGGCCTTGCAGCAACTCGAACCAGCTCGGGTTGTGCGTGACGCCTGGCGCCGTCTGCCGCCGTGCTTGCCGCTGCGCCAGTGCAATCTGCACCAGGTCATCGTCGCCCAGCCCGAACAGCGGCGACTTCAGCGCGCGTGCCAGCGACAGGTCGTGCGTGGGCGAAACCAGCGCATCGAGCAGCGCGACGATGTCCTGCACCTCGGGGACCTCACCAAGCTCGGTTTTTTCCGGTTGTTGCGCCGGGATGTGCAAGGCGCGCAGCTCGTCCTGCATCACCGCCAGCCGATCGCGCTTGCGCGCCAGCACCATGATGTCCTGGGGCCGCAAACCATCTTGCAGCTGTTGCGCCAGCCAGCGCGCAGCCTGCCGGCATTCCAGGTTGCGCAAGGTTTCTTCGGGCAGTTCGCGCGGCGTCTGCAGGCTGTCGCGCCAGTCCAGCGGATGCGCCGCGGCTTCGGACGGCAATGATTCCGCACGCGGGATGGCCGGCAACGCCAGCACGGCGCCATGTTGCGCAGATTCGGTGGTGTGGGCGCGAAAGCTTTCATACGCGCCACTGGTTTGCGCGGCAAGCATCACGCCATTGACGGCCGCGATCACCTCGGGTGCGTTGCGCCGCGTGTGGTCGCAACTCAGCAAGTCGCCACCCAGGCCGGCGACGACAAACGCCTGCGCGGCGCGAAACACCTGCGGCTCGGCGCGCCGAAAGCGGTAGATGCTCTGCTTGGGGTCGCCCACGATGAACACGCTGGGCGCCCCACCCGAAGCGCTGCCCGCCCCGCCGCCGGCGCCCGCATAGCCGCTGAGCCAGGCGTGCAGTGCCTGCCATTGCAGCGGGTTGGTGTCCTGGAACTCGTCGATCAAGAGGTGGCGCACGCGCGCGTCCAGCCGCTGCTGTACCCAGCCGCTGAGGACCGGGTCGGACAGCATCACCAAGGCAGCGCGCTCAACGTCGTTCATGTCGACCCAGCCGCGTTCACGCTTGAGTGCGCCAAATTCCGCGATCAAGACGCGCGCCAGCCGCGCCATCGCTTGTTGGTGCAGCCAGGCCGCATGCTGCTCACGCGCCGCCAGCACGCGCAACGCCAGCTCCTGCGCGGCACGCACCGATGCAATGCCGGCCACCTTGTCGCTGAATTTGCGCGGCTCGCCTTTTTGCGTGAGCAAGGCCGAAAGGGCTGCCTGCATGTCGCCCGCACTCACGGCCTGCTCCAGCTCCACGCCCTTGGCCGAAAACGTGGGCGCGCTGGCGCGGCCCAAGGCGGCCGCAGCCGCCAGCAAGAGTGCCCGGCCGCGCTCCTGCGTGAGTGCATCCTCAGGCAATGCCGCACCGGCGAAATCGGGAAACTGCGCGTCAAAGGTCTTGATCGACGCATCCACCACGCCATGCGCATCGGCCAGCGTGAATTCCACGCGTTTGGACAATGCGGCTTCCAGCGCCTTGTGCGTCTGGAACCGGCCATGCGTGGCCACGATCTCCGTGAAGTCTCGTCGCAACTCGGGCTGGGCCAACAGCGCGCTGTAGAACCGGCGCCAAACCTGGGCCACCGCCTCGCTGTCGTCTTCCAGCAGCTCGTAGTTGGTGGGCAGCCCCAGTTGCTGCAGCACCGATACCGGCGCCGTACGCAGCAGCGCGGCAAACCAGCTGTGGAAGGTGCGGATCTGCACGGGGCGCCCTGCGTCCAGAACGGCCTGGTACAA